>CAYRXO010000222.1:0-4786 GCA_964428215.1 uncultured Candidatus Accumulibacter sp. | reverse complement strand
ACTTTTATTTTGTTGGTTTGAAAGAGCTTGATGAACAAGACTACGTTGGTAAAAAAAGCGGTATTCCCGGTGGCCGGTCTTGGCACGCGTTTTCTGCCGGCGACCAAGGCCAGCCCGAAGGAAATGCTGGCCGTCGTCGACAAGCCGTTGATTCAGTACGCCGTCGAGGAGGCTTACGCCGCCGGTATCCGGGAGATGATCTTCGTCACTGGACGGACCAAACGCTCGATCGAGGATCATTTCGATACTGCCGTGGAACTGGAGGCCGAACTGGCCGCGGGTGGCAAGACAGAACTGATGGCGTTGGTGCATTCGATCACCCCCGACGACATGGTATGCATCTATGTCCGTCAGGCCCGGGCGCTCGGGCTCGGGCACGCCGTGCTGTGCGCCGAGCGGCTGGTCCGCAACGAACCGTTCGCGGTCCTGCTAGCCGACGACCTGATGCTCGGCGAGCCGCCGATCATGCAACAGATGACCGATCTGTACGCCGAACGGCAATGCAGCATTCTCGCCATTCAGGAAGTCCCCGAAAACCAGACTCATCGCTACGGCATCATCAAGGGCGAAACGCTGGCGGACGACCTGATCAATGTCAGCGGCCTGATCGAAAAACCGCATCCGCGCGCAGCACCGTCGAACCTGGGTATCGCCGGCCGCTACGTGCTCACCCCGGCGATCTTCGATCTGATCCGCAGCCAGCCGCGCGGCGCCGGCGGCGAGATTCAGCTCACCGATGCCATCTCCGCCCTGCTCGCTCAGGAACAGGTGCTGGCTTACCGGTATCATGGACAGCGTTACGACTGTGGCAGCAAACTCGGGCTGCTGCAGGCCAGCGTCGTCCTGGCCGAAAAGCATCCCGAAATCGGTGCCGACTTTTCCGCCTGGCTGAACAATCGTCCAGCCTGATCCGGACGGCCGCTGCAATATCTCGCGCTTTCCAGGGGCGCCGGCGCTTGCTGACCAGCGCTGCGAGTAGACTTTTTACTTGATCCGCCGAACTCGCACAGGCGCAATGAAAGCCAATGAGTAACCAGACGCCTGTCACCTCGACGACAGTCACCACCACTTCGCATCGTCCAGGGCTGATCCTGAGCGTTCTCTTTCCGGAGTTTGCGCATTGAAAATTCTCGTCACCGGTGCTGCCGGTTTCATCGGCATGCACACTGCTCATGCCCTGCTGCAACGGGGCGATCAGGTCGTCGGTATCGACAACGTCAATGATTATTACGATGTCGGCCTCAAACGCGCCCGCCTGGCCCGCCTGCAGACGCAGGTAAATTTTCGTTTCGTCGAAATGGATCTCGCGGATCGGCCGGCGATGACGTCGCTGTTCGCTGCCGAAGGTTTCGAACGGGTGATTCATCTCGGCGCACAAGCCGGCGTGCGCTACTCGCTGCTCAATCCGGAGGCCTACGTCGACAGTAATCTGGTCGGCTTCCTGACCATACTCGAAGGCTGTCGGCAGCAGCAGATTCAGCATCTGGTCTACGCCTCGAGTTCCAGCGTCTACGGCGGCAATACGCGCATGCCCTTCGCCGAGCAAGACAACGTCGATCATCCGGTAAGTCTGTACGCGGCGACCAAGAAAGCCAATGAATTGATGGCGCACACCTATAGCCATCTCTATCGCCTGCCGACCACCGGCCTGCGCTTCTTCACCGTTTACGGTCCCTGGGGACGACCGGACATGGCACCGTTTCTGTTCACCCGCGCGATCCTGGCCGGGCAGGCGATCGACGTCTTCAACCATGGTCAGATGCGGCGCGATTTCACCTACGTGGACGACATCGTCGAAGCCGTGCTGCGCGTGACCGACCGCCTACCGGCGGCCGACCCGGCGTACACGGCAGACAACCCGAATCCGGCGATCAGTGACGCACCGTACCGCGTGTTCAACATCGGCAACCATCAGCCCGTCGCTTTGCTCGACTTCATCGGCTGTCTCGAACGACATCTCGGCCTGGAAGCCGAAAAACGTCTGCTGCCGATGCAGCCGGGTGACGTGCCGGCGACCTACGCCGACACCAGCGCGCTGGAAAAATGGATCGATTTTGCACCCGCCACACCGCTGGACGTCGGCATCGCTCGCTTTGTCGATTGGTACCGCAGCTATTACTCTGTCTAAGAGACAAGGCTTTTTCCCAACCCTGAAGAATGCAGGCCTTGTCCCCCTCTTCCTTGTCCCGCGTACAGCGGGAGCCAGGGGATCTCAGCAAGTCGCTTGGCAACTTTCTCCTGAAGCGGCTTTGACGTTATAGAAAGGTCAGACTGAATGAAAGTAACCGTCATCGGCACCGGCTACGTCGGCTTGGTCACCGGCGCCTGCCTCTCGGAAATGGGCAACCATGTCCTTTGCCTGGATGTCGATCAACGCAAGATCGACATCCTCAACAACGGCGGCATTCCGATCCACGAACCCGGCCTGGAGCAGATGGTACGGCGCAACGCCGCCGACGGACGCTTGCAATTCACCACCGACGTCGCGCGGGCGGTACACCACGGCACGCTGCAGTTCATCGGCGTCGGCACGCCGCCGGACGAGGACGGCTCGGCCGATCTGCAATACGTGCTCGCCGCCGCGCGCAGCATCGGCCAGCACATGACCGACTACAAGGTGATCGTCGATAAAAGCACCGTGCCCGTCGGCACCGCCGACCGGGTCAAGGCGACGGTCGGCGAAGCGCTGGCCGAACGCGGCGTGAAACTCGACTTCGCAGTGGTCAGCAACCCCGAGTTTCTCAAGGAAGGCGCCGCGGTCGAGGATTTCATGCGTCCCGACCGCATCGTCGTCGGCTCGGACGACGAACGCGCCACGCATCTGATGCGCGCCATTTACGAGCCGTTCTCGCGCAACCGCGACAAGCTGCAATTGATGGACCCGCGCAGTGCCGAATTGACCAAATACGCCGCCAACGCCATGCTCGCCACGCGCATCAGCTTCATGAACGAACTGGCGCGGCTGGCCGAACGTGTCGGCGCCGACATCGAACTCGTCCGGCGCGGTATCGGCAGCGATCCGCGCATCGGTACGCATTTCCTTTACGCCGGCACCGGCTACGGCGGCTCGTGTTTTCCCAAGGACGTCAAGGCGCTGGTGCACACCGGCCAGGAGCATGGCATCGAACTGCGCGTGCTGACCGCCGTCGAAACGGCGAACGAAGTCCAGAAGCGGATCCTGGTAGACAAGGTTCTCGCCCGCTTCGGCGACGATCTGCGCGGCCGCAGCTTCGCACTGTGGGGATTGGCCTTCAAACCCGATACCGACGACATGCGCGATGCGCCGAGCCGGGTGATCATTCACGAACTGCTGCGTCACGGCGCAACGATCCGCGCTTACGACCCGGTGGCGATGAACGAAGCACGGCGCATATTCGGCGATCTGCCGGGTCTGACGCTGGTCAATCATCAAGCCGATGCGCTGCAGGACGCCGATGCGCTGCTGATCGCCACCGAATGGCGCGAGTTCAAGAGTCCCGATTTCGAGCAGATCCGTTCCTTGCTCAAGCAGGCGCTGATTTTCGACGGCCGGAACCTGTTCAATCCGGCGCAGATGCGCGAAAAGGGACTCGAGTATTACGGCATCGGCCGCGGCGAGAGCGCACCCGCGCCGTAAGCCGGATAAGCGACAGCCTGTCCTGGTGCACGGTCAAGGCCAAGGTTTTCGACCTGCAACAACCCGCCCTGGCCAGCAGGGCTGCCGCGAGCAGCCCTGCTCAAGCCCCGGCTCGATCATCGTGCGCTCTTCCATGCTCGAGGGTTTTTATCCCATTGCAACACAATACCTTTTGGAAAGTGTTACTGCGGATTTGAGTCCGGGTCACGGACCGTGGCACCGCCAAGCGGCGAATATCGACAGGCTGAAAATCCATGCTGATCGCTGCCCGGTCGTCCGCCGGGCGATGCGGTGCATCGGCGCCTTCTTGGCTCAGCGCTCGTCTTGTTCCGCCAGCGCATCTGCATGCAATTGGCGCAGCATCACGAGCATTGAAAATTGTCGCGTCAGCTGTTGGGCGCCATCCGGCGCCTGCGGCTCCTGGATCATCTTGTTGAGCAGCGCGAGTGCTTCGGCAAGAGCCGGCCAGCCGATGTGCCGCAGACGGGCGACCATGGCCTGGCTGTCGGCCGGCCAGGACGACGACAGGGCGCGGATGCCGTGGTGCAGGAGCGTGGCCAGCAGGGCGCGCAGAGCGAGCGACGCGGCCAGCAATGGATCGTCGTCGACCGCACTGGCCCGCTCGAGAGGCCGCGCAGCCAGGGCGTCGGCGTCGCCGGCAATCGAGTCCGTGCAATCGAGCGATATCACCTGATCGCAAACCAGACTCCATGCTTCCAACACGGGCTGATTTCCCTGCCAGGAGAGTAAACCGCCGATATGGTGGCAGCGGCCGCGACGGCCGCTGAGGGCGCCGGCAATTCTCTGCGGTACCCGGCGGTGATGGGCGGCATGCCGGCGCGATCAGCAGCGCAGCGCGCCTTCGGCATCGAGCGCGGCACACTGCACGGTCTGCAGATGCGGATCGAAGAAGGCGTCGGCGATCGCGGCCGGGCTGAAAACGACGAAGGCGCCCGCGGCCTGCCGGGCCTGCACCAGCGGGTGGCGCGAGCGCTCGCGCAGCAGATCGGCGACGCGCGAATAGCGCAGGGCCGCGCCAGGCCTTCCCAGTCGCCCGATTGGGCGAGCAGGCTGTTTTGCGAGTTGCGGGCGCGCGCCAGGGTCTCGGCATCCTTGAAAGCGGCATGGGTTTCGCGAACACCTTCGCGAGTCGGCTCCAGTACGCACTCC
>CAYRXO010000221.1:0-4831 GCA_964428215.1 uncultured Candidatus Accumulibacter sp. | reverse complement strand
CGGTGATTTCACCGTCGAAATCCAGCGTGTCGCCGGAATAGATCGGCTGGTAATAATTGAACGATTGTTCGCCGTGCAGCATTTTTCCCAGGTCGCATTGCATCGTTTCGAGATAATCGAAAGGATGTTCCTTGTCCATGTCCATGCAGAAGAAGAACGTGGGTGGCGCCAATACGCCCGGCAGCCCGGCCTTGTGCGCGGCTTCTTCGTCGAAGTAGATCGGATTGGTCTCTCCGGTCGCCTTGGCGAACCACTTCAGTTGCCACGCCGTCAGATGAACGCTATGTGGCGGCACTTTCATGCCGATGTGTTTCTTGTCAATCAACATCTCATACTCCTGACCCGCCCCGGCGAAGGGGCGGGATTGCTCGTTGGCAGTGGATCAGACGATTTCGATGGCGATCGCAGTGGCTTCACCACCACCGGCGCACAGACCGGCGATGCCGCGCTTCAGGCCGCGCGCTTTGAGCGCGTAGAGCAGGGTGATCAGAATGCGCGAACCGGTGGCACCGATCGGGTGACCCATGCCGCAGGCGCCGCCGTTGACGTTGACCTTGTCGTGTGACAGGTTGAGGTCGTGCATCGAGGCCATGGTCACCGTAGCGAAGGCTTCGTTGATTTCCCACAGATCGACATCGCTGACTTCCCAGCCGATGTTCTTCAACAGTTTCTTGAAGACGAACACCGGTGCGGTGGTAAACCACGCCGGCTCGGCGGCGTAGGTGGCGTGACCGACGATACGGGCCAGCGGGGTGATGCCGGCTTTCTTGGCATCCGATTCGCGCATCATCACGAAAGCGGCGGCACCGTCAGAAATCGACGACGAATTGGCCGGCGTGACCGCACCGTCCTTCTTGAAAGCGGGTTTCAGCTTGGAGATTTTCGAAACGTCGCACTTGCCCGGCGTTTCGTCGCCAGCGATCACTTCCTCGCCGCGGCGGGTGGTGACCGTCACCGGAGCGATCTCGGCCTTGAACGAGCCGTCGGCGACGGCACGTTGCGCACGGGTGACCGATTCGATGGCGAAAGCGTCCATCGCTTCGCGCGAGAACTGGTACTTGTCGACGCACAATTCAGCGAAGGCGCCCATCAGCTTGCCTGGCTCGTAGGCGTCTTCGAGGCCGTCGAGGAACATGTGGTCGTAAACCTGGCCGTGGCCGAGACGATAACCGGTGCGGGCGCTGGTCAGCACGTGCGGGGCGTTGGTCATCGACTCCATCCCGCCGGCGACGACGATATTGGCCGAGCCGGCGAGCAGTTCGTCGTAACCGATCATCACCGTTTTCTGCGCCGAACTGCACATCTTGGTCAGCGTCGTGCACGGCACGGATTTCGGTAGTCCGGCGCCGAGTACTGCCTGACGGGCCGGCGCTTGCCGCAGACCGGCCATCAGGCAGCAGCCCATCAGGGCGTCGTCGATATCATTGACGTTGACGCCTGCCTGCTCGACGGCGGCTTTGATCGCCACGGCACCGAGTTGCGGGGCGGTCAGGCCGGCAAACTGACCTTGGAAGGAACCGACGGGTGTCCGCTTGGCACCGACGATAACAACTGCTTCACTCATACGAGACTCCTGTTTCGCAATGACTATTGAGGTGAAAGCCGCTACGCGACTTTCTGATTGCCCCTCGTCCCGGGTCGAAGAGGTGACGGGGACAAGGGGGGAAGGGCAGGGCGCTCATTCTTCGGGAGGACCGCAATGCAGCCGCAGCCCTGTCCGTCTGCTGGTGAGCTTTGAATCGACGCTTACTTGGCGGCCATCCGGATCGAACCGTCAAGACGAATCACTTCGCCGTTGAGGTAGGAGTTCTCGCAGATGTGCTGCACCAGCGCCGCGTATTCGGCAGGACGGCCGAGACGCGACGGGAACGGCACCATCTTGCCCAGCGAATCTTGCGCGGCTTGCGGCAGGCCCTTGAGCATCGGCGTTTCGAAGATACCTGGCGCGATGGTCATCACACGGATGCCCAGCGCGGCCAGTTCGCGGGCAACCGGCAGGGTCAGACCGACGACGCCGGCTTTCGAGCAGCCATAGGCGGCCTGGCCGATCTGTCCGTCGTAAGCGGCAACCGACGCGGTATTGACGATGACGCCGCGCTCGCCGTTTTCGTTCGGCTCGTTCTTGTTCATCGCTTCGGCGGCCAGACGAATCATGTTGAAGGTACCGACCAGATTGATGTTGACCACGCGGGCGAAAGTCGCCAGATCGTGCGGACCGTCACGACCAAGGACTTTCTTGGGTGGCGCAACGCCGGCGCAATTGACGAGTCCATGCACCGCACCAAACTCGCTGACCGCCAGATCGATGGCGGCACGTGCGCTCGCTTCATCGGTGACGTCGGTTTTGGCGAAACGGGCGTTGGCGCCGAGTTGTGCCGCTTGCGCTTCACCGGCCGTCGAGTCGACATCGACGATCACCACTTTGCCGCCGCCATTGATCACCGCGGTCGCCGTGGCCGCGCCCAAACCCGAACCTGCACCTGTTACAACAAATACACTGCCATTGATTTGCATGATAACCCCCAAAGAAATACGCGGCATCACACGATGACGCGCTACTCACCCGTGCCAACGGTGATTGCTACGCACATGCGTCGTCACAGGAAAACCGAAAAAAATTAGGCGACATGAAGAAGACTGACGGCGTCGCGACTACAGGATCGCTTTTCAAACCGCGTAGCGGCAAGAAGGCTGCAGAAAGTGGCGCGATCCCGACCGGTAAACCTCGTTTTTTTCCTCCGCCGACGGGCTTTTCGACGGCGAAAATGATTAACTGATCAGTGTGCGCATTGTCGAATGCGGAGCGCCGCCGAGTCAAGCACCGGACAACCCTGATGACATCTTGAAAAAGACGATGACGGCGGAAATTTCAACGCTTTTTCACACACGACAGCGCAGGAAGACCGTCGATTCGCGTCCGGACGAGCGTTTTCCGCTGACATCGATCATTCCGCCGGGACCGGTCGATCGACGCATCGGGCTACTGTCTGATCCGCCGGAAAGTTTTACGCCATGCACAAGCCGCGGCGACGGAGACACGCCGCTGATAAATCGACGGACTGACGGCGGGTTGACCTGCATCAGCCGGGTGGGAGTTGGCTGGTTTACCATTCGCCTGGGCTGTACCCACGCCAGCGCTGCCGCCGAGGGCAAGGAAAAACGTTCGATCGGCGGCGCAGGCGAACAGTCCGAACAGAGCGTACCGCCACGGAGAACGAGATGATTGACGAACCGAATGATCCCGAAGTCAGCCCAACCAGCACGGAGGTCCCGCCGGGCGAACAAGCCGCGCCGCCGCGCCGCAAAGCGCGCGCTCCGCGGAAAAAAAAACCGCTCACGGCTACGGTCACCGTCTCGGAGCAGGAATTGCGGACAACGCTGCCGAGCGATGGAAACCCGCCAGCGGTCGAGCAATCTCTCCAGTCGTCCGAGGCAGCGGCGATCAGCGTGCCGCCGCGCGACATCGACCGCCTTGCTGCGCCGGCCACGCCAGCCGTCGCACCGCCATCCGAAGCAGAAAACGTCGCCGTCCTTCAGCGTGCTGTCGCGACGGCTCCCACTGCAAAAGCCGACAAAGTGGCAACGGCCGACAGCCGGCCTGCCGAGCCGGCGACAGATTGCCCCGATAGTTTTTCCCGCCGCCTGAGCGACCGCAGCGAACTCGATTCCGACGCCCTCGAACAGATCGACCGACTGACCAATATCGCCCTCGGCCAACTGAGCGGCGGCCTGTCGCCGGCCTCGCTGGCGATGGCCTATCTCGACTGGAGCGTGCATCTGGCCGCTTCGCCCGGCAAACAGATGCAACTGGCGGCGAAGGCGACGCGCAAAGCCTTGCGTCTCGGCACGTATGCCGTCAGTGCCGCGTTGACCGGTCAGGCCGAAGCAACGATCAAACCCTTGCCCGGCGACCATCGCTTCGACCATCCGGGCTGGCAGCGATTCCCGTACAACGTCATCTATCAGGGTTTTCTGCTCAATCAGCAATGGTGGCATAACGCGACGACCGGCATTCGCGGCGTCGGCAAACACAGTGAAGCGGCCGTCTCGTTCATGGCGCGCCAGATTCTCGACATGCTCGCGCCGTGCAATATGCCGCTGCTCAATCCGGAAATCGTCGAGACGACGGCCAAGGAAGGCGGTAGCAATCTGCTGCGCGGCGCGAAAAACTGGTACGACGATCAACGGCGCACCTTGCGTAAAGAGAAACCGGCCGGCAGCGAAGCCTTCAAGGTCGGCGAAAATCTGGCCATCACCCCCGGCAAGGTGGTTTTCCGCAACCCGTTGATCGAACTGATCCAGTACGCGCCGAGCACGCCGACCGTCCAGCGCGAGCCGGTCCTCATGCAGTCGGCGTGGATGATGAAGTACTACATCCTCGACCTGTCGCCGCACAATTCGCTGGTCAAATACCTAGTGGACCGCGGACACACGGTGTTCATGATCTCCTGGCTCAACCCCGGCCCGGAATGCCGCAACCTCGGCATGGAAGATTACCGCCGGCTCGGCACTCTGGCGGCGATCGATGTCATCTCGGCGTTGCTGCCCGAACGCAAAATTCACGCCGTCGGCTATTGCCTGGGCGGCATCCTGCTGACCATCACCGCCGCGGCGATGGCGCGCGACGGCGACGAACGGCTGGCCAGTATCACCTTGTTCACCGCGATGACCGATTTCACCGAAGTCGGCGAAATCAACGTCTTCATGGACGCCAGCGAAGTCACCCTGCTCGAAGACATGATGTGGGAAAAAGGCTATCTAGGACACCAACAGGTCTCCGGCGGCTTCCAGTTGCTCAAATCGGCCGACCTGATCTGGTCGAAGATGGTGC
>CAYRXO010000220.1:0-4910 GCA_964428215.1 uncultured Candidatus Accumulibacter sp. | reverse complement strand
GCCTTCGGGACGGTCGGTCGTCCTTCCGGGGGGCGAGGGGTCGGCAATCACAGCCGAATTCTCGCAGCACTTGAATTGTTCTGCGTTTCCCTAAGGAAGCGCTGATTAAATCGATTTTCGCCCCAAGATGGCAGCCTAACCCATTGGTTGTACTGATGTCGAAATTTTGTAACACGATTTAATCAGCGCTTCCCTAAACGATGACGCAGTTCTCTTGCAGAAAACGTATCGCTTGACCAAGCGTGTCGTCCGACTCGTCGAGCAGGTAAATTTGTGCTTCGTCGAAAAATTCCTGCCATAGTACGAGAAGATCGTCCTGCATCGCATATGGAGCGTGGTCCCGGATGAACGCCGGGACGGGTTCGCTGTGCAGTCCGTCAGACCGGCTTTTTTGAATGAGCGCGCGGGCGGCTTTGCGCGACAGCGACGGCTTGGCCGGCACACCGGCGGCGAGGCAGACGAAAACGGTCAGCAGCGAACCGTCGTCGTATTTGCCGCCAGTGATTTCCTGCCAGTTCGACGAGCTGACTAGCGCCAGCGGCGCGCCGTCAGCGAGATCGAAATCGCGCAGGAAATACAGCGGCGCCAGTTCGTTGTACAGGCGCTCGATCGACAGGTCGCGGTTGGCGATCTGCGGCAAATCGTTCGTTTCCAGCCGCTGCCATTCGTGCTCGACGACCGGCTGCAGCGCGGACGGCATGTCGTCAGACAACGTTTGCCGACGTACATGGAATTTCGCCGCGGCGCTTTTGCCGCGCAACTGTTTCAGCAAGGCGAGAAACTGGCTGCCATTGGGCAGAAAAGGTGGCGACTTGCCGCTCAAGGCGACCAGCAGCGCGCTGCGCAGGACCGCTTCGGCGCTCGTGCCGTCGAGTCCTTTCGTCGTCTGCCCGGCGCGCGTGAGGCAGCAGTGCGCCGCGGCGATCGCCGACTGGTTGGCCTGCCGTTGCGCCAGCGCGCGCCGGTAATCGGCCAGCGTTCGCAGTGACCACTCGGCGAGAAACGTTTTTTGTGTAACGGTCGCTGCGGACGCGCCGAGCGAGGTGTCCTCCGGCAGCGACCACAGGCTTTTAAGCATCTCGGAACCGCCGCGCGAGTGCGAAAGCAAGGTGTTGTCGCGCAAGGAACGCGCCGCCTGGTCGAGGTTGCCGGCGTAATGCTCCGCGAGATACAGACTGATCAGATTGACCAGCCGCAGGCGCGCCTGTTCGATGTTCGGCCGCAGATAGGCGCTGCCAAAATGGTCGGCGATCTGGACGATGCCTTTTGGCGCGTCGTTGCGCATGCGTTCGATCAGCACGCGGTCGAGCAAGCCTTGCTGCACGCCGTGACGCAGCGCGCGCTCGAAAAACGGACGCTCATCGAAAACGGCCAGCGCTTGTTCCGCTACGGTCATGATGCCGTCCGTTGCCCGTTCAGAGCGCCGACTCTTCTTCCGGGTCGGCGGGGCTGGCAGGCGCTGTGCCGCCAATCCGCCCCGACCCGGAGAGCAGTTCCTCGAGCAGTTGCGCGCGTTCGTCGGCACGCGCGCGCGCGCGCAGGATGAGCAGCACTTCGCGGAACAGTTCGGGGTGCTGACAGCGCAGCAGCCAGGCCACTTCCATCCAGTCGTGGTCATTGACTTCGCTGTGGTTGAGGAACGGGCGGTAAGCTTCGGCATCGAACAAGGCTTCCAGCCGTTCGTCGTCGCTCATTCCCAGCAGCGCTTCATCGCCTTCGCCGAAAAAATCGAACGTGCCGGTACGGAAAAAATGCTCGAGGTTGTCGACGCGTTCCGAGAGGTAATCGGCGAGCACGTCGTTGCCGCCGTCGACCTCGCCGATGGCGGCCAGAAATTCGCTCGGCTCGCTGTCAGCCCGGAAAATTACCGAATTGATCATGCCGTGTAGACGCTGATGATTGTTCTCACCGTAGCGGCGTTCGAGAACGATCGCCCGCGCGAACTGTTCCGGCGACACCAGCAGATTGACCACCGACTCCTTCGACGAATCGTAGTCGCGCAGGACCGCCAGCAGATCCTTGGCCGGGAAGTCGTCGAGGGCGACGACCAGCGCCTGGTCGCCTTCGCTTTCGACCAGCGAGACGAGTGCCGCTTCCGCACCGACGATGTCGCCAGCGCGGACCAGTTTTTCAGCGCGCAGCAGCGCGGGGTGGCTCATGGCTCAACCTCCGAAATAAGGGTCTTTGCGGTCGAAACCCTGTTGCGACAGCCAGTCTTCGCCGGCTTCCTCGAGATCGCGGTCGTCGGATTCGTCGTCGTCGCGGCCATCCTTCTCCGGCTCATTGTCGTCAGCCAGCGCACGCCGCTCGTCGCTGCTGTCGGCTTTGCCGCACAGATATTCCAGGCAGGCGGCAACGACCAGAAAATGATCGCCGAAAGGGTCCTGCAAAACGACGTCGGCGAGTGCCGCCGCCCAGGGTTGCAGTGGGACCGACGCCTGCAGTTGCGACCAGGTCGGCAGATCCTCGGGATCGAGGCCGGCGAGCTGGTTGAGAATTTCCGGGCGCGGAAAAGACATGCCGCCGTGAAAAGCGACGGCGACCATTTCCGGGTTGCATTCGATCATCGGCAACAACTGCGCCACCTGAGCGCGTTTCTCGCGCAGCCGCTTGGCGAGAACGTCGTGTCCGGCGGAATCGGTCGTCAGGTCTTCAAGTTCCGCCTCGTAGGCCGATTTCAACTCGTTAAAATAAGGCGACAGCCTCACTGCAGGACTCCTTCCAGGTAGTTTTGCCAGATTTCGCGCGCCGTTTGCAGCGGCTGGTCGAGCAGGTTGCGGCGCCGATTATCGTCGTAATCCTGACGCCGCCGGGCATCGCCCAGCGTGTCGTAGGCTTCCTGCACGGCGCGGAATTTGTCGGCGGCATCCGCGGCGCTATTGCGGTCCGGATGCAACTGCAGCGCCTTGCGCCGATACGCCTGTTTGATCTGTTCGCTGGTCGCGTCACTGGCGATGCCAAGCTCGGCGTAATGGTCTTTCATGGCTGTCTCATAATCAGGCAGAACCGGGCGCTGGCGCGGCCAGCAGAACCGTTTCTTCACCCGCTGCCGGCCGGTGTGCAGTGCAACGGTCGCGCATTTTATCCCTTGCCCACCGCCGAGGGACAGATCTGCCGCCGAGCGTCGGCCGCGGCTCAGTTCAGGCCGAGGCGACGCCACAACTCGCTGGTCAACGAAACCTGATTGAGGGTGTAGAAATGCAGGCCCGGCGCGCCGCTGGCCAGCAGCCTTTCGCACAGATCGGTGACCACGTCGAGACCGAAAGCGCGGATCGAATCGCGGTCGTCGGCGTAGCTTTCCAGCTTTTTGCGCATCCAGCGCGGAATTTCGGCGCCGCAGTTGTCGGAAAAGCGCGCCAGATTGGCAAAGCTGGCAATCGGCATGATCCCGGGAACGATCGGCACCTTGACTCCAGCCGCCTGACAGGCATCGACGAATTTCACATAGGCGTCGACGTTGTAGAAATACTGCGTGATCGCCGAATCGGCGCCGGCATCGACTTTGCGCTTGAAGGCGCGCAGATCGTCTTCCGGGTTTTTTGCCTGCGGATGGTATTCCGGATAGGCGGCCACTTCGATATGAAACCAGTCGCCAGTTTCCTGGCGGATGAATTCGACCAGCTCGTTGGCGTAGCGGAAGGTGCCCGGCTGCGCCATGCCCGACGGCAGATCGCCGCGCAGGGCGACCAGATGGCGGATGCCGTGCGAACGATACTGTTCGAGGATGGCGCGGATGCTCTCGGGCGTCGAGCCGATGCACGACAGATGCGGCGCCGCGCGATGGCCTTCGGCCTGGATTTCGAGCACTGTGTTCAGCGTGCGTTCGCAGGTCGAGCCGCCGGCCCCGAAGGTCACCGAGAAAAAGCGCGGACGCAGCAATGCCAGACGTGCCCGCGCCGCGCGCAGTTTTTCAGCGCCTTCCGGCGTCTGGGGAGGAAACAGTTCGAGGCTGAATGTACGAGAATCTGAAGTCATGACGGCAAGGTTCTAATTTTTCCCCGACGGCAGCAGCCAGGAAAGCAGCGACGTGAAAATGCTGTAGAGCAGCGCACCGAATACGGCTGGCCAGAAGCCGGCGACCGAAAAACCGGGCAGCAGCGCGCCGGCCAGCCAGAAGGTCAGGCCGTTGATGACGAAGAGGAACAGTCCGAGCGTCAACAGCGTTACCGGCAGCGTCAGGAGGATCAACAAGGGGCGCAGCAGCGTATTGATCAAGGCGAGCAGCAGCGCGGCGACCAGCGCCGCGCCAAACGAGTTCACCTGCACCGACGGCAGCAGATAGGCCACGCCGAGCAGGGCCAAAGCATTGAGCAGCCAGTGCAGGAGCAGGCGCATGTGCGGTCGCCTCGGTCAGTAGCGGTAATGATCCGACTTGTACGGACCTTCCTTGGCCACGCCGATGTACGCCGCCTGCTGCTCGGTGAGCTCGGTCAGTTGCGCGTTGAGCTTCTTCAGTTGCAGACGGGCGACTTTCTCGTCGAGGTGCTTCGGCAGCGTGTACACACCGATCGGGTAATTGTCGGTGCGGGTGAACAACTCGATCTGGGCGATGGTCTGGTTGGCGAACGACGAACTCATCACGTACGACGGATGGCCGGTGCCGCAACCCAGATTGACCAGGCGACCTTTGGCCAGCAGGATGATCCGCTTGCCGTCCGGGAAGATCACGTGATCGACCTGCGGCTTGATTTCTTCCCAGGCGTAGCCCTCGATCGACGCGACGTCGATTTCGTTGTCGAAATGGCCGATGTTGCAGACGATCGCCTGATCCTTCATCTTCGACATGTGTTCGTGGGTGATCACATGGTAATTGCCGGTGCAGGTGACGAAGATGTCGGCCTTGTCGGCCGCGTAATCCATGGTCACCACGCGGTAGCCTTCCATCGCCGCCTGCAGCGCGCAGATCGGGT
>CAYRXO010000219.1:0-4941 GCA_964428215.1 uncultured Candidatus Accumulibacter sp. | reverse complement strand
CGTATCGTCGTCGTAACGTCAGGCAAAGGCGGGGTCGGCAAGACCACCACCAGCGCCAGTTTCTCGTCGGGTCTCGCCCTGCGTGGCCACAAGACTGCCGTCATCGATTTCGACGTCGGTCTGCGCAACCTCGATCTGATCATGGGCTGCGAACGTCGGGTCGTTTTCGATCTGGTCAATGTGCTCAACGGCGAAGCGACGCTGACGCAGGCGCTGATCAAGGACAAGCACTGCGAAAACGGCAATCTCTTCGTCCTGCCGGCGTCGCAGACGCGCGACAAGGAAGCGCTCACCGAAGAGGGCGTCGAAAAGGTGCTCAAGGAACTCGAGCAGATGGGTTTCGATTACGTCGTCTGCGATTCGCCGGCCGGCATCGAACGCGGCGCGGTGATGGCGCTGACCTTCGCCGACGAAGCCCTGGTCGTCACCAATCCGGAAGTGTCGTCGGTGCGCGATTCCGACCGCATCCTCGGCATCATCCAGGCCAAATCGCGGCGCGCGCTGGCGGGTGGTGAGCCGGTCAAGGAACACTTGCTGATCAGCCGCTATGCGCCGAAACGGGTCAATGAAGGCGAGATGCTGTCGTTCAAGGATGTGCAGGAAATCCTGCGCATTCCGGTGATCGGCGTCATTCCCGAATCGGAAGCCGTGCTGCAATCATCGAACTCCGGCACGCCGGCGATCCATCTGACCGGCACCGACGTCGCCGGCGCCTACGCGGATGTCGTCGGCCGTTTCCTCGGCGAAACCATTCCCTTGCGTTTCGTCGACTACGAGAAACCCGGCCTCTTCAAGCGCCTGTTCGGGGGTAAGTAAACATGTCGCTGCTGAGCCGCATCTTTGGCAACAAACCCAGGACGGCCGCGATCGCCAAAGAACGTTTACAGCTGATCATCGCCCACGAACGTGGCGATGCCGGCAAGCCGGATTTCCTGCCGGCGCTGCAACAGGAGCTGCTGGCGGTGATCTCCAAATACGTGTCGGTCAACCAGGAAGACATCAAGGTCACCCTGGAGAAACAAGGCAGCCTCGAAGTGCTCGAGGTCAATATCGTCATGCCGGAGGCCGGCGCCAGGCGTTGATCAGCGAATTACGGTGCGTTGCCGGTCGCTCGTTTTCGGCGCCGAACGCGCAGCCTGTCGCCAGTGCCAACTCGCGCGGCAAGCGATCCTGATGGGTGCGAAACATGCGCTCGGAGCGCCCCCGAGCCTCCGGGGAATAGGCGGGAATCATCTCGATGCCCAAGCGTTGCTGGGCCACGCCGAATCGGGTCAATGTTTTCTTGTCCGCCTGGCTGCGCGCTTCCGGTGCGTGCCAGTCGTGGCTCCCGCGATCCGAGTAGAAGCTGGAGAAAAGTCCCCGCGACTCGATCACTTTCTTCACACCCTGGCAGCTTCTCCGCCAGCCTTCTTCGGCAACGAGGAACATCGAGTCGTGTTCATGGTGGCGTCGTTCATCCCGACGATCCGATCACATCGCTGCCCGGGAACCGATTCGCGCGTGCCCCGTCCTGGTGAATCATCAGACCGGGCCACGACGAACGATCCCGACGTTTGCGATGAACACCCCGGGCCTTGGCCCGGGGAAGCAGTGCAACCTCGTGCCGCCGGCTCTTCACCCAGGTATAGCGGCGGCGTCCCCCTTCTTGGCAATACCACGCAAAGAAATGCTTCGCGCTCCATCCCGCGTGGCGCAAGGCATGCCTCGGTCAACGCCATCGCTTCGTCTACCGGCGCCTTCCGGTGCGACACGTATTCCAGCCGCCGGTCGATCAGCCCTGCCATTCCCGACGCCGCGTACCTCGCCAGCTAACGACGGAACGTCCGTTTCGCATACCACGAGCAAACCCACCGCTTCCCTTTACGTCAAGCGCCCCGATTCCCAGCCAGCATACGCTTCCTGAATCGCATCTTCCGGATCTCTCGTAGCAATTCTGTCCGTCTCATCGGACTCCTTCTCCGGGCAGAGCAAACCGGACAGATTATCTGTTCCCTACATCCCTACACACTGATGGTTGACATGGATGCAAACCTAACGGATAATCCGCAGATCAGCGTGCAACCTTAGTTGTACAACAATTGTCATAGATGACACTTGCAGCGGGAATAGCTCAGTTGGTAGAGCGATACCTTGCCAAGGTATAGGTCGAGAGTTCGAGACTCTTTTCCCGCTCCATAGCTTTGAAATAAAAGATTCGAAACGCGTCTCTTTTGAGGAACATAAGCTCTGCCGTCCTGTTCAATCCTCACATGTGGCTATGACAAAAAGTCAACTGGCGTGGGTTGGATCGGGTTTACAGCGTCCGGCAGGCAGCTTCGCCAGCGATGTCAGCAGGTATTTCTGACATCTTTCCGCGCGCAGAATTCAGCGATACTCAAACCTCTCTCGTCAAACCTCGACCGCAGAATTCGCCACCGCGGCGCGCTTTAGCCGCAACCGCCGGGTCGTCGTCTTGATGCCTGCTCTGCGTTTCGTGATTCGAGGAAATTTTTTCGGCAGGACGGACGAGTCCGGCGATGAACGCCAGATGGTTACCGTTTAGCTTGCTTCCGGCAATAACGGCAAAAATGAAAAAAGGCCGCCCGAAGGCGGCCTTGTACTTGGCCGTTCAGCACGCGGCGCTTAGAAGCTTTGCGCCAGCAAGTCGCGGATCAGGGCGAGTTTCGCAGGCATCTTGTCGCCCATCTTGTCGAACCACTCCTTGACGCCAGCCAGCTCGTTCTTCCAGACCTCCACATCGATGTTGGTAACGGCGTCGAACTCGGCTTTCGAGAACTCCAGACCGCTCCAGTCCATGTCCTGATAGTTGGGCATCCAGCCGAGTACGGTTTCCTTGGCACCGACTTTGCCTTCACAACGCTGGATGATCCACTTGAGAACGCGGGCATTGTCGCCAAAGCCCGGCCAGGCAAACTGGCCTTTTTCGTTCATGCGGAACCAGTTGACCATGAAGATCAGCGGCGGATTGTCGACGGCTTTGCCCATCTTCAGCCAGTGAGCGTAGTAGTCGGCCATGTTGTAGCCACAGAAAGGCAGCATCGCGAACGGGTCACGCCGGACAACACCTTGTGCGCCGAAAGCGGCCGCCGTGGTTTCGGAACCCAGGGTCGCCGCGCCATAGACGCCATAGTCCCAGTTGAAGGTCTGGCAGACCAGCGGCACGGTCGATGCCCTGCGGCCACCAAACAGGAAGGCCGAGATAGGCACACCTTCAGTGCTTTCCCATTGGTCGTCGATACACGGGCACTGCGACGCCGGAGCGGTGAAACGCGAGTTCGGGTGCGCCGCCTTGACCCCTTTTTCCTTGGCGATCGCCGGCGTCCAGTCGTTGCCTTGCCAGTCGATGGCGTGCTCGGGTGCCGGTCCCATACCTTCCCACCACACGTCGCCGTCGTCGGTCAGCGCGACGTTGGTGAAGATGGTGTTTTCGGACAACGAAGCCATGGCGTTGAAGTTGGTCTTGTCGTTGGTGCCCGGGGCGACGCCGAAGAAACCGGCTTCGGGGTTGATCGCGTAGAAGCGGGTGTTGCCATCCTTATCGACGCGCGGCTTGATCCAGGCGATATCGTCGCCGATGGTAGTGATCTTCCAGCCGCCGATCGTTTGCGGCGGGATCAGCATGGCAAAGTTGGTCTTGCCGCAGGCCGACGGGAAGGCGGCAGCGACATAATGTTTTTTGCCCTCGGGCGACTCGACACCGAGGATAAGCATGTGTTCGGCCATCCAGCCATCGTCACGCGCCATGTTCGAGGCAATACGCAAAGCCAGGCACTTCTTGCCGAGCAAAGCGTTGCCGCCATAACCGGAACCGTAGGACCAGATTTCACGCGTTTCCGGATAGTGCACGATGTATTTGGTGGTCGGGTTGCACGGCCACTTCGGATCTTTCTGGCCCGGCTCCTTCGGTGCGCCGATGGTGTGCACGCAAGGCACATAGCTGCCGTCGGTACCGAGGACCGGGAAAACGGCCTTGCCCATCCGGGTCATGATGCGCATATTGACCACGACGTAAGCGCTATCGGTGATTTCGACACCGATTTGGGAGATCGGCGAACCGACCGGACCCATCGAGAACGGAATGACATACATCGTCCGCCCCTTCATGCAGCCCTTGAACAGACCGTTGAGGGTTGCGCGCATCTTGGCCGGTGCTTCCCAGTTGTTGGTCGGGCCAGCGTCTTCCTGTTTCTCCGAGCAGATGTAGGTACGATCCTCGACACGTGCGACGTCGGAGGGATCCGAAAAAGCCAGGAACGAATTCTTGCGCTTTTTCAGACGGATGAAAGTGCCGGCTTCGACCAGTTCATCGCACAGGCGATCGTATTCTTCCTGCGAGCCGTCAGCCCAGACGACATTGGCCGGCGTGGTCAGTGCAGCAATCTCGGCGACCCAATTTTTCAGGCCTTCATGTTTCACGTAGTCAGGAGCATTGATGGATACGGTTTGGTTCATGGCAATCACTCTCGAAAAAGGGTAGAGAAGCGGAAGCTACCGTGACACGGCGCGGGAGATCAGTGCGGGGAAACTGCCAGAAGCCGGAACCAGAAAATCAGCCCGGTCGGTGGCAACGCGTCGGTCGCGGTGACTTGGAGACAAACCCGGTGCAGTGGGGGGCAATGGCATGCTGTGGGTGGTGCTACATGGATGTCTGCGTTTGTGTAATTATGCCACAGCTCGAACCGACACCGATCATCGAACAACGAGTGCCGCTAATATTAATCGACAGATCGACACGGAAGGACCATCGGTCTGGAGGATCATTGCCTGGTCACGCGGCCTGCCCAGTTCAGCTTTCCCAGTCTGGAGACGACGACATGAATAAAGAAAAAAACCAGTTGCGCACGGCTGCGCTGTTTTACCACCGCCACCCTCGTCCGGGCAAGGTGTCGGTCCAGCCGACCAAGCAATTGACCAACCAGTACGACCTGTCGATGGCCTATT
>CAYRXO010000218.1:0-5156 GCA_964428215.1 uncultured Candidatus Accumulibacter sp. | reverse complement strand
GCTTTACCCATCCCTTGAATGGAGTGGTTTTATTTTCAATGCGGGTCTATTTGCAGCCTTGGTATATCACGGTTTGTCCTCCAGCCGAGAAAGATCATTGTCGATCGTCGCGGCAGCCGTGGCTGCAATCGCCACGATCGTCGCTGGGATCGGAATGCTACTGCATTTCGCCGCTGCTGTCGGCGTAGATTCGCTGCTTTCGGCCTTGGTAAATAGAGCCTCTGCTCGAGCGTTCGATAAATTCGTTCCTATTGAGCTTCCATTTGGCTACTTCGTATCTTTTGGCGCACTTCTGCCCCTCTCCGTTTTCGCGCTGAAATATTTGAGGTCGTCTCCAGCAATCCCCACTTCTCGCAAAAAGGTATTCTGGCTTCTGTTATTCGTTGCGAGCTTCGCAATGGTTGAGAACCTCATACAAATGCAACATGCGACGCAGTTTTCATTTGATCGGCTAAAGCTTGCGGTCCCGCTGCTACTGATCAATTCAATGGCATGGTGGATGTCAAGCATGCCAGTGGGTAAGCCCCACCTGCTCCTCGGACTGGTTACAGTCGTGATTTGGTCAAATCTTCAAATTTTCAGTCACGACATCCTGTACTACCAATCTTGGGGACGCATCCAGCAGACCAATACTCGCATAGCCAACCAGCTTTCTCGCGATCCACTGACTGAGTGCAGCGTGGTCGGCACGAATTTAGTTGTGCGGGGCTATATGAACCTAACTCTTGGGCGAGACATGCGCGAAAAAACTTTGCCTGAGCAATTGTTAAAAGTCTTGAGACGGGACGAAGCCTGTGGAGTCATTTTTGTGCGAGCCGTTCCAACACCCTACCCCGATTTGCCAGAATTCGTGGCTATCGAAGTTTACAGCCGCGAAGGGACGCTGTTGCGGCGATACGATGGAACATGATGGAAGCCGCCCGTTTTTTTGCCGTAGCAATGGCCGGGCTGGCACTCGATCTGGCCGTGGCCTGGAGCGCTGCCCACTTTCTCGGGCTGCCGCTCTGGCTAGCGGCAGCGACTGGATTCTCTGTTGCGGCGATAGCGAACTATGCGCTGCATGAAATGTGGACGTTCCGCTCCCGCGCGCGTCGGCTATCGGCCAGTCGGGCGATCCGCTACAGCTTTGTTCTGCTCATCACGCTCGGCTCGCGCGTCGCTACCGTCGCCTTGCTGGCCACCTTCTTAGGCGATACCAGGGCACTACCAGTTCTTTTGGCGGGCGCTGGTGTGTCGTTCTGCGTTCATTATCTGCTTAGCAAGTATTTCGTTTTTTTTAATCGTGCTGACCTGGAGCATCGATCATCATGACTTCCGAAGCAGAAGTTACCCCTTCTCACGATTCGACAGCGTGGGAGTTGCCAAGTTTTGACGTCGCGGTTCATTTCCCGCGCACCCACTCATATGCCCTGGTCATTCCGGTGATCAACGAGGGCGAACGAATCCGCAACCAACTTCTGCGAATCCGCAATGCCAAGCTGCCGGTTGATGTGATCGTAGCCGACGGAGGATCGACTGACGGCTCACTTCATCCTTCGTTCACCGCCGGCGCGGGTGTACGGGCGGTACTCACCAAGACGGGCCCGGGAAAGCTGAGCGCGCAATTGCGCATGGCCTATGCGTGGTGTTTACGCGAGGGCTACGAAGGAATCGTGACCATAGACGGCAACGGCAAAGACGGAGTCGAAGCTGTCGCCGACATGGTATCGAAGCTTCGGGAGGGCTTTGACTATGTTCAGGGATCGCGATACCTGCCCGGAGGTGTTGCCGAAAACACACCCCTGGAACGTTCGATCGCCAATCGTGTAATCCATGCTCCGCTCCTCAGTCTGGCCGGGCGACACTGGTTTACCGATACTACGAACGGTTTCCGCGCCTATTCGGCGCGCTACCTATTAGATCCGCAAGTACAGCCCTTCCGGGACGTTTTCCAGCGCTACGAACTTCTGTTCTATCTGACCGTTCGCGCGGGGCAGATCGGCATGAAGGTGGGGCAGGTGCCGGTGGCACGCCGCTATCCCTCTGACGGGAAGGTGCCCACGAAGATCGAAGGAATCACTTCGAAGTTGAAGGTTCTTGGGGAAACACTATCTGCCGCTACCGGGGGCTATACGCCAGATGCTTCAAAACCAACCTATCCACCCTGGCTTTGGTTGATCGTCTTGACGCTGCTCATCGCTCTACCCCTGTTTTTGGGATCGGTAGTCTCACCTGACTATTCGCCCGATTCGTGGGCGTACTATGAACTTGGCCGGACAATATTCGGTGACTTTTATCGATTTTCACATTTTAGAACTTACTGGAGTTCATCGCCTTATTCGAGTTCATTTCCACCGCTTTTCCCTGCTGCCATTGCCATGGTGGACAGCTTATTTGCTACTGGTGCCCGCAGCGGCTTTTATCTGGCTTTTCTCTCATTTTTTATTTTCGCGCTTGCTTCGGAGCAGATTGGACGGCGGGTTTTTGGAGTTGCGTGGCTTGGGCTTGCTACGGCGTTAGGGCTGCTTCTCGGTCCCGTAATGTTGCTCGCCGAAATGACCGCAGGACGGACCATTCCGTTGCAGCTGGTATTCTATGCCATCGCTTTCCTATACCTGCTCAATTTCGAGCGGATGAACTTGGCTGGTGCGATCGGGCTCGGACTTGTTTGCGGGCTTGCGGTCCTGAATCGATTCGACGCAGTTTTCCTGCCGCTGCTAGTTGCAGCCGCCTTGTGGTTTCTGACCAGGCGTCTAGCGTCGGCGTTAGTCGTTTTGTTTTGTGCGTCCATTGTCGTTTCGCCCTGGATCGTTTATTCACTTAGCCACTTCGGCATTGCTTTCGCCACTGATAACTCTCGCGTCGCCACGGCAATTGATCCCCTGGTTTCTGTGACTGACTGGTGGCCGGTCGCTCAACCAACATTAGTGGATAACCCTATTGCTTGGCTAAAACGAATTTTCGAAAACATTATTGAGTTTACTCAGGCGCTCGCTTCCGTGACCGCCACCAGAATGGGTTTGGTCTTCTTTTTGTCCTGGGCGCTCCTGGCTGGAGTGCAGTTCATCACGCGTTATGATGGAAAACACTTTCGGATCGATACCTGTTCCTCAAAAAAGTTTTCTGTCATTCGAATATTCGCCGCCATCACGCTCTTGCTGCTATTGCCACAAGTGTTGACCGGATATTTTGATGAGCGTTATTTCATACCGTTATTTTGGAGCGGCTTTTTATTAGTGGCTGGTTGCCTGGTACAACGGGGCCGGAACGACCACCAACGACAAGTATTCGCGCGAATTATTTTTTTTGCGATTGCCATTGCAGTCATCGTGTTTTCAGGGCTGGTCCTTATGATGTCTTCGCATGAGGGGCGGCTTGACTGGAATAAGTGGTCTGAATTTGAAAATCCGGATGACGTTTCCAGCCTCAATGAGTGTATCGGGAGTGACAAGGCCGCACGCATTTTAGTGCTCGGAACCAATCGTTTCGCTGCCCGCGCTGGTGCACTAAGCGGATTGCACACGATGATGGAACCAAGAAATATGTCCATTGGCCGGCTGGGCGCGGAAGGTAGCAGAGCCTTCCTGGCGGCCTGGAAAGTGGGCTATGTACTGATTGCCAGCCCCAAGAAAATGGATTTCGCCGCATCGACTTTCACTCTCGAAAAAGTGCCTCATTGTTCGCTGACGCTCTATCGGGTAGTCAGGTGATTTTTCCGTTTGCTCATAATGTTGTGTCCGATGCCTGCGATTTTTTCTTGGATCGGAGAGATCGGATTTCGATGCCCAAGCGCTGCAGGGCGATGCCGGACTGGGTCAATTTCTTCTTTTCCACCCAGCCGCCCGCTTCCAATGTGTGCCCGTCGTGGCGCCCGCGATCCGAATGAAAGCTGGATCACTTCCTTCACGCCCGGGAAGCTGCTCAGCGTGCCTTCTTCGGCAACGAGAAACATCGATCCGTATTCATGGTGGCGTCGTTTATCGTGACGATCCGATCACATCGTTGTCCGGGAACCGATTCGCGCGTGCCTCCACCCTGGTGAATCATCAGACCGGACCACAACGAACGATCCCGCCGATTGCGGTGGACGCCCGGGCCTTGGGAATCAGAGCGGTCTCCTGCGTCATACGTCTCCCTAAATCGCATCTTCCGCATCTTTTGTAGCAATGCTGTCCGTCTCGTCCGACCCTTCCTCCGAGCAGACCAAAGCGGATAGATCGTTTGCGACAAACCCGGACAGATTACGCGTTCCCTACACCCCTGCAATGTTCTCGTTAGCGGTCGTCGTGTTACCCGCGCAACATGCGCGACCGTAAATGGTTGATAATCTGGCCGAGCATTTTCTTCCATTGCTAAATCGCCATTGACTTAGTCGAAGGTCTCCCCGCCGCATGCTGCGCACTTTCCAGGCAACAGCGGCGCGGCAATGCGATCTGGCAATGGAAAAAACAAACTTGCCGTCTCACCTGTCACCCTCTTCCGGAGCTGCTCATGTCATCCCCGTTGCTGATCGCCAAACACCAGGACATCGATATCGCCTTGCTGCCGGCGCTGGCCAACCGCCACGGCCTGATCACCGGGGCGACCGGCACCGGCAAGACGATCACTCTGCAACGACTGGCCGAGCGCTTCTCGGCGATCGGCGTGCCGGTGTTCATGGCCGACGTGAAGGGCGACCTCTCCGGTCTGGCAGCGGCCGGTGTGCTGAGCAGCAAGCTGCAGGAGCGGCTGGACAAACTCGGCGTACAGGATTTTGCGCCGGCCAAATGCCCGGTGGTTTTCTGGGACGTTTTCGGCCGCAACGGCCATCCGGTGCGAGCGACGATCTCGGACATGGGGCCACTGCTGCTGGCTCGGCTGCTCAACCTCAACGACACGCAAAGTGGCGTCCTGCAACTGGCCTTCAAGATCGCCGACGACAACGGCCTGCTGCTGCTCGATCTGAAAGACTTGCGGGCGATGATCCAGTACGTCGGCGAGAACGCCAAGAACTTCACCACCGAATACGGCAACGTGTCGGCAGCGTCGATCGGCGCCATCCAGCGCGGCCTGCTCACTCTCGCAGAACAGGGCGGCGACGTCTTCTTCGGCGAACCGATGCTCGACATCAACGACCTGCTGCAGACCGACGCCGGCCAGGGAGTGGTCAATATCCTGGCCAGCGAGAAGCTGCTCGC
>CAYRXO010000217.1:0-5204 GCA_964428215.1 uncultured Candidatus Accumulibacter sp. | reverse complement strand
CCGGTGTGTCCTGCCGGAAAGCCGGTGGAGAATTTCTTCCGCCTCCCGGGTATCGCGTGGTTTACCGATCAACTGGCCGTCCAGATCGAGAGTCGTATCGGCGGCGAGTACGGCGTGATTCGGCAATTGGCGGAAACTAACGATACGGCGACCGAATTCTGCCTTGTTCCGGGCGATTCTCTCGACGTAGACGCTTGGGTCTTCATCGGGAAAAGCAGTTTCATCGACTGCGGCATCCAAGCGGGGCGAACTGCGAAACGGCAGCATATCGAAGGGAACACCGATCTGCTTCAACAACTCGCGCCGACGCGGGCTGCGCGAAGCCAGATGCAGACGTGGCGGCAGATAGTGCGGCGGGATCATCCTTCGCGATGGTAGGGATGGTTGCGTAGCAGGCTGTACGCACGATAGAGCTGTTCGCACAGCAACAGTCTGGTCAGCATATGCGGCAGGGTCAAACTCGACAAGCGCAGCATTTCGGCCGCTTGTTGCTTCATGCCTTCATCCACTCCGTCGGCGCCGCCAATGACGAACGCCGTATCACCACCGGCACCCTGCCAGTGCGCCAGCCTGTCGGCAAGTTGACGGGTCGTCAGATCGCGGCCTCGCTCGTCGAGAACGATCACCCGCGGATAAGCAGGCAACACACTCTGCAAGCGCTCCTTTTCTGCGGACAACAGTTTTTCGCGGCTTTTGGCACCGCGCGGCTCGGGCTTGATTTCGACGATGGTCAGCGGCAATTCGCGCGGCATGCGCTTGACGTACTCGGTACAGCCTTCGGCGATCCAGGCCGGCGGCTTATGGCCGACGGCAAAGACAGTCAGTTTCACGGTTCAGCAGGCGGGGTTCTGACAGGATGAGCTGCCGTCCGTACCGGCTGCAGCCGGTGACGTGCTCCTTCACCTCCCCACAGCTCCTCGAGATTGTAATACTGGCGGATTGCCGGCTGCATGACATGGACGACAATGTCGCCGAGATCGACCAGCACCCATTCGCCGGCATCTTCGCCTTCGCAGGAAAGTATGACGGCACCCGCCGCGCGTACCTTGTCCTGCACGCTGCGCGCCAGGGCCTTCACCTGCCGACTGGAATCGCCACAGGCGATGACCAGACGGTCAAACAGCGCGGTCAGAGGCATCGTGTTGATCACTTCGATATCGCGTCCCTTGATATCTTCGAGGGCGTCGACGACGACTTTTTCGAGTTGCTGGAGTTTCATGGGCAAGACGATCATTCCTAAACGAGCAAGTCGCCGGGTGACTCACTCGATCCCCGCGTCCGTTCCGACTGAGGGGTGGCAGAAAAGGTTGACGAGAACGGCGTATTTTCAGGAGCAGAAGGAAGCAAGCCCATTCCGTTGGTCACGTATAGACGATGCGTTTGCAGATAGTCGATCACCGCGTCCGGCAGCAGATATCGCGCACTTTTGCCGGCAGCGAGCAAGGCGCGAATGCGCGTCGCCGAAATCGCCAACGGGTCCATGGCCAGATTGACGATGGCACCGGCGGGTGAATGCTGTAATACGCACGGGTCGGCAGAAAAGCGTTGCCGATGACAATCGGCCAGCGCCGTCGGTAAATGCGCTGCATCGATCGGGTAGCCGGGACGATGGGCGACAGCCAGATGCGCCAGTTCGAACAAAGCCGGCCAGCGATGCCATTCGGATATTCTGGCGTACGCATCGGCGCCGATGAGCCACACCAGCGGTCGCAGCGGACCGATGCTCGCGTCGGCGCGCAGCCGCTCGAGCGTCGGCACGGTATAGCTGGGTTGTTCGGCTTCGATTTCGGTCGGGTCGACCTGGAAACGGGCATTGTCTGCCACGGCCAGGCGGACCATCGCCAAGCGTTGGCAGCCATCGACTTGTGGCGTCGCACGCAACGCCGGCCGACCGGCTGGAATCCAGCGTACCCGGGCCAGCTGCAGCGCGTCCAGCCCCACCTCAGCGAGCCGCAAATGGCCGAAATGCACCGGATCGAAGGTGCCGCCGAAAACTCCCAGCGCCTGCCGCTCAGGCGCGGGGATGGTTGCTGACGAAAACGTCACGGTAACTGACATAGAAACTGGCAAACATTGTCGGTGCCAGCACCAGGACGATCAGCATGGTCAACAACAAAGTCAGCAATCCAGTGCCCGCTGGCAGGAGCAGCGCGACAATACCGAGCAGCAACATCGGCAACAGCGTGGCAATCGCTGCAATTGCCAGGCCATAAACCATGAACGCACGCCAGTTGCGCGCGCAGGCGACAAAACTGAAAAACAACGCTTTGCCCGGCGGCAAGCCGTGCCAGCCGGTGAGCACCGGCGCATACCAGTAAGCCATCATCAACGGCGCGAACAAGACCAGGGCCAACTGTGTCGCGATGAGCAGCGACCCGTTCTGCAGCGCTTCTTCCGGCGGCTTGTGACCGGCAAGAAACATCCGCATGAGGACGCCGTCATCGAAGAGCGACGATAGTCCGAGGATGCTGACCGTCGCCACCAGATAGATTGCGCCGAGGACCAGCAACGGCCGCAGGTAACTGGCAAAACCGGAAAACAGCAGCCGGAAGTTCACCGGTCCACCGCGGTCGATGCTTTGACAGACATTCATCAGACTCACCGAAAAAGCGGGGATGCAGACGGTGCCGACCAAGGTGCCGAGCAGCGGCACCCGGCTGATGAGGGCCATCAACAGCCAATAGCTGATGACCAGCAACGTCAACATGGCATGATTTTTGCGAAACAAACGAAAACCTTCGCTGAGCCAGTGCCAGCCACTCGCGGCGGGAAGAGAAAGTGCTTGCATGAGAGACGTCGGTAACCGTTCAAGTAGCGAGAAATATATCGCGATATGCCGCGTAAACCGAACCGGCCAGTACCGGTACCAGGATCAGCATGCCCAGGCCGGCGGGGAGTACGGCGATAAAAGTCAGCGTCAACAGAATCATCCCATAAACCAGCAATGGAAGGCCGTTCTTGAGACAAGCCTGCAAGCTGGCGTGCAAGGCAGCGAGCGGCCGCAGCCGATGAAAAACAACCAGCGCCGGCGCAAACCAGAAGAGCAGCAGCAGGGGCAGAAACAACAGGCTGCCCAAGGCAACGAACACTAGCCAGTCAGCGAATGGCGGCAGAGCAGCGGAAAGCAGCGACGGTATCGGCGGTGGCGTCACATTGCCGATCAAGAGCCGCAGCAGTCGATGGATGACTATGGACCCAAGCAATAACAGAGCGCCAAGCACGGCCAGAGAGCCTGGCACGCGATTTTCCAGCACCCTGGCCCATCCAGCGAACGACAGTTCGCTGTCGCTGGCCACGGCATGACTTTCAAGCAGAAAAACAGCCGACAACAACGGAGTCGAACACAGCAGCAGTGGCCTGCCGACCGCCGGCAGCCACACCAGCACGCAAGAAACGAACAGCAGCCCGATAGTCAATACCAGCCAACAGCCTGATCGGGCGGCAAAAATGGCCCAACCCTGACGAAACCAGTCGAATGCGCTGCCAGGTTCAACCGTCCGGCTGCGCGCTTCGAACGGCGCGGCGGAAAGGGGAAAAACGGTCATTGCCTGGCACGGAACGAAAACTCGTTGTCCGTTGCCGCCAGCGACCAGGCGTCGTTCGGCTGTGGCCACAGCCGTTGGCCGTTCCCGGACACGGCGATATGCTTTTGCAACAGACGGCGATAGGCGTCCGGATCGCGCTTGACGACCAGATCGCCTTGACGTGGCAGGTAGTGATCCTGCAAACGCGATAGCCAGAAACGCAAGGCCGCGGCGCGCAGCATCGTCAGCCAGGCAGCACTTTCCGCCGGTTGCAGCGGACGTTCGGCCTGGTAAGCCGCGAGCAATGCACGGCAACGCGGCATATCGAGCTCACCGCTCACGTCAGCACACCAGTCGTTGACCGTCACCGCCAGATCGAAGAGCAGATCATCGACCCCGGCAAAGTAGAAGTCGAGCACGCCGCTGATCGACTGACCATCGAACAACACATTGTCGCGAAACAGGTCTGCATGAATCACGCCGCGTGGCAGATCATCCGGCCGCTTGCGCTGCTGAAAGACGATCTCTGCCGCCAGGATCTCTGCATCGGCCGCGGGCAGATGTTCGACGAGCTGCGCAGCAGTCGCCGCGCACCAGACGGTATCCCGGGCATGCGCCAGCGGCGCCGGGAAATCGGCCGCTGCTCGATGCAGACGGGCCAATAAGCGGCCAATCGCTGCGCAATGCACCGTCGTCGGGGCAACCAGCGAATGACCGCGCAGACGGCTGACGATCACCGCCGGCTTGTCGCCCAAGCGCCTGCTCAATGAACCTTGACGATCGACGATCGGCGCCGGACAGGGAATGCCACGCGCGGACAGATGCGCCAACAAACCCAGGAAAAACGGCAGCTGCTCTTCCGGCAGCTGCTCGAAAATGGTCAGCACGTACTGGCCACCGCTGGTGTCGAGAAAAAAGTTCGAGTTCTGCACGCCTTCGGCGATGCCGGTCAAGGTGCGCAAGGTCCCCAGCGAATAGTTCTCGAGCCACTGGCCGACATCGGCAACGCTCAACTCGGTGAAGACCGACATCCGCAATCCGGGTGATGCGCGGCGTTCAGAAAGTGCCGATGACCCACATCGGCACGCTCAGGGTCGGCGTACCGGGCGCGTCCTCCATGCGGGAAAAAACGCCGTCGCCGCTACGATCGATCAGGTAATACGGCACGCCATGGTCCGGCGTCACCTTGATCATGTACAGCTTGCCCCTGACGCGGTGCTCCTCAACAGTTTCGCCATCGCGCTTGCGAATCGTCACTTCCGGTTCGAGCGCGGCATCCAGTGGCTCCATTGCCGGCGGCGGAGGCGGTACCGCCGGCAATGGCTGCCGCGAATCGGCACCGGTCTGCGCCAGGACGGGAACAGCGGCAAGCGCGAACACGGCAAGCAGGACGGATGGCAGGCGCATGGGTATCTTCCAGGAAATGTATAGCGGCCAAAGGACTCGGCGGACTGTGCCGATTGTATTACAGTTTGTCGGGACTTCCCTGACCGGCACACATCCACCCTGAGAATCGATCGCTCTAACTTGCAGCGCGCGCAAGCAATTTATTCAGTTCGCTTCAGGGAAGCGCAGAACAATTCAAGTGCTGCGAGAATTCGGCTGCGTTTGCCGACCCCTCGCCTCCCGGAAGGACGACCGACCGTCCCGAAGGCGCCTTCCGATGCGGATTTTATTGGC
>CAYRXO010000216.1:0-5205 GCA_964428215.1 uncultured Candidatus Accumulibacter sp. | reverse complement strand
AATCGTCCCAACGTTCACGTGCGGCTTGTTGCGTTCAAATTTTCCCTTGGCCATTTGCAGTACCTCAAGACATTAGAAAATTAATCGATCTACAGCACCAGACGATGGTGCCCATGGACAGAATTGAACTGTCGACCTCTCCCTTACCAAGGGAGTGCTCTACCGCTGAGCTACATGGGCGTCGTTCGAGAAGCCTGAAGCAATCCTGCGGCCGCTACGTGGAGCGGGTGAAGGGAATCGAACCCTCGTCATAAGCTTGGAAGGCTTCAGCTCTACCATTGAGCTACACCCGCAAAACCATAGCCCGAAGCGCCAGACCAGCATCATCCTTTGCGGCGTTTTTTGGTGGAGGGAGAAGGATTCGAACCTTCGAAGGCGGAGCCGTCAGATTTACAGTCTGATCCCGTTGGCCACTTGGGTATCCCTCCAGCTAAGAACCGAGGATTGTGAAGCTCAACAATTGAAATGTCAAATATTTTTTCAATCAATTCACAATGCGAACTCGCAAGCAGCAGACAGTTCCTTTGCGCCGCACTCGATCTTCCTGGTGACTTTGCAGGGCACCGGATCGCCAAACGCCCTACAATCCGTCGCTTCAAGCAGACGGAGGGTGCGTAGTGTCGCCAGATGCGCCAGAAGATTCATCGCTTCAGCCTACCGCCACGGGCCCACAAGCCAGGCAGCTGTTTTTGCAACTCGCCGCAGCGTTCACGGTGGCAGCATTGGCGTGGCCCTACTTCGCCTGGCGCGGCGAAAGTCTGCCCTGGCCGGAAACGGCTTTCGCCATCGCCATCACGGCCTGCCTGCTGGCCAGCCTGACGCAACAAGCCTGGTGGTGGCGTCTGATTCATTTGGCTTTTGCGCCTCTGCTCTGGGCCGCCAGCCAGCTGGCAATTGCACCGGGCTGGTATCTTCTCGCCTTCCTGTTGTTGCTATTGCTATTCCGCGGCGCCGCCGGCGGACAGGTGCCGCTCTACCTGAGCAACCGTGCAACGACCACCGCTTTGTGCGCATTTCTTGCCTCCTGGCCGGAACTGCACTTTCTGGATCTGGGCGCCGGCTTCGGCAGTGTGGTGGCGACGCTGGCCAAACAACGACCCGACGGTCATTTCACCGGCGTCGAAAATGCGCCGCTGACCTGGCTGATCGGCCGCATTCGTTGCGCGGGCCTGCTCAACTGCGCATGGCGCTGGGGCAATCTGTGGCAAATCGACTTGGCCGACTTCAATGTCGTGCATGCTTTTCTGTCACCGACCCCGATGGCGGCCTTGTGGGAAAAAGCCCGTCAGCAAATGGCGCCAGGCAGCCTGTTCATCAGCAACAGTTTTCCGGTTCCCGACGTTGAACCGCTGCAGATACTCGAAATCAATGATGCCAGGCAAACACGACTTTTCTGTTATCGTATCTGAGCCGATGCTCATTCGAGCACTCGGAAGGGTGCCCGCGTAATCAGCAGGTAAACTTTGCTACTATCTGTCGCATCACTATTACTGGAGAGGTGTGAAGATGGCCAATTTCGATTCGATGAACGATCCTTTCGCTCTGGTTCGCAAGATGTGGGGTGGCATGGGTTTCAACCTGCCAAATCTGCCGAACCTGATCACACCAACCTTTGACGCCGAAGAAATAGACAAAAAGATCAAAGACTTGAAGGCCGTGGAAAGCTGGCTGAAGATGAATCTGTCGATGCTGCAGGCAACCATCCAGGGGCTGGAAATGCAAATGGTGACGCTCAACGCCGTGCGCGCCATGGGCCAGATGGCAACCAATTATGGCGCAGGAATGGACGGCAGTTCGCCAGGCACCAACTTGACCAGCGGCAACGGCGACACGCTGAAACAGGCTGCACTATGGCCGCTGACGCTGATGCAGCAAATGCAGGAACAGATTCAAAAAGCGGCCAGTACCGCCGCAGCCGTGGTCACTCCAGCGGCGACGAACAGCGAAGAGACGCCCGGCAGCAAACCAGCGAAAGGCAAACCCGCCTGATTCTCAATCATCAGCGTTCAAGCCGGCGTCTGCTGGGCCAGACGCCGGCGCCCGGGCCGTGTGATTCGTTCAGATGACTGCCGCGTCGCTGAAAGCCGCGATTTCGGCAGGCGTGTAACCTGCCTGACGCAGAATTTCCTCGCTGTGCTCGCCTGGCGTCGGCGCCACCCGGTCGACGGCGAAGGCCCAATTCGATAGCTTCAGTGGCGGCGCGTATTGCGTCACGCCATCGGCGTGCACGCTCATCCCGCGGGCAGCGAAGTGGGGATGCGCCAATGCCTCGCTGACATCGAGCACCGGCGTCACACAGCAATCGATTTCAGCAAAAAATTGACTCCAGGTCTTTTGATCGCGACTGGCGAACACGGCGGCCAATTCAGCACGCAAGGCCTTGGCGGCTTCGCCACGCGCGCCGTAACGCGCTTGCCAATCGAGGCGTCCGAGCGCGGCGCAGAAAATATCCCAGAACTTTTTCTCGAGCGGCGCCACCGCCATGTAGCGGCCATCGGCGGTTTGATAAACCCCATAGCCGGCATTGCCGCCGCTGAGCAAATCCAATCCTCGCGGCGGCACCTCCCCGCCAGTCTGCAGGGCAAACAGGGGAAACAGATTGTGCGCCAGAACCGCTTCGCTCATCGCCACGTCGACCAGCCGGCCCTGACCGCTGCGCTGCGCGTCGTACAGCGCAGCCAGCATACCCATCGTCGCCGTCAGCGCACCGCCAAGCAGATCGCCGACCTGCAAGTTGGGAATCGCCGGCTGCCCGCCATCAACGCCGATCTGGTCGAGAACGCCGGAAAAACCGATGTAATTCAAATCATGGCCGGCATCTCGCGCCAATAGACCGTACTGCCCGTAGCCGGTGATCGCGCAGTAGACGAGCGCCGGCCGCTGCGCGCGCAGCGCGTCATAACCAATGCCCAGCTTGTCGGCAACGCCCGGGCGAAAGCTCTCGACGACGATATCGGCGGACTGCACCAGACGCAGGAATATCGCCCGCCCTGCCGGTTGTTTCAGGTCGAGCCGCAAGCCGCGTTTGTTGCGATTCACGCAGCGATAAAAAACGCTCACCCCATCCGGACCGTCGCCCAGGATGCGCGCATAGTCGCCGGCCGCATGATCCTCGATCTTGATCACCTCGGCGCCGAGATCGGCCAGATGCAGCGTCGCCACCGGTCCGGGCAACAGGCGCGTCAGGTCGAGCACGCGCACGCCCTGCAAAGGTCCGCCGCTCACCGCCGCAACTCGCAACGCTGCAACCAGGTCGCATCCATATCGATCTCTTTTCCTTTACTCAACGGTTCGGCTAGAAAGTGGCCGCGAAACAGCCAACTGGTGGTACCGTGCGCCGGCGCCCAGGGGGTTTCCCATTCCTCGACACGGACCTGTACGCGCAGCACATCCACTTCACGGCTGTCCTCCGCACGCTCGACACACGGCGTCGCCGCGGCCAGCCGTTGCCAGTCGGCACGCGTGTAGGCGACCGTCGGTTTGTTCAAACGCGGACAGAGCACCGCCAGACGTTTCTCCGACGACAGCGCCGCGATCGTTCCGCGCAACCAGTAAACGGGCGTGGTGATCAGCAGACCGTCGCCACCTTCACGGAATAGAACACAATCACCAACATGCGGCAAATCGTCACTTGCCGTCGAAGCAGCCATCCCGGCTACCAGGAGCAAGCCACAGAGATAGCGGGCCACTGTCGACAAGCGCCTTGACCGCCGGTTGCGCATCAAGACAACCAACGTTTGCGGCGACGATAGTGCTTGATATCGCGGAAGCTCTTGCGTCCGACCGTCGACAAGCCGAGATAAAACTCCTTGACGTCCTCGTTACTCGCCAGTTCTTTCGCCGCGCCCTCCATCACCACGCGGCCATTTTCGAGAATGTAGCCGAAATCGGCATAACGCAGCGCCATATTGGTGTTCTGCTCGGCGAGCAGAAAGGTAACCCCTTCCTGTTGATTGAGCTGTTTGACGATGGTGAATACTTCATCGACGATCTGCGGCGCCAGCCCCATCGACGGTTCGTCGAGCAGGACCATGCGCGGATTGGCCATCAAGGCGCGGCCAATGGCACACATCTGTTGTTCGCCGCCTGAGGTATACGCCGCCTGACTGTTCCGCCGGGTGCGCAGCCGCGGAAAATAGTCATAGACCTTGGCCAGCGTTTCGGCGATCGCCGCTTTGCCATCGCGCCGGGTATACGCGCCGGTGAGCAGATTCTCTTCGATGCTCAGATGCCCGAAACAATGCCGTCCTTCCATGACCTGTATCACACCTCGCCGGACCAGTTCGGCCGGTGACAGCGCTTCGATGCGTTCATCACGCAAGGCGATCGTTCCCTTGGTCACTTCGCCGCGCTCGCCATGCAGCAGATTGCTCACCGCACGCAGCGTCGTCGTCTTGCCGGCGCCGTTACCCCCCAGCAGGGCGACGATGCCGCCTTCGGGAACGACGAAGGAAACGCCCTTGAGAACCAGGATCACGTGGTTATAGATCACTTCGATACTATTGACCCGCAAAAGCGGCGTATTGAGGTCAGTCATCGCTCTCGTCACTGGTAATGGTCGCGTCATCGACTGGAGAAAACCCGCGCGACCCGCCGGCGACGGGTCGCGCAGAGGCCACGGCTTATTTCTTGCACTCCTCGGGCGTACGCGGCTTCAGTTTCTTCTCTTCGGCGTATTTGCTGGAGGCGAGCATCACCATCGGCCGCAGCACTTTCTGGTCAGCCTGATACCAGTCAGAAGTGAATTCCCACTTGCTGCCGTTCCAGGTATGTACGCGCACCCACGACGAACCCATGTGATCGAGGCACGAGGTTTGCACCGGGCGCATCACACCGGCAAAGCCCATGCCGTCGAGCGTTTTCTGGTCGAGATTGAGGTTTTCCAGCCCCCAGCGCACTTGTTCGCCGGTCATCACCTTGCCTTTGCCGTAACGTTCCTGCGCCTTGCGTACGCCTTCGACGCCCAGCATCGCCGAGATCAGGCCGCGCATGTACAACACTTGGCCGACTTCCTCTTTCGGTCCGGTGCCCTGGCCCTTGGCATAGACCATTTCCCGCATGTCCTTGACCACCTTCGAGTTCGGTTCGGCGCCATGCTGCAAGGTCAGCGCGTTATAGCCCTTGGCGCCTTCGGCGACGTCCTTGACGTCCGGTTCGGCACCGGCCCACCAGATGCCGATCATCTTGTCGCGCGGGTAACCGGTC
>CAYRXO010000215.1:0-5240 GCA_964428215.1 uncultured Candidatus Accumulibacter sp. | reverse complement strand
CGCGGTGCGCATAACTTCTTTCTTGAGTTCAGCAAAGCTGTAAACCACTTCCTGGCCGGTCTCGGTGGAGATGAAGACCAGCGCGCGATCGTTCGGCCGCTTGGCGGCGTGCCGGTCGACGGCGTTGTAGCACAAGTTGGTTTCGCCACCGACGAACCATTTGGCAAACGGCGGACGGGAGAAATCGAGGACTTTGCTGAACGGTTTGTGCCAGTCGACGAGTTTGGCTTCTTCGCCCCAGAAAGCCTCCGGATTTTCGATAGAATTTTTGTGAAACTCTTGAATTGTGGTCATGAGACTCCCTCTACAAAAATGTGATCCACCTGCACCCGTGGAAACTAGGCTTGCCGGTTTTCTTTGGCTTGTGCTTCCCGGTCAAGCAATTGCTTGCGAATGTTTGCCACAGGCAAACCCAACTTCAACTCCTTCTCCAATAATTCCAAAAATGGGAGCACCTCCTTGCCCAGTGGCACCAGATAGGGTAGCACTTGCTTGATCTGACCGATCCTGATCAGGTCGAGAGCGTGGCTGAAGCGCGGCTTGGGCGGCGCGCTCGATGACGAACCCTGACATGATACGACTCGATTGCCTCCCGCCTGTTGTGCTTCATGCAAGCGTCTGGCGGCCAGATCCAAAAGTGCAGTTGATGAGCTTACCCGATCTTGTGGGGTGTTGGCCACCCCAATGCTCAAAGACAGTTCGAGACGTTTGCCGTGAATGGCGATGTTCGCAATGGCAAAGGCTTCCCGCAGCCGGGTGGCAAAGGATTCGCACGCCGGGTAGGGTGTGCCGGGTGAGACGACCGCCAGTTCGTTACCCGCAAAATGTCCAAGGCTGTCTTCCTTGCGTACGGTCCTGTTCATGATGCTTGCAAAGCGTTTCAACAATTCCTTGCCCAGTTCATCACCATGTCTCTGCTGCAACTCGTCGGCGTGATCGAAGCTCATGATCAGGATGCTGACTGGTGTGTCTTGCCGAATGGCCAGAGAAATCGCCCGGGAGGCCTGCACCTCGACGTGCTGGCGGTTGGGCAGTCCGGTCGTCGGATCGCGTTGAGCACCGGCGCCCTCGCGTAATTCGGTTTGCGCTTGCGCCAAGCGTAACAGCGAACTGATGCGCGTCAGCAATTCGTTGCTGCCGATGCCACGGTTGATGAAATCGGAGGCGCCCATCGAACGGGCGTGTTCGTTGGCTTCCTCGTTATCGCTACTGATCATCAGCACCGGCATCTGTCGTAGCCGCGCCAATCGTGAACTGCGTACCCGTGCCAACAAACCGTCGCCATCAAGCATCGGCATCGAAATCGCGCAGATCACCAGCTGGATCGAATGATCGAGGACCAAGGCCTGCCAGCCTGCTTCGCCGTCGATTTCCTCGCGAAAAGCGTAATGATCACGGACGAGTTTGATAAAAGTCGTCCGCACGCTGCGCGAATCATCGACGATCAAAATTCGCGGTCTTTCCTGTGCCGGATCGTTTGCTTTCTCCATCGATTCCCGCTTCTCCGGGTATGTGGCCCGCCGGATGACTCAGTCGGCAGCGATCTGGACGACCACCCGTCCATGCGCCCGACCCTGGATATATTCGTCGAAGAGGGGCGGCAGATCATCGAATGCGATCGTCCGTGTCATCTGCTCGAGGTGGGGTGGATGCATATCGCTGGCCAGACGTTGCCAGACACCGCTACGGTATGGCTCGCCGATGTAGCCCGAATCGATGCCCAGCAGACTCGCTCCGCGCAGGATGAACGGCATGACCGTTGTTTTCAGGCTGGCGCTGGCCGCCAGGCCGATGCTGGCGATTGTGCCCCCCTGTTTCATGGTGCTGGCGATCCACGCCAGGACATCGCCACCGAGATTGTCGACCGCTCCAGCCCAGAGCGCCCGATCGAGGGGGCGGATGCGTGTCAGATCGAGTGCCGAACGCAGCATGACCTCACTGGCACCCAGTTCCTTGAGATAGCCGACTTCATTGTCTTTGCCGGTAAGCGCGGTGACCTGATAACCTCTTCTGGCCAGGATGTCGACCGCCAGACTGCCGACACCGCCGGTCGCACCGGTGACGATCACCGGACCCGCCTCCGGGCGCAAGCCGTTTTCTTCCATGCGCACCACGCCAAGCGCGGCGGTGAACCCGGCGGTGCCCAGCGCCATGGCCTGGAAAAGCGTCAAACCCGCCGGCAGGCCGACGACCCACTGTGCCGGTACGCGGGCATATTCGGCGTAACCGCCATGATGAGCGACACCGATATCAAAGCTGGTGGCGATGACCGCATCGCCCACCTTGAAGCGCGGATCCGTACTGGCAGCGACGATTCCGGAAAGATCGATCCCGCCGATGCAAGGATAGCGGCGGATGATGCGTCCCGCGCCGGTTGCGGCCAATGCGTCCTTGTAGTTCACGCTGGAATACGCTACCTTGACCAGAACCTCGCCAGGGTCCAGCTGTGATTCGGTCATCTCCAGCAGGCGGCCATTTGTCGAACCGCCTTTTTCTTCGATCAGGAAAGCCTTGAAGGAATGCATGTGATCTCCATTTGCCGTTGGTTAAGGTCTGACAACAAAAGCAGGAGAACCTCTCATCTGCTCGTTGCCCGTGGTAGCCTGCGATTATAAGCATAATGGCTGGCCAACCCTTTTGTATGACGATGTAGGATCGTAGCGGCATTTTGCCCGCTGTCTCTTCCGGTCGAATTCCGCGGGAATCGTTTCATTCGGCTGGCGTCGGTGCCGATGGGGCGCATCGGCGATCCACACGGCCTGACCGGGTAAGGAATCAAAAGTGGTTGTCGTTTCAAAGGGTTGAATCCATTTGCCGGCAAATGATTACGAGAGTCATTGGTCTGTCAAGGGGTTTACAACGTGACATTTTTCACATAAATTGCCCGCCATGACTACGAAAATACTTTCCCCCTCTCGCCGTTTTTCGCCGGCAACCCTTTGTCTCGCCGCGTTTTTTACCTTTTTTGGCAGCGGTTCTCTTCAGGCTGTCGAGCAAGCGACGCAACCCGGCGAAGAACCTTCCCTGCTCGATCGCTATACCAGCAGCGCTCAGGATTTGATTCTCAAGGGTTTCGAGCTGATCGGCATCAATTACCGCTTCGGCGGCACTAATCCGGAAACCGGTCTCGATTGCAGCGGTTTTGTGCAAGTGGTGTTCAAAGATGCGATGGGAATTTTATTGCCACGAAGCGCTCGCGAGCAAAGCGAAGTGGGCGCCGCAGTCGACCGTCAGGAACTCAAAGCGGGTGACCTCGTCTTCTTCAATACCATGCGACGCGCTTTTTCACATGTTGGCATTTACTTGGGCGATAATCGTTTCATGCACGCGCCGCGCACTGGTGCCGAAGTGCGTATTGAAGACATGCGGCAGAGCTACTGGTTGCAACGGTACAATGGTGCCCGGCGCCTGCTGAGCCGAGAATAGGACTGCTCACCTGCTGCTGGGGGCGACAGGCGCCAAGTCACCGACACTGGTCCGTTCTGGTATCGACGCGCATTCTGATTGACGGTGTAACCCGCATTTCCTTCTGATTCCAAAATCGTATTTGCATCGCCGGGCTGGTGTTCACCTGTTTTACTGACCAGGCGGCCGGATTCGATCAATCGTTTCGCTCTGCAATTTTCTGTTGTGCAACTCGCCAATTGACTTGCCGATCTCTTCCTGTTCCTCAATGGAGAGATATCGGAGGAAAGAGGTGAAGTCGGGGCACGCATCCTTCGCCTGCTTGAGTTTGCACCATACGAACAGTTTTCTCATCTAGCCGTTGGCAGCGGCATTGACCGGCAGACTGGGTTACGGACAGCAATGCGTCATCCGTGATTTTCAGCACAGCAATGGTCGGCGGCGATACGTAGCATGACAGGCATCCATGTTTGACAGCCTGTGGTTTGCTGAACGGTTTTTCGAGTATGCGTTCCCGTTTTCCACCTTATTCGAGCGCTCTCGATTTGCAGGGGGCTTTCGCACGGCTCTCCAAACGCGGTTTTGCAGCGAACAATCTTGGTGAATCGTTGCAGCAACTGACTGCTGCCACCAGTCGTATGCTCGATGTCGAGCGTGTCAGTCTGTGGGGTCTGTCGCAGCAGCGTTCGACGCTGGAATGTATCGATCTTTATGAATTATCAACAGGGCGGCATAGCCATGGCCTGACGCTGTCCGTCAAACACTTTCCCGAATATTTCAAAGCTTTTTTCGCTGGCGAGCCGATCGTCGTCGACGACGCGCTGAAACATCCAGCGACCCTGGAACTGGTGGATGAGTATTTGTTGCTCAATGGCATCAGCGCGGTCATCCATTCGCCGGTGCATGTCAACGGCGAGCTGCAAGGGACCTTGTGGGTCGAACAGGTCGGTACGCATTCCGCCTGGACATCGGTGCAGCGTCTTTTTGCGCATGCCGTGGCCAGTCTGGTCGGAATGGCGCTGGTGCAGCATCAACTGGCGGTCGCCGAAGACGAATTGCGCGCCGCGAAAAGTTTGCAGCGCGCCCTGTTTGCCGCCGCTTCCGAGGCAATCGTCATTTCCGATGCGCAGACCGGCGACGTGCTCGACGCCAACCCGCAAGCTGAAAAATTGTTTGGTCTGGATTTGTCGCAGTTGCTCGGCGCGATGGCAAGCAAACTGCATTTTCCTGATCAGGATGTCGATGTACGGCAACTGATCAGCCAACTGATCGAATCCGGCGGTTCACGTGCCTTGCATAGCCAGGTTCGAGCGCCTGATGGAAAACTGATACCGGTCGAAGTCACGCGTAGCGTGGTCGAACTGGACACCGGCAAGACCATCGTCCAGGATCATTTTCGTCCTTTGCCAAACGAAGAGCACAAAGAATAAGTTCGCGCACGGAGTCCCAGGGCTTCCGCACTCGAACATCATAAGGGATTGAGGCCGAGCAATTGAGCCCGCAAACCATCATCCCAGGCGGCGCGTTTTCGTCTGAAGCGAAGGCTGGTTTTTTTGCGTCCAGAAGTATCGGTACGCAGGATGTTGAGGACGACTTTCTTGAGCAAAAAAGATTCTCTGGGGCGCAGTCCTTCCGGATTGTGCTGGCGTCCTCCCGCCTCGTGACATCAAGCACCCAATGCAACGGGTTCTCGATTGCCCAGTGCGAGCGAACCGCCTCCGCCAATACCGAGGGCGCCAGGTTACGCGAGCGGAGGTAGTCACGCGGCACCAGTTCAGAGGTTTTGCTCTTGATCTGGCTCAGCGAGTCGATCCGGGCAATGACGGCACAAGCAG
>CAYRXO010000214.1:0-5244 GCA_964428215.1 uncultured Candidatus Accumulibacter sp. | reverse complement strand
AGCAGGTAGCCGTTGGCGACTTTGTTGCCGCTCGGCAGGGTGGTGGTGATGAAATCGTGGTGCATCGTCGGCATGCCGCTGATTGCCGCGCTGTAGGTGCCGTCGACCGGCGTCACGTTGGTGATCAGGGCGTCGCAAACGTCCTGCAACTTACCGGACAGAATGTTCATCATGCAGATGTAACCTCCCTGGCAGGTGCCGTTGAGGGTGACTTTCTTGCCGCCGTTGAGTTCCTTGATCTTGGCCAGCAATTCGTAGGTCTGTTCGCAGTCCTGATCGGGCGTCATCGTCTGGACTTTTTCATTGGTCATGATGTCCTTGACGACGCGGACGTAGGTCGGGATGCCTTCGTTGGCGAACGAATGGCTGTAGCTCTTGTTCTCATACGGCAGGAAGGACAGGATGTGCACGCCGAGCATGTACGGCGGGACGAGCATCACCGGCTTGAGGTCGCTGCGTACTTCGACATCTTTTTTGAGCGGCAGTACTTGATACAACTCGAAGCAGTCGGTTTCAAAGACCAGCTTGTAATTCGAGGTGTTGAAATGGAAACCGAATTCGTCGGCGATGGCTTCGATCTGCTCGTTGAAGTTGGAAACCGATTCCATGATTTCCGCTTCGCGGCGCATATAACCGCTCAGCTTCTCGCCGTCCGATTTCAGCAGCGAGTTGAGGAAGGCGCGCGAGGCTTCCTCGATCTGGTCGAAGGCGTAATCGGCAACCTTGTCCTGCATGCCGGCGAGTCCTTTGCGGGCCATGCCGGCGTTGTGCTCGATGATTTCAAGGGTCTCCATCATGCTCAACGGATTGTCGCGCGCCGCGGTCATCGCGATATGCGCGGCAATGAAAAGGTTGTCGTTGAATTCACTGATTTCGCGGTTCGAGGCGCGCATCATCGCCAGGGTGTAACGCCACCAGCTCGTCGTGAAATCGGGCATTTCTCTTAGCAGTGCAAACATTTTCCAACCTCCGGATAGAACGATAATTAAAAAGAATCCGCCCCTCGGGGCGATCCACGATGATCTTGACCTCGCCGAATGCTCTTCGCTGTTATTTCGTCGTGGGCAACGATTTGAATCAAAACTGGACTGGCTGCCCCGGAGCGGGGGATGGCGTGCGGCAGTCGGATTGGCGCCTGGCTGATCAGTGGCCGCATCCGGCTGGGTTCGACGGACTTCGGCTGCTTGTCGCTGTACTTTGCCGCCAGCGGTGGTTTGCCAGAAATCATCTTGTCGAAAGCTCTCCGATCGTCTGCAGGTAGCGCGTTCCGTTCATGGGTTTTGCTTTTCTGCGGAGCAAAGCAAGCGGCCAGTCGGCAAGAAAAAGATGCTGTCGAAGAAATTGGTCTTGCGGAGACATTCTGCACCGCACAATCATTTTACTCCTCTGCGCTGCATTTGTTGCACCCGCTGCAAGTTTCCTTGCTGGCCGTCCGGCAAAAAATTGTTCAATGTCTTCACCCGAAAGAATTATGGTCGTTCGCATCTTGCAACGACGCTGCCGGCGCAGGACAATCGCCGTATGCGAGAGGAGGCCACGGTCATCGATCCGGCTTGGCCATTCCCAGTTTAAGCCAATAATTGTTGCATTGCGTTATGCGCGGCAGTCGCGGGCTGGCAGACGTTCCCGGTTCCGGGGGCGGCCGCTGAAACGATTGTTATCGACTATCGGCCTGGCGAATGCCTGCCGGGCGACCGATCTGAACATCAGGAGAGAAGATGTTGCAACTAGCCAATGTGGTCAGACACCACGCTCGCTTCAAGCCGGAACAAGTTGCGATTGTTTTCGAAGAGCAGCGCTTGACCTGGCGCCAGTTCGAAGCGCGCGTCGGGCGCTGTGCCCGGCTGCTGCAAAGCCTGGGAATCGAGAAAGGCGATCGTGTCGCGACCGTGCTGGCCAATTGCAGCGAGTTGCTCGAGATTTATTGGGCGATTCCATCGATCGGGGCGGTATTGGTGCCGCTGAGTCCACTATTGATGCCTACCGGATTGGCCAGCCTGCTCAACGATTCGGGAGCACGTTGCCTGATCACTCAACGCTCGATGGCAGCGATGATCGACGAAGTTCGCCACGAGTTGCCGCAATTGTCAGCCGAGCGCATCTTGCTGGTCGATGGCGCGGCGGGTGATTATGCTGATTACCAGCGACGGCTGGCCGATTTCCCGGACGGTCTGCCGGCACCGGTGGCCACCCGTGCCGACGATTTGTTCAACATCATGTACACCAGCGGTACGACCGGCTTGCCGAAAGGCATCATGCACAGCCACTTCGTCCGTTCGATGTATTGCACTTTGTTTGCTTCGACGTGGCGGATAAGCCCCGAATCGGTGATTCTGCATACCGGCGCGATCGTTTTCAACGGCGCTTTCGTCACCTTGATGCCCTGTTTCTATCTCGGTGCGCGTTATGTCCTGCAACGGCAGTTCGATGCCGCCGAAGCGATCGAAATCATTGCCCGCGAAAAGGTGACGCACACGATGATGGTGCCGGCGCAGATCATCGCCGTGCTCAACGCGCCGAATTTCTCGCCGGGAAAACTCGCCTCGCTGGAAATGATCCTCTCGCTCGGCGCGCCGCTGTACCAGGAACACAAGGATCAGTTGAACCGGCTGCTGCCGAACCGTTTCTATGAACTCTATGGTCTGACCGAAGGATTCTGGACCATCCTCGACAAAACGCAGTCGCAACGCAAAGCGGGCTCGGTCGGTTCGCCACCTTATTTCTACGAAATGCGCATCGTCGGTGAAGACGGTACCGATCTGCCACCCGGTGAGGTGGGCGAAATCGTCGGCCGCGGACCGTCCCTGATGTCCGGCTATTACGGCCGCCCCGATCTGACGGCGCAGGCATTGCGCGATGACTGGCTGTTCACCGGCGATCTGGGATACGCCGATGCGGAAGGTTATCTCTACCTGGTCGACCGCAAGAAAGACATGATCGATAGCGGTGGGGTCAAGATTTACCCGCGCGATATCGAGGAAGTCGCTACGCGCCATCCGGCGATCCTCGAGGTGGCCGTTTTCGGTGTCGAACACGAGAAATGGGGTGAAACGCCGGTGGCTGCGGTGGTGCTGCAACGCGACGCGACGGCTACCGCCGAGGAATTGCGCGAATGGATCAACGCGCGCGTCGGTGCACGTTTCCAGCGCCTGCATGAAGTGGTGATCCTGAAGGATTTTCCACGCAACGCCGCCGGCAAAACTCTCAAGCGCACGATGCGTGAGACATACGCGGCGGAACACGGTGGCGGCGAGTGATTGCCCCGGTTAATCAATCGGACGCCAACGGATAAATTGACGCCAAAAGCAGCGTTCTGCTGCCCAGGACCAGTCCATTCAGAGATGGAATTGATCGCAAGGAGAGTGGGCAATGCCCGTTCGAGATAACTTTTTCGCGCGTCTGCTGTGGTTGACCCTGGCGGCGGCCTTGTTGATCGTCTTGTGGCGCGCAGCCCCCGTGCTGGTCGATGGTCTGATTCCGCGCGAAAATGTGGCGCCACGCACGGTGACTGCGCGTGGCGATATCGCCGAAGACGAAAAAGCAACGATTTCGCTGTTCGAGAACAGTCGCGATTCGGTGGTTTTCATCACTACCAAAGCGCAGGTACGCGATTTCTGGACCCGCAACGTGTTTACCGTGCCGCAGGGGTCCGGTTCCGGTTTCATCTGGGATGACGCCGGACACGTGGTCACCAATTATCATGTCATTCAGAACACCAGCCAGGCGTCGGTCAAACTCGCTGATGGGCGCGATTATCGGGCGGCGCTGGTCGGCGCGTCACCGGCGCACGACATCGCCGTGCTGCGCATCGGCGTCGGTTTCAAGCGGCCGCCGCCGGTGCCCGTCGGCAGCAGCGCCGACCTGAAAGTCGGCCAGAAAGTTTTTGCCATCGGTAATCCCTTCGGACTCGACTGGACCTTGACCAGCGGGATCGTATCGGCGCTCGACCGTTCGCTGGGCGGCGAAAACGGTCAGACCATCGAACATCTGATCCAGACCGATGCGGCGATCAATCCGGGTAACTCCGGCGGTCCGTTGCTCGATTCGGCCGGCCGACTGATCGGCATCAATACCGCCATTTACAGCCCGAGCGGGGCCAGCGCCGGCATCGGTTTCGCGGTGCCGGTCGATACCGTCAATCGCGTCGTTCCTCAATTGATCGCTGGCGGTCGATATATTCGTCCGGCCTTGGGTATTGCCATCGATGAGAACCTGAATACGCGGTTGAAACGCTTGCTGGCCGTCGAAGGGGTCGTCGTGCTGCGTGTCGCACCCGACTCGGCAGCCGCGACGGCGGGGCTGCGCGGCGCAACCGTATCACCCGACGGCATGCTCAGCGCCGGTGACGTGATCGTCGGACTCGATGGCAAACCCGTCGATACGGTCGCCAAGCTGCTGGCACGCCTCGATGACCATCGGGTCGGCGAAACGGTGACCCTCGAAGTCTTGCGCGACGGGCAGAAAATCATGCTGCCGGTGACCTTGCAGCCGGGCGAGTGAAGACGGGACGATCCGTTCTCGACCAGCCAGGAGTAGCGGCCGCTGGCTGATTTTCTTCCTTGTCGTGCTATGAAATGGGCCATTTTTGCCCACTGATTTGGCTTGCATTTTTGAATGAATGAACGGGAGACAGTGATGCGCGTTTTTCAGATTCAGGATGATTGGGGATTCGATCACTTGCAACTGGCCGAGCGGCCCGAGCCGAAACCGCAAGCGGGGCAGGTGTTGTTGCGTATGCGGGCTTCATCATTGAACTATCGCGATCTGGTCGTCCCCGAACGCGGTTACGGCAATCTGACCGGCAGCTTGCCGCTGATTCCGGTTTCCGACGGAGTGGGCGAAGTCATCGAGTTGGGATCTGGCGTCAGCCGGGTCAAAGTCGGCGATCGGGTGTGTCCGATCTTTTTCCAGGACTGGATCGCCGGCGAGCCGGACGCGCTTCGTCTCGGCCGTTCGCTGGGAGCGCCGCTGGACGGCACGATGTGCGAGCTGATGTGCCTGCCGGAGCAAGGGGTGGTGCAAGTCCCGTCGTATCTCGATGATCTCGAAGCCGCTGCCTTGCCTTGTGCCGCGTTGACCGCCTGGAGTGCGGTGGTGACGGAAGGCGCCGTCAGACCCGGCGAGCATGTGCTGGTGCAAGGCTCCGGTGGCGTGGCGTTGTTCGCACTCAGCTTCGCCAAGTTGGTCGGTGCGCACGTGACGGTGATTTCATCGTCGACCAGCAAAATCGAACGCCTCAAAGCC
>CAYRXO010000213.1:3723-5280 GCA_964428215.1 uncultured Candidatus Accumulibacter sp. | reverse complement strand
GTCGGCAATCACAGCCGAATTCTCGCAGCACTTGAATTGTTCTGCGTTTCCTTAACCTCATTGCTGCCAATCGGCAAGGCGCGCAAATGGGTGGGTCAGGCAAGCGCGCTTGATCGTTGATCTACAACACGCCCGTATTTCTCGACACTCTTGTCAATAACGAGTGGTCTGGAAGAATCAGCTTGACTCTGCCGCTGCCTTCAAAGCATCACGGATCAAGGGCAATACCGAGTTCCGATGTTGACTTTCCGTCACTGCCGGTAGTGATGGCCAGCCACTATCCTTCCACTCCAGGCCAGCAAATTGCCGTTCATCCGCGTAGCGGGGAATGACATGAAAATGGACGTGATGATCGACCATCATCAGCATCAGGTAATTGATGCGATCATGGCCGAATGCTTTTTTGAGGGCACTTTCCAATTTGACGACCATATTGGCAAAGTCAGCCATTTCTACCGCGCTGACCTCTGAAAAATTCGCCGCCTGACGATTCAACGAGATTACACTGGCCCCCAGGGTTGACTGCATCGGCCTGACCGACCAGGACCAGGCCGACGTTTCGAAGATCAATAATTCCTTCACCCGAAACTTGTCGCGGAACTCCGCAAGCACCCGTGTTTTTTCCATCTGGAATTTTCCTTTTAAATAATAATGTTTATTGATATGGCCCGTATTGCTGTTGAAAATCGACGGGGTTGCACGAAGCTGAACAAACCGTGCTGGGCTTCTCGAGTCAATGACCATGCGTACCAGCCATCCATTAAATCGTTAATGACAGGGGGTTGTCCATGACCCGATATGGTTTTGTCGCCTCGGGAGGCGGCTATCGCAGCTTTTATACGGAAGGCGTTCTGGTCTGGCTGAAGCGTAACGACATCTCTGTGGTGCACATCGCCTCGACCAGCTCCGGCAACAACATTGTCGCCGACTATCTGTTATGGGACTGGCAAAGCGAAGAACTACCACCAGTTCTGACGCGCACAATTCGGCTCAACCTCGGCGATGTGTTCAACATCTTCAGCAATTTTCGCGGTTTGCGACCTCATTTGCTCTCCGGGGGAACGCATCTGTTCAGTGTCGATAAAGACAGTTGTCGCAAATCCTTGCAACTCGACGATCCTCGGCGACGCGCTTTACTCTCCGAACATTTGCGCAGTGTCCGCTGGGACATTCGCGCAACCAATCTGAGCAAACGCGCCGGTTGTTTCTTCAACGTCAACCGCATTCTGGCGCAGATCGATGAACACAGCCTGTCACAGTTCATGGATGCTTTTCTGGCCGGGATTACGACGCTGCCCTACTTCAGAGCAATCACTATTGACGGGGAGTATTACATCGAGGGCGGCTATCTGGACAACACACCCTTGCGTACCTTGTTCGAGGACGAGACGGTGGACGAGGTCATCGCCGTCGATTTCACTGATTACGATTACCACCGTGAGCTCGACAAACTCTATCAATCAAAATCCTGGCTGCTGCCGATCAACAGTATCGATACGCATCTGCTGGTCAGCGACATGCAACTTTCATTGCCTAATGCACGGGTGTTCTCGCAAG
>CAYRXO010000213.1:0-3713 GCA_964428215.1 uncultured Candidatus Accumulibacter sp. | reverse complement strand
ACAATCGGCCGAGATCGGCGGTAAGCGCTACTACGCCAAGCCGTTGCATGTTTTGCGTCCCAAGGATCTGGAAAGCATGACCATTTCACTCAAGGACAGTACAGCCCAGAAACGCTATTTTGAACTCGGTTTGCAAGAAGCGGGCCGGATGTTTGGCAAAGACTGAGCGCTTCGCTTGTCAAACCGTTGCCAGCGAACAGCGAGGCACATCAAGCGGATAGGCGAGGTGCGAGCATGCGGGCAACGCCACGGATCGACCGCACAGTCGATTTATTTCACCTGCGCTGACCGCGATTACTGCGCACTGGCCGGCGCCAGCCGGCAAGCATGCAATAAATCCCATTCTCCAGCGTATAGACGGGTGTGCACATCCAGCAATCCGAGCAAGGTGTGAAACAGGTGGTCGTGACTGACCGGTTTCCGCGCGCGCTGCCTCAGGCAATCGCCGTCGATTCTCAAATCACGGCTGCTGCCAGGCGAAAACCACATCAGCATCGGCACCTGCGTTTGCTCTTTGGGCGCTATCGCGTAGGGCAATCCATGTAAAAATAAATTGTTCTCGCCGAGCGACTCGCCATGATCGGAAACATAGAGCAGCACGGAATCGATTCTGTCGGCCTGCGCTTGCAGCTTTCCGATCAGGGTGGCGAGCACATGATCCGTATATGACAGTGCATTGTCGTAAGCATTGATGATTTCTTCCCGGCTGCAGCGCTGCAGATCGTCATAGCTGCAGGCCGGTTGAAAACGGGAAAATTCCGCTGGATAACGTCGAAAGTATGACGGACCATGATTACCCAGCTGATGCAGCACCAGCAGTTGATTTCCCTTCGCGTTTTGCAGGCGTTCATCCAGACCATACAGCAATCCGCTGTCCAGACAGCGCCCGGCGGAGCATCCATCCGGTGGATGCAGATCAGCGACAAACTCTTCGGGCAGCCCTTCGCAAACTCCCTTACAACCCGACTGGTTGTCACGCCAGAGAACCTTGACCCCGGCGCGGGCCAGGACGTGCAGCAGTGATTCGCTGCCTTCAATCCGCTGCGCATCGTAATCGCGCCGACCAATGGCGGCGAACATACAGGGCAGGGAAACCTCCGTATTGGTGCCACAGCTGCTGACATCGCTGAAATTGATCACCGGCAATTCGGCCAATTCCGGAGTCGTTTGCCGAACGTAACCGTTCAGTCCCCAATTGGCCGCGCGCGCGGTTTCCCCAACCACCAATACGACCAGCAATGGCTTGACTCGCGCCGCCCAGCTCGCACCAGGAACGGCATCCAGGCCAATCGACTGTCGTGCCTTGACGACACTACTCGCACTGGTGGTCAGCACATTGGCCAAGGACCAGAGATAGTTCGCCGGTGTGATCAGATAGCGCACCTCTTTATGGTTTCGCATCAAGGAAGAAAACGGCTGAAATATGGCCAGCAATGTGCCGGCAGCCAGCAGCAGGGCAAGAAAAATATATCCACAGCGCAGCAGAAAAGCGCGTTGCCAGGAACGGTTAATGATTTTGACCCGCCACAACAACAATAAGGGCAAAGCGGCATAAAGAAGCAAATGACTGGCCAAGCCCCATGAAAACAACTCACTGGCTTCGGCATGATCGGTCTGCAATACATTGCGCAGCATGGATGGATCGAGATACACGCCATAAGCCTGCATGAAATAACTGGCCGCCGCGGTGGCAACCAGCAAAATGGCCAACAAAGGTTTGACCGTCAATCGGCTGGCAAAAAGAATCAACAACAAGAAATGAATCGTCAACAGCAAGATAAACAGCGCAAATGCAAAACCCCAGGTCGAGCCGTCGAGAAGATTGCGTTCTTCAAGTGCCGCTTTGAAAAATGGGTTATTTGCCAGTACTGCCCAAAACAGGCAGACAAACAATACCAGCTGTTCAACGGATATGCAAATAAAATAATGCTGATCGCGAATACGGGAGGTAATGAACAAAATGATCGTACGCATGAACCGGGGTTGCCAATTGGTTGATATCGACAAGCTGCTTGCCACAACCCGGTCGAGCATCCGATCCTGGCTGGAAAAGTTCCGGGTTTGAAGTCAACCATTATGACATCGCTTCTGCGGTTGCTGGACTGCCCAACGCCGATCGGGATAGCTGTCGATTTCCCTACAATCGTCGTCGGGTTCGAAAACGATCAATCAAACGTTCGACGCGTGAGATCGGGCCAGTCCCAACCCTCGCGGTGGATAGCAGCCGACAAAACGCTTGTCTCTTTTACAGCCCGGAGGATGGCTGAAAAGCAATCAATAACCATGCCGTCAAGTGGTAGAAACGCGAAAAATCAAACGGACTCATTAGGTTCGACGCGCCAGCTTCATCTATACTTCTGCCATCTTTGCGGCGATTCCAGCTTCTGTCAGGATAGGACAATCCATATGTTCAGCAAACTTATTGCCGGCTGCTGCCTGGGAGGGCTGCTCGGCATTTTGGCTGCTTGCGATGTCGAAAACCTGGGACGCCTGAAACCGGGAGTCAGCACTTCTGCTGACGTGCGCCAGGTGATGGGCAATCCGAAGCTCGAATGGCGCGATGCCGACGGTAGCCGCTACTGGGAGTACCCACGCACACCGGAAGGCATGGTCAATTACCGTATGGTGATCGGACCGGACGATCGTCTGCGCGAAATCCGTCAACTGCTCACCGCAGAGAATTTTGCCAAGGTCAAACCCGGCATGACACGCGAGGATGTCCATTTCCTGCTCGGACAGCCGGCGCACCAGCGTTATTTTTCGCTCAAGCGAGAGGCGGTATGGGACTGGAAAACGAAAACCGAGCCGGGCATGGACTGGTATTTCAACGTTCATTTCAACGACGATGGACTGGTCACCCACACCAGCACAAACTTCGAACCACGCGGCTGACGGACCGGGCATCATTGCTTCTCCGCCAATGACTGCCAGCCCTGACCGTTTCTCTTATCCCCGACTCCTCCAAAAGGGGGATCTGAGTTTCTCGACGCACAGCGGTAGGTCATGCACGGCCTGCACCTGATCGCCGAGTTATACGCGTGTCAGGGCGACCCGCGCTTGTTCGACGACGCCACCACTCTGCGCGAGTTATGCGTCGGCCTATGTCAGGCTCCGGGGCTGACCCCGCTCGGCGTCCTGTTCCATCAGTTTGGTGATCGAGAAAAGGCGGGCGGCGTCACGGGTGCGGTGATCCTTGCCGAATCACATTTGACGGTACATACTTGGCCGGAAACCGGGGGGGTGACCCTCGACCTGTACGTCTGCAATTTCAGTCAGGACAACCGTGCCGCTGCCCGCTCCGTCTGCGCGCGACTGATCGCGGCGTTTGCGCCGGAACGGCGGGTCGAACGCGAAATCGAAAGAGGCAGCCCGGTTAATGACGCCTTGCCGACGGCGCAGCAGCAAGCAAACCATTGATCTGTGTTTGCGCTCGTCCTTCTTGCCTGCGAATCGCCGCCGGATCGCTTTGCTACCAGCCGTCGGCATGAAAGCGAAGAGCGACAGGTTTTGCGGTCTGATGATTGGCTCAGGACGTCGGTCGGACAGGTTTTTTGCTTGCCGACTGGCCAGCGAGATTTGCCGCATCCGACCGGGCTTCGGCAATCAAACGACGACAAATTGAAATTCTCGTGCATTTCTGGCCTTTGTTTGCGCTAAATCGTGCTCGAAAGCGGCCGACGGCCTTGTTTCGCTGTCGCCATCGCCGCAGAATG
>CAYRXO010000212.1:0-5289 GCA_964428215.1 uncultured Candidatus Accumulibacter sp. | reverse complement strand
AGGTATTGGTCGCCACCGAGTACATCACCATGACGATGGACGGCGGAATCAGGATGCCGAGCGCGCCCGAGGTGGTGATCACGCCCGCGCCGAACTTGTTCGGGAAACCGGCGCGCACCATGGCCGGCATCAGGATCGAGCCGATGGCTACCACCGTCGCCGGCGAAGAACCGGAGACTGCCGCAAACAAGGCGCACGCCATCACGCCAGCCAGACCCAGACCGCCATACCAGTGACCGACCATGCTGGTGGCGAACTTGATCATTCGCCGGGCAACGCCGCCGTGCGTCAGGAAGTTGCCGGCCAGGATGAAGAACGGGATGGCCATGATCTCGAATTTCTCGATGCCGGTGAATAACTTCAGCGCCACCGATTCGAGCGGCACCTGGGTAAACATGAACAGGAAGCTGAGTACCGTCAAACCGAGCGAAATCGAAATCGGCATGCCGGTCAGCATCAGGCACAACAACAGCACGAAAATGATCATTGCATTCATGACTGCTTACCTCCCGCGTCCGTATCGTTCTCGGGATGGCGTTTTCTGTAGGTCAGGTCATGCGGATGAAGATCGTTTTCGATTTCCAGCGGGTTGTAATCGACCGGCACAGGGGCCGTTGCGGCTGGCGGTGCTTCCTCTTCGATGCCATCGACGTGCCCGTGATCATGGTGCGGCAACTCGCCGGTGCGGATGAAACTGAAGGTCACTTGCAGAAAACGGAAGCACATCAGTGACGAGCCGAGCGGAATCGCGCTGTAGACGATCCACGTCGGCCATTCGAGGTCGGGAGTGGTCGGCCCCTCAGGAATCTCGCCGACATCCTTGCCCAGCCAGTTGTACAGCGCGTAGTGGAAACCGTTTTCCCAGACGAAATTGGCACCCAGCGTGCCGATGATGCCGGTGAACAAGGCGCCGGCCAGCAAACCGAAAACGATGAATTTCGCGCGCGTATGACCGCCCATGCGGTTGATGAGGACGTCCACGCCGACGTGAATGCCGGTACGCACGCCATACGCGGCACCGAATTTGGCCATCCAGACAAACATGATGATGCACAGTTCCTGCGCCCAGCCGAAATTGAGCGACAGCAACCAGTCCTGCAGACCAGGGATTTCCACGCCGGACAGATAGCGGTGCACGACGGAGACAAAAATGATCGTTGTTGCCGCTCCCATGAGGAAGGTGATCAGCCATTCCTCCAGGTGATCGAGAATTTTCATCGAACGAGCTCCTCATCTGACTGAAAAAAAAGCCCGCTGGTCAGATTGCGCCAACGGGCTGATTTGTCTGTGTGCGGCGATCAGAGCTTGCTTGGGTCGAAGCCGGTTTCCTTATAGACCGATTGCAGCAGATCCTTGCCGATCCGCGATTCCATCTTCGCATGCACCGGCGCCAGAGCTTTCTTGAAGGCTGTTTTCTCAGCCGCGCTCGGCGCATACACCTGCGTCTTGCCGGTTTTCTTGACCGCTTCCAAATCCTTGTCGTTCTGTTCCTTGGCGATCTTGTTGGCGTATGCCGTCGCATCCTTCATCGCCGTAGTCAGTTGACCACGCACGTCGGCCGGCAGACCTTCCCAGAATTTCTTATTGACCACCACGGCATAACCGAGATAGCCGTGTTCGGTCAGCGTCAGATACTTCTGCACTTCGAACATCTTCTGGGTGTAGAGATTGGAAATCGGGTTCTCGGTACCATCGACGACGCCGGTCTGCAAGGCCTGGTAGACTTCCGAGAAGGCCATCACCTGCGGCAGGGCGCTGAGCGCGCGCATCTGCTCTTCAAGCACCTTCGACGACTGGATACGCATCTTCTTGCCTTTCAGATCGGCAGGCATCTTAATCGGCGTATTGGCAGAAAACGACTTGAAGCCGTTGTCCCAGAAGGCCAGTCCGGTGACTCCTTTCGGCTCCAGCTTCTTGAGCAGGCTGGCACCGACTGCCCCTTGGGTCACGCGGTGCAATTCCTCATAGTTGTCGAAAACATAAGGCAGATCGAATAGTTCGAACTCCTTGACGCCGAGAGGACCGAACTTGGCCAGCGACGGCGCCAGCATCTGCACGGCACCGAGCTGCAGCGCCTCCATTTCTTCCTTGTCCTTGTACAAGGTCGAATTGGCATAGACCTCGACCTTGGCCCGACCTTTGGTCAGCTCGCCGGCCCGTTTGGCGAAGTATTCGGCCGCCAACCCCTTAGGCGTGTCATGCGCCACCACATGGCTGAATTTGATGACGATCGGCTGCTGCGCCAACGCGGTCAAAGGGGCGGCCGTCAGCGCGCAAGCCGCGAGTCCGAAAAACAGCTTGCTCAATTTCATATTATTGTCTCCTCCACAAACACTTTGGTTGAAATTCAGTGCTTAACGTGCTACGGCTAGCAATAGTACAAGGAAACAGCAGCGGAACCATTGTGGAAAACCGCAATGCCTGCTCAATAAGATCTTCTTTTCTTCGACCAAAGGACAACGGTCGCGTGACAATCGTCATTTCCCGGCGAAATTTCAGCTTTCGCCGGCAGACTCATCGCTATCATCACATTAGCAGGTGACCATCGTCTTTACTCGTCGAAACTTCAGCTACCATACAGCACCATTAAATCAATTCCGATGGAAGAGACGTCACTCACGCATGCCAATGAACCTCGACGTAGCGGTCCGCTGAAGTGGTCGAACTCGTATTTGTCGCTGCTGCGCCTGGCGGTCGGCTTGCTGTTCATTCTGCTGATCTCGCTGCTCTGGTTGTTGCACCGCCAGGAAATCGACGAGCAGCGCACGACCTTAATCGCCGACGTGCTGTGGATCGAGCAAAGCCTGCGTTTTCATCTCGACGTCAATGCCGAGCAATTGCAGCAACTGGCGATCGATCTGCCATCGGCACGACAGATGCGCGATATGTTCGATGTCCGCGCGCAGCACATTCTCAAGAACAATCCGGAAATCATGCAGTTGCTGTGGCTGGACGCTCATTCGCGCACACTCCGCGGACTGCCGACGCAACTACCTGCCCACAACGAAGAGGAATCGGTTGATAATCGTCCGCAAAACCGCTTGCTCGAACTCGCCCGGCTCGGCAAACCGATTTATAGTGACTCTTATGTGCTGGATGGCGAAGCCCGTTTCGAGATTTATGTGCCGATATTTGCCGGTCAGCGCTTCCAGGGGGCGCTGGTCGCCATCTATTCGCTGCCGAATCTTCTCAAGCAACAGGTGCCATGGTGGTTCGCCGAAAAATATCAGGTGCGCATCATCGACGAGAATGGCAATACTCTGGCCAGCAAATCAAAAGTAGACGCGGCACCAACTTCGCTCAACTATTCGGTTCCGCTCGACCCGCCCGGCTATGGCGAACTGCTGCAGGTCACCGCCTACCGCGGCAGCGGCAATCTGGCGCAGACGCTGATCGCCACCTTGATCCTGATCCTTGCCGCGGCGGTGTTCTGGAGTCTCTGGGCGGTGCGCGGTTCGATCCAGCGTCGTCTGCAGGCAGAACAGGCTTTACGTGCCGAATACGCCTTCCGGAAATCGATGGAGGACTCGCTGATGGTCGGCATGCGCGCCCGCGATCTGCACGGCCGTATCACCTATGCCAACCCGGCATTCCTGAAAATGGTCGGCTATAGCGCACCGGAACTGATCGGCCGGGACCCGCCGATGCCCTATTGGGCACCGGAGGAAATGGAGCGGACCTTGCAATTGCACAAGCGTGTCCTGCAGGGCGATGCGCCACACCATGGTTTTGAGATCCCGCTGATGCACCGTAGTGGCAAGCGTTTCGATGCGCTGATCTACGAAGCGCCACTGATCGACGCCGATGGGCGGCAAACCGGATGGATGGGCTCGATCATCGATGTCACCGAACGTCGCCGAACCGAGGAACTGGCCCGACAGCAGCAGGAAAAACTGCAAATCACCGCGCGTCTGGTGACCATGGGTGAAATGGCATCGACGCTGGCACACGAACTGAACCAGCCGCTGGCGGCAATCACCAGCTACAACGCCGGCTGCCTGAACAAGCTCGATTCAGGCAACTTCGACATTCCCGTCCTCAAGGAAGCGCTTGGCAAACTCGCAGTGCAGGCGCAACGGGCCGGCCACATCATCCGCCGCGTGCATGACTTCGTGCGCAAGAGCGAACCCAAACTGGCGGCCTGCGATCTGGCCGAGGTGATCGACAACAGTATCGGCTTCATCGAAGCCACCGCCAAACGTCACCGGGTGCGTATCGTGCGCGAAATTCAGGGCATGCGACCGCAACTGCTCGCCGATCAGGTAATGCTGGAACAGGTGCTGCTCAATCTGATGCGCAACGGCATCGAAGCGATGACCGACACCCCGGTGGCGGAGAAGCGTCTGACGATCACCCTGGCCCAGCGCGACAATCAGATGGAAATCCGTGTGATCGACCGCGGCGGCGGCATCGCCCCGGAGATTGCCGACAAGTTATTCACGCCCTTGTTCTCGACCAAACAGGACGGCATGGGCATGGGGTTGAATATCTGCCGCTCGATCGTCGAGTTTCATCACGGCCGTCTGGGGGTGGAGAGCAACCCGGACCGAGGCACTCTGTTTATCATCAGCTTACCAATTATCCGCACATGAACCCTTGTGCCTATCTGGTCGACGACGATGATGCCATCCGCGATTCTCTGATCTGGTTGCTCGAATCGCGTGGCATCGCCTGTCAAGGTTTTGCCTCCGCCGAAGAATTTCTCGCTGCGTGGAACGAGACCCTGAGCGGTTGCCTGTTGCTCGACATCCGTATGGACGGCATGAGCGGTCCGGAGTTGTTCGATATTCTCAACGAACGCGGCAACAAGCTGCCCGTCATTTTTCTCACCGGTCACGGCGACGTACCGATGGCGGTCTCGGCGCTGAAAAAGGGCGCCTTCGATTTCGTCGAAAAGCCCTGTAACGACAACGAACTGGCCAATCGGGTCATCGAAGCGTTCAAACACAATGAAAACCAGCGTCTCAGCGCTTCCGGTGTCGATTCGCTGAACTCCCTGATCGATACCTTGACCAGCCGCGAGAAGCAGGTGATGGAACGAATCCTGTCCGGCAAACTGAACAAGATGATTGCCGACGAATTGCAGATCAGCATGCGCACGGTCGAAGTGCACCGTGCCAATCTCTTCGACAAAATGGGCGTACGTACTGCCGTCGAACTGGCGCAACGGCTCGCCGGAAAAGCCAGCAAGTAAATTTCTTGCCGGCAAGCGATACCTGAAACAACTGACCAATTTAAGGAAACGCAGAACAATTCAAGTGCCGCGAGAATTTGGCTGTGATTGCCGAC
>CAYRXO010000211.1:0-5323 GCA_964428215.1 uncultured Candidatus Accumulibacter sp. | reverse complement strand
CTCCGGATCGTCGCCGTTGACATGGAAGATCGGCGCTTCGGCCATCTTGAAGATGTCGGTACAGTACAGCGATGAACGGTAATCGCGCGGATCGGAGGTGGTAAAGCCGATTTGGTTGTTGACCACGATATGCACGGTGCCACCCACGCCATAACCGCGCGTCTGGCCAAAGTTCAGGGTCTCCTGGTTCACACCCTGACCAGCAACAGCGGCATCGCCGTGAATCAGCACCGAGAGCACTTTATCCTTGCCGTTTTCACCACGTCGACGCTGGCGTGAATAAACCGACCCAACGACGACCGGGTTGACGATTTCGAGGTGCGACGGGTTGAACGATAGCGTCAGGTGGCAGGGACCGCCAGGCGTCGACACGTCCGACGAATAGCCCATATGGTATTTGACGTCGCCAGCCGCGAGATCCTGCGACTTTTTGCCTTCAAACTCGTCGAAAAGCATCGACGGCGTCTTGCCCAATGCATTGACCAGCACGTTCAGACGGCCGCGGTGTGCCATGCCGATGACGATTTCGTCCACTCCCCCGGCACCTGAAACACGGATCAATTCGTCAAGCGCCACGATCAGCGACTCACCGCCTTCGAGCGAAAAACGTTTCTGACCGACATAGCGGGTATGTAGATAGCGTTCAAGCGTTTCGGCAGCGGTCAGCCGCTCGAGCAAGCGTTTGCGTTCATCCGGCGTATAGCTGGGTTTGGAGTGAATCCGTTCCAGTCGATCCTGCAGCCAGCGCTTTTCCGCATGCGTGCTGATATACATGTACTCGACGCCCACCGATCCACAGTAGGTTGCTTTCAACGCTTCGTAGATTTGCCCAAAGGTTGCATGCTCCGCGACACCACGAAAAGAACCGGCGTTGAACACGGTATGCAGATCGGCGTCACCGAGTCCGTAATATGCTGGTTCGAGCTGTGGCAACTCCGGCCGGGGCGTTCGTTTCAAGGGATCGAGATTGGCCCAGCGATCGCCGAGAAAGCGATAGGCGGTGATCATCTGTAGCAGACGAACCTGTTTTTTCTCATCGACCGGCGCCACAGCCGCCGCCCGGTAGCCTCCCTTCTTTGCCTGATCGGCAAAGGCATTGATCACCGGCAAGTGGGGAACGTCGCGCGCTACATGACCCGGCAACTGCGCCAACTTGTCGAAATATTCACGCCACTGTTCCGAAACAGAACCTGGGTTGTCGAGATAGTTTTCGTACAATTCCTCGACAAAAGGCGCGTTACCACCGAAAAGAAGCGAGTTACCAAACAGCTGATTCATCATGGCAGTTACCTGTGTTCACCGTTCTGGTTTGAATAGAAAAAAACCTGTGGCGGCAAGACCACAGCATGAAAAAAGGGCGGCTACTGCCTGCCGCCCCTTTCGAATCCGTCGACTCAACGCTGGTCGACGGGAATCACGTCACGCCTGGCAGGACCAACATAAAGCTGTCGCGGACGGCCAATTTTGTATTCAGGATCATTGATCATTTCTTCCCACTGCGTCATCCAGCCGACGGTACGCGCCAAAGCAAAGATGCAGGTAAACATCGAGGTCGGAATACCGAGCGCCTTTTGCACGATACCTGAATAGAAATCGACATTCGGATAGAGTTTCTTGTCGATGAAATAATCGTCTTCGAGAGCAATGCGCTCCAGTTCCATCGCCAATTTGAATAGACGATCGTTCTCAAGTCCGAGTTCTGCCAGCACGTCGTTGCAGACCTTGCGCATCAGCTTGGCACGCGGGTCGAAGTTCTTGTACACCCGGTGACCAAAGCCCATCAGTTTGAAATCGTCGTTCTTGTCTTTGGCGCGATTGATATAAGTGCCAACGCGCGAGACGTCGTGAATTTCTTCGAGCATCTGCAGACAGGCTTCGTTGGCACCGCCATGCGCCGGCCCCCACAAGCAGGCGATACCCGCCGAAATGCAGGCATAGGGATTGGCACCCGAAGAACCAGACAAACGAACGGTAGAAGTCGACGCGTTCTGCTCGTGATCGGCATGCAGCGTGAAAATCGTGTCGAGCGCGTGTACCAGCACCGGATTGGGCTTGTACTGCTCGCAAGGCGTACCAAACATCATATGCATGAAGTTGGCGGTGTAGTCGAGATCGTTGCGCGGATATATGAACGGCTCGCCGCGGTGGTACTTGTAGGCCATGGCGACGATGGTCGGCAACTTGGCGATAATGCGGTTGAAGCTGATGTTCTGATGCTCGAGATCGGAAAAATCCTCCGCTTCGTGGTAGAAGGCCGACAGGGCACCGACGACACCGACCAGAACGGCCATAGGGTGCGCATCACGGCGAAAACCCTGGAAAAACTTCACCAGTTGCTCATGCACCATCGTGTGCTGCTTAATGTTGCTCTCGAATTTGACCTTTTCCGCCGTGGTCGGCAGTTCCCCGTGCCATAACAGATAAGCCACTTCCAGGAAGTTGCATTGCTCGGCAAGCTGTTCGATCGGATAACCGCGATAAAGCAGCTCACCTTTGTCGCCATCAATGAACGTAACCGTCGATTTGCAACTGGCAGTCGATAAGTAGCCCGAGTCATAGGTAAACAGCCCGGTCTTGCCGCCTAGAGTACGAATATCGATACACTCGTTCCCATGCGTGGGCGTCATGATCGGAAACTCGACGGGCGCCCGCCCTTCGATGGTCAGAATTGCTTTGCGTTCGGTCGTCATTGATAAATCCCCGTTCAGTTGATGAGGTCACAGCTATGAACAGGAAGTAACCAGACTATGGCAACTTCCTTACTTGACTCTTACGTTGCGCAGCAACGCAACGACTTCTGCTTCAATGGGGTCTGTACATTCACGACTGCCATTGATCAGCGGCCAGAGTTCCAGATCTTCCATATCGGCTAAAGCGACAAACGCGTCCGCTTGCGCTGGCCCAAGCGTGGGATAGATCTTTTCCAGAAATTCCCCCAACAACAGGTCCATTTCAAGCATCGCACGGCGGGTGCAACGCCAGCGCAAGCGGTTGAGTTTTTCCCGATTCTCCATCAGATGGCGCGTCGAACCATCATTTCCTTGATCTTGCCGATGGCACGCGTCGGATTCAATCCCTTCGGACAAACGTCGACGCAATTCATGATGGTATGGCAACGGAACAAACGATACGGGTCTTCGAGATCGTCCAGACGTTCATTGGTTGCCTGATCGCGTGTGTCGGCAATGAAACGATAGGCATTGAGCAGTCCAGCCGGACCGACGAACTTGTCAGGATTCCACCAGAAAGACGGACAGGAGGTCGAACAGCAGGCGCACAAAATGCACTCATACAAACCGTTCAGTTCCTCTCGGTCCTCCGGCGACTGGAGCCGCTCGCGATCCGGCCGTGGTCCATCGTTGATCAGATACGGCTTGATCGAATGATATTGCTTGAAAAACTGGGTCATATCGACGATCAGGTCGCGAATCACCGGCAGACCGGGCAGCGGCCGCAGAACAACCGGCTGCTTGAGATCCTTGATTTCGGTCAGACAGGCAAGACCATTCTTGCCGTTAATGTTCATCGCGTCCGACCCGCAAATCCCTTCGCGGCACGAACGCCGGTAGGACAATGAATCGTCCTTGGCCTTCAGCCGTGTCAAAATGTCGAGCAATTTACGGTCGACGTCGTAATTGACCTCGACGGAAATGTCCTGCATGTACGGAGCATTATCCTTGTCGGGATCGTAGCGGTAAATCTTGAACTGCATGGTACTGGTGGCCATAATCATAGACTCCTTGACACCCGATCAGTAGGAACGCGTCTTCAGCGCAATGGATTCAACGGATAGCGGCTTCATGATCACCGGTTTATAACTGAGCCGGTTGCCGTCCCGATGCCAGAGCGTATGCTTGTGCCAGTTGGTATCATCACGTCCGTTGGGATTGGCGGGGGTGTCCGGCGCGTCGTCACGCACATGTGCGCCGCGCGATTCTTTGCGCGCTTCGGCGGAAACCATCGTCGCTTTGGCTACTTCGATCAGATTGTCGAGCTCCAGCGCTTCGACGCGTGCCGTATTCCAGACCTTCGACTTGTCCTTGATCTGCGTCTGCGCAACTGCTTTTTCGATATTGATGATCTTGGCCACGCCTTCGGCAAGCATGTCCTTGAAACGGAAAACGCCGCAATGTTTCTGCATCGTGCGTTGCAACTCGAGACGCGTTTCGTTGACATCGCTGCCGCCCGTCTGATTGTTGAGACGGTTCAGACGCGCCAGTGTCCGATCGGCAAAATCCCCCGGCAGGGGCTGCAAACCGATGTTGCTGGCCTTAATGTCGGCGATTACCGAATCACCTGCGGATTTGCCGAACACCAGCAGATCGAGCAGTGAGTTGGTACCCAGTCGGTTGGCGCCATGCACCGAAGCGCAAGCGACCTCCCCTGCGGCATAGAAACCCGGTACCGGTGCGCCATCGTCGCCGACGACCTGACCCTTGTAGTTAGTCGGCACACCGCCCATCTGATAGTGGCAGGTCGGCACCACCGGAATCGGCGCCTTGATCGGGTCGATACCGGCAAACTGAATCGAGATTTCGCGGATACCGGGCAAGCGTTTCATGATCGTCGCCGGATCGAGGTGGGTAATGTCGAGCAGAACGAAATCCTTGTTCGGCCCGCAACCGCGACCTTCGTTGATTTCGGTCACCATGGCCCGCGAAACGACGTCGCGCGAGGCAAGGTCTTTGGCGTTCGGCGCATAGCGTTCCATGAAACGCTCATTGCTCGAGTTGCGCAGAATGCCACCCTCTCCACGTACCCCTTCGGTGATCAACACGCCGGCACCGGCGACACCGGTCGGGTGGAATTGCCAGAATTCCATGTCTTCAAGAGCGATGCCGGCACGTGCCGCCATACCCAATCCATCGCCGGTGTTGATAAAGGCATTGGTCGAGGAATAGAAAATCCGTCCAGCACCGCCACAGGCAAAAACGGTCGCTCTGGCATGAAAAGCGACGACATCACCGGTTTCCATTTCCAGGGCAATAACGCCCAGCACCTGCCCAGAGGCATCACGGATCAGATCGAGCGCCATCCACTCGACAAAGAACTGCGTATTGGCACGCACGTTGCGTTGATACAAGGCGTGCAGCATGGCGTGCCCGGTACGGTCAGCCGCCGCGCAGGCACGACGTACCGGCTTTTCGCCAAAATTCGACATGTGACCGCCAAAAGGCCGCTGATAGATTTTGCCTTCGTCGGTGCGGTCGAACGGCATGCCGAAATGTTCGAGTTCAACGACCACTTCCGGCGCCATGCGGCACATGTATTCGATCGCGTCCTGGTCGCCGAGCCAGTCGGAACCCTTGACGGTGTCGTACAT
>CAYRXO010000210.1:0-5353 GCA_964428215.1 uncultured Candidatus Accumulibacter sp. | reverse complement strand
CAGGTGATGGTCGTCCAATTGTTCGCGGCACTGGCGGTTTGTGGCACACAATCGTCGGCTTGCGGTTGATTTTTGACGACTGGTGGTGGACAGGTGGTCGTCATCCACTGATTGTCGGCACTGGCGGCTTGCGGCGTACAGGAAGCGACTGCCTGGTCGGGATAAGTTTCGATCTCGCAGCTTCGGGTTATCCATTGATTGTTGGCACTGGCCGTTTGCGGGGTGCATGAAGCGACCGCTGTTTTGGTGGTGATCGGCGTCGGGCAGGTGCGGGTTACCCAGTTGTTGCTCGAACTGGCGGTTTCCGGGGTACACGATTCCACGGCAGTATTGCCATTATTATTAGTGATGCAAGAGATCTCTTCCCACTGGTTGGCAGAACTGGCTGTCTGCGGTGTGCACGAGGCCACCGGTTCGGTGAAGTCCTTCGGCAAACAGGTGATAGTCGTCCAGTTGTTTGCCGCGGTTGGGTCTTGCGGAGTACATTTGGTAACGCCACTGGACTGGCTGTCGAGGTTGCAAAGTGTCTCGATAAAATTGTTGCTTGCAGAGGGATCTTCTGGCCTGCAAGTTGGATCGACCGTCGGACCGCTAAGGATGGTTGGACCAGTGCAGGTGCGGGTCACGTAATTGTTGCTTGCCGATGCCTCCTCCTTGGTACAGGAAGCAACGGGGCTATTGGGCTTATCATTTGGTATACAAGAACGTGTCAATCCGTTGTTTGCCGTTGAACCGGTTTGTGGTGTGCAACTGGCTACGGGTACTGAGGGGGTGACGATCGGTGCAGGACAGGTGGTCGTCACGTAATTGTTCGACGCCGTTGGCGACTCCTCCGTACAAGTGGCGGTTTTCACTTGGCTGTTGATGTCTGATCGGCAACGGGTTGTGGTGTAATTGTTTGAAGAGCTGGCTGGTTCCTCCGTGCATGACGAGACCGGCGTTTCGGCAGACGAGATAGGATTACACATCGTTATCAGATAAGGGATGGCATCTGATGCAGCCGCGGTGCCCGGGATACAGCTGGCTACCAAGACTTCAGATTTGACGTTGGCAGTGCTACAGGTGATGCTTGTCCAAGCATTGGACGACGAGGCCGTTTGTTCAGTACAGCTGGTCACTGGAACATTGGTCTGGCTAATACCAGATGGCGTACAGGTGGTAGTGGTCCAGTTGTTGGACGATGAAGCGGATGCAGTGGTGCAACTGGGTACGCCAACGGTGGTGGTGGTAATCGGTGTCGGACAGGTGCGGGTGACGTAATTGTTGCTTGCCGAAGCCGTTTCAGGAGTGCAAGAGTACACCGGCGCGTTGCTGGAGAGAGTCTTTGTCTGGCAGGTGGTGATCAAGTAGGGAATCGGGTCGCTGGCGGAAGCGGTGCCAGGCGTGCACGAGTTAACCGCCTGTTCGACACTGACATTCGCCGTGCTGCAAGTGACAGTCGTCCAGTTATTGTCTGCGTTGGCGGTTTGTGGCGTGCAACTGGGCACCGCGACGTTGGGCAGATTCACCGGCACACAGGAGATGGTCATGTAGCCATTGGCGGACGATGCATCGGCGGCAGTACAGGAGGCAACGTGATCCGGTCCCGTAGTAACTTGCTCGCAGGTGATCTTCGTATACTGATTATCAGCACTCGGTTCGGCCGATGTGCAACTGCTGACCACGGTGGGGCCGGTGGACAACGACTTACAGGTGATGTTTCCTCCAGAAGTGCATTCCGCTACCGGGGTACTCAATTCGGTGGTGGCGTCATAGGACAGGAGTTGATTGGTGCTGCGTTTGATAACGCTTGTCCTCTGATCGACACGCGATGAGCTCTGCAGGTTCTGCACCGTGCTTCGGAGAATTTGCGTTGTACTTTCCAGATTTTGAACCGTATCCTGCACAGTCTGAGAAATGCTTTGCAGATTCTGTACTGTGCTCATCGTCGTCCGGATGGTTCTTTGTAGCATTACTGACGTCATTTTGACCACTTGACTGGTACTTTCGAGAGTTTGGTAGGTACTTTCCGTGGTCTGGCGGGTGGTCTTGAGGGGCTGGCTGCTGGTTTGCACCAATTGGACGGTGCGTTTTTTGTTCTGTTGAGTGTTCTCCAGATTTTGTACCGTTCTTTCCCAGATCTGGGATGTGCTCTGCAGATTCTGAGTGCTGTTCGCCCAGTTTTGCAGCGTGCTCTGCAGGTTTCTGACCGTGCTTTGCACTAGCTGCGATGTCGACATGGTGATCTGTGAGGTGCTTTCCAGATTTTGCGAGGTGCTGCGCAGCAGGCCGCCGGAGGAACGAAAGGCGTAAGGACTGGTGCATTCGGCAGCACGGTATTCCCAGAACTTGTCGGTGGTCGAACGGGTGGTGTCAGTGCCGCCGTCCCAGATTGGGCGGGGAGTCCAGCCGGCGTCGTCGGTCAGGGTGCCATCCTGCTGTCCGATGAGAGTGACCCCGTCGATTTGGACGGGTCCTTTGGTTTCTGCAGCGGTGTTCCAGTAACCGTCGGTGGTCATGATGGTGAAATTCTGCTGGCAGCTGTATTGCACCGGGTCACCGTTCATGCCGGCATTGATTCCGTCCTGTTTGCCGGCGTAGTGTCGACCGACGCGGGCCAGAGCTTCACGCGACGGCGACGAACCACTCGGTACTTGACTGAAGAGCTTGGCGTACCAGGCAGTGCGCTGCGCACTGTCGAAATCGGCAATCGGCAGGTAGTTGGCATCGCTGGACAGATCCGGCTTGACAGTGATCAGACCGACCCGGTAGCTGTCGTTAAGTGCCACGAAAGCGAGGCTGACCGCACTTTTCGACAGGCTGATCCGGGTGCGGTAGTAGGTATACCAGATGGCGAAATTCTGCCGCTCGTCGATACCGCCGGGGCCGGAGGATGCGGAAACGATCACTCGCTGCCAATTTCCGCCATCGCTAGCGGCGATGCTCGTTCCCTGGTCGACGTCGGTGCACGGTGAAGCAAGATAATTTTTCTTGCCGGCGACCGAGTGTACATAGTAATACGCTGGCTGTGCCGGGTCGGAGACCGTCTGGTTCTGGCGCGTTGCTGTGTCATAGGCGCGAAAGTCTCTTTCGAGGTTGATCGTGCTTTCGTTTGTTGAGTAGTAGTTGTAGCGCGCCGCGTTGAAGTCCGGGGTGGGCAGGTTGTTTCCCGACCCGTCTCTCGGCAGCAGATAGCTTTGATTGGGATTGTAGTAAAGTGTATTGCACTGGTAGCTTTTATAACCAATCGGCATATAGCCGCTATTGTTGCCTTCGATTTCGTCTGGCATGTGCGAGAAACGCATCGAATTCGAGGTATCCATCAGCAGCATGATGTTTGGTTTGAGCAGCGAGGAGGTCGAATTGAAGAACGGCGCGTCCCACAAGTCGGTCAGTCCGGCGTGAGCTGCGTTCAGCGAGCCAAGCAACAGGAGGCCGGTCAGGCAATGCCGCGCCTTTGACCGGAGATGAAGGAAGCGGGTTGGGCTCGAAGCAGACATCGATTTCTCCTTGGCGGCCGCCATCGCTGCCGCGGTACTGCCGGGGACAGGTTTGCCCGGTTTCACTCGTAAAGAGGTGTTTCTTGTTTTTTATATGGTTTTATTGCTTAATACAGAATTACCTGGGAGTAGCTGATCGTGTTGCGCGGCCCGCGGACCCGGGCGGTCACCCGGTAATATGCTTGCAACTGCTCGGAAAGGTTCGACGGGTTGTACTCGGAGCCACCGCCGTGCGAGCCGCCACTTTTGGTTTTGACCGTTACGCATTTCTGGGTAGCAGCGTCGACGGCCAGATCCACTGTTTCGCATAGCCGGTGAATGACGATGCGCACCTCGTTGCCGTTACAGTCGGTGGTCGACGCATTTCCTGCACAATCGACCGTATTCACCTGCAGCGAGTTGGCTTCCCAATTGTAGGTCGTCGGTGAAAAGGCGGGATCCCAGGACGAGATGTATCCGGACGCCGTGTGGCTGCTGTTCAAGGCCGCTGAGGCGGCCTGGGTGATGAGCCAGGTACGGGCGTTTTCGATACCGAAGTCGGTTTGTGCCGTGGCGATCTGCTTGAACGACAGATTGCTGGTGATCCCGAGACCGGAGCCGATACCACGCATCAGGGCCAGACCGGCCATGGTCATCGCAACCAGCATGATCAGGGCGATGAACAGCACGACGCCTGACTGTTTTTTGATGGCTCCTGCGGCAATGACGTCGGGCCGGATAACGCCTCCCGGGCGGTTCATGGCGAAACTCCCCAGATCATGTTGCGCAAGGAAATGACCCCGCCATAGACGCGGTAACGGTAATTTCGCCAGTCATTGTCGGTTTGCGGATTGCTGTCGCTGCTGCCATCGACGTTGCGCATGGTGAAAGGAAGGGCGTTGCCGCTGGAATCCGGCCAGGGAAGATCGGGTGCCGTTCCGGTGGCATAGGCAACCTGGCCTCCGGCGAGTTGACGGGTCGCCTCGTAATGCTGGCTGCGCGCCAACAAGGCGACACGTATCGCCAGCACTTGCCGCCAGTCGGCCGGATCGCCGGTTTGCCAGGTGTCGACGATGAGATCGCCATTGGTATCCAATCCATACTCCGCTTGCAGATCGATGACACCATCGGCGACGGTGGCTGTTGCGTTGCGGTGCAGCGCATCGGTGACGACCAGCGAATCGCTATTGACGCTCCACACATTGAGCTGCGGTTGCGGTCCGAGGTTGAACAGGCTCCCGCTGTTGCCGACAGTCGTCGTCCCGGTGGCCGAATTGAAACGCAGACTGTTGGCCACATGGTCGAGGGTGTAACCGTCAGCGTTGCTATTGCCGCTGATTTCGACCAATGCGCATTGGATTGGGCTGGAACTGTCGGCGACGACGATGACATCGCCGCGCTCGACGGCGCCAGCGGCGTTACGGTAAACCTGGAAGCCGGTGCGCGAGGAGGCCTTTTTGGTGAAGGCCGTCGAGTCGTTGTAGGTCTGCACGGAAGTGAAGAACGATGAATTGCCGTACAGCACCTGCAAGCTATCCGGCGCGCCGCTGGCTCCCTGCACGATGCGTACTGGAACTAGCGGGAAGCTGAATGTATGGGCAGTCGTCGTGGCGGTGGCATTGGCTGAAGCGGCCACCGTACAGCCGGAAACGCCTGCCGGGGCCGTGCCAAAACCCAATCCAGCCTGTTTTATGTCCCGTTCGAGGCGGAAATAACCGACGGTGCCGACGATCTGCGCGTCGCCGCCGGCTGCCGTGGAGCGTTTGGTCTTGTCCCACAGGGCCAGTACCTGAAACATGGCGGCGATGCCGATCAGACCGATGGCCACGCCGACCAGCAGTTCGGTCAAGGTGAAACCGCCTTGCCGGTCAAGAACACGTCGGTCCCTGACGGTC
>CAYRXO010000209.1:0-5369 GCA_964428215.1 uncultured Candidatus Accumulibacter sp. | reverse complement strand
CTATTAGACAGGATAATTAAAGTCGTTTATGACCGATATTGGTATAGCAATCACGGTTTCCGCGCTGATCGGAGGACTTACCGTTTGGCTATCTCTTCGAAAGCGCTTGGAGGAGGAATCGCTGGGAAAGGCAACTCGCAGAACCAGCGCGCTGCAACTCTTATCCGACGAAGAATTCACACTTGAGCAGGTTCGCGACGAATGCGCTGCCATCGACACACTCATCGACGTCGGTGAGTATCAGCATCGCGAGCACCTACGCAACGAGGCTCGAAGGATTCAGGCTGAGTCGGCAGCCATGCTTGCTGAGGTTAGGGACAGGAGAAGGAGTGTCGAGTCCAGGCATGACGTTGCCCGAACTCGAAGATGTCATCGCGCTGGCCTACCATGGGAAACGTCGAGCAGAGGCGCAACTGCGCCGCACGCAGCTGTCGCGAACCGAAGTCATGAAGGCATTCTCCGGTGCGCGGTGAGACCTCTTTCAAGAAACACCATGCAAGTAATTGATTTTTAATTATTGTTTTAAGAAATTTGTTCGGAGGAGACAAGTTTCATACCCATTTTCTCGGCGCGTTGAGCGAGTTGTCTGAGCACCCGCTCACGGTAGCGCTCCTCGTAATAGTCCTGGCCTTGATCGGTGTATTCCTCGCCCTTGGTCAGCATCGTATAGATCAGGCGGGCGAGCTTATGAGCGGCGGCGGTTACCGCCTTGGGTTTGTCCATGCGAACGCACATTCGCCGGAAGTAAGCACCGAGAGCCGACTGGCTGCTGCGCAGAGCGGCAGCGGCCAGACGCAACGCTTGAGCCGCGCGATTTGCACAACGCGTGGTCTTACCGCTCATCACTTTGCCACTGGTGATCTTGGTTCCCGGGCACAGTCCGAGCCAACACGTCAAGTGCTTAACCGTGGCAAAGCGTGACATGTCCGTCCCGGTTTCGGAGATCACCGCCAAGGCGGTGGCGACATCGATGCCATCGATGCGCGTGAGATCAACGCCACACATCCTGAACAGTTGGGTGCGCAGATCGAATTTCGGCGCATTACGGGCACGGCCCCGCTTTTTTCCTTTGGCCGGTAGGCCGTCATGAATCTGCAACGCGTCCCGTTGCATTTCGATTTCCCGGTCGCAGTCGCTCACTTGACGGCCAATGAAGTCGAACGCGTCCAGCGCTTGCTTGAGCGCGAACAGATGCTCGGTGCGCCAGTTGCCTTGCAGGCTCTTGGCGATCTCATCGACGCTGGCCCGGATACGCACGTTCTTCATGGCGGCGAGTACCTGACCATCCCGCTCGCCAGCGACGATGGCGCGCAGAATCTTCTGCCCCGTTTCGCCCACCACGTCGGAAACCACGTTGGCGAGCGGCACGTTCATCGGCGTCAACGCCTTATGTATGTGCTGCACATGCCGGCCTTGGCTGCGCAAGAGCATCCCGCGTTGCCGCCACAGCGAGCGCAAGGCACACACGGAGTCGGTTGGCCGGAACGCACCGCGGAGCAAACCGTCGGTCATCCACTGTTGCAGCCACTGGCAGTCGAACACGTCGGATTTGCCTCCCGAGACGTTCTTGACGTGACGCGCATTGACCAGCAGAACGGTCAAGCCACGCGACTCAAGCAGTTCGAACAGGGGAATCCAGTAAACTCCGGTCGACTCCATCGCCACGATGTTTACGCGGCAAGCCGTCAGCCAATCAGCCAACGCATTGAGGTCAACCGTAAAGCTTGGAAACTCGCGCACCGGTCCGGCGGCACGGCGACAAAGTGCGATGCGCTGCCAATATCAATGCCGGCAGCGTTGGGGTGCGTGATCGCCAGGGCGGTACGCGACTTACAAGGTTTGAGCAGGGTACTTCGATTGCACTGGGCCATGGCTTGCTCCATCATCCGTTATGGAAAGTGGCGCCGCATCGGGTACGTCGTCTTGCTCACTCTCTCAAACGGGATATCGGCCCGGTGGCTGCGAACCGCCAGACCGATTCACCCGTGTCGATGACGTCTCCCAGGACCACGCTAACCCGCGGGCAAAATGCACCATTGCCATTCCGGTCTTCCGCAGCACCGCTTTCCACCTTGCCACAACACGCTCGCCCTGTGTTTCTTCGGGACGATTTGCGGCAGCGGCCCGATTACTTCGCTTACCCTTCGCTGCAGTGGACGCGCAACGGCTTCGCCCCGTTCGCGGCCGGGCATGGCCTGCGGCCATTCTTGCCCGGCCGCGAACGGGGCGAAGCCGTTGTGCGTCACTGAGCTCGAACGTTAGGCCTCTTGTTCGCACGTCTTGCAATCGTGATCGTCCGCGCCTATCAGCGCGTGGCTTCCCTGCGCTTGCGTCGCAGCTGCAGATTCACACCGACTTGCTCGCACTATGCAATTGCGGCATTCTCCAAGCACGGCTTTCGCCGCGGATTCTTGCTCACAGCAAACAGGCTAAGCCGCTGCCGGCCACCCAACGGTGGAGAAGACTACCCTTAACCGAGGAGGAGTGAAGATGAACTATCAGTACAAGGTCGTGCCATTCATCGGGAAGATCAAGTCAGGTGGCAACGCACAGGAAGTAGCAGCACAGCTTCAAGCGGCCATCGCACAGCACGCCACAGGGGACAGGGAATTCCACACCTTCAATGACGTCAACATTGAAGTTCAGCCCGGCTGCCTTGCAGGACTCCTTGGGGCGAAGGCGGCGTACGTGCAATTCGATCAGCTTGTATTCCGCAAAGAGACCTAACTGTCACACCCCGTCTGACACAGCCGTGTCTGGTTCATGCGCGTGATCTCGATTTTGGCCGACAAAGTAACCTGTATGGTATTTACCAGACGGCAAGGCATGCGCAAGCAGCGATGAATAAGATCATAGGAAGCGCTGATTAAATCGTGTTACAAAATTTCGACATCAGTACAACCAATGGGTTAGGCTGCCATCTTGGGGCGAAAATCGATTTAATCAGTGCTTCCCATAGGCTATGCCGAAAGGTAATGGGGTTGGAAAAAGGGGCAACTGGCCGCCCTTGCTTCGCTCGACAGTTAAAAAATGCAACGGCGCTTGTGAAGAAGCTGAATCAATACTCCAGCACAGTATCCGGCTGTCGCAAGCAATCGCTGGGTTGCGATTAAAAGCATGGCCCTGGAATGAAGCGGCGACGCTGCAAGAGGGAAATGTTCTGTATGTGATAGACGCTTGGGCATACATCGGCAGTGCGCGCAATCACGACGGTCTAGAATGCATTCTAAAAACTGGTTTGCCGCGATTTGACCGTGATACTTATCGTATCCTGATCAAGGAATATGCACGGCTGCGGCCAATGATGAAAGATTTAAGTACGTGGCATGCAGAGCCACTTTGAATTCCATATGTCCTGCACGCTAAATGTGCCTTTCAAGCTCGTGGTAGGTATTGGTGCATAAAAGAAGACTTTCCTAATTTTTTAATTCGAAGAAAATCGAATATTTGCCACCACCAAACGCTATAAAAAACATTTACAAAGTTATGTCTATCGCATTATTAAAATTGTGTTGGTTTATGCGAAAATTTCCTTTTGAGAAGACTATTTGAATCACACGGGCATCAATAAAAATAATATTATAATTTCGTTGTATATTCTTTCGAAGACTAACAACTACAAAAAGTTTTTTCAGAAAAGAGAAGCACATAAAATAGATAATTTCCCTGCCTCTTTATCGGCGTGCCTGTTCGACGAATGAGATCAAATCATCGATTTGCATTGCCTTATCAAAGAAAGCATGAACTCCCAGTTCCATACAACGTTGAAAGATGCGAGGATGTGAATAGGTAGTCAATACAACGGGAGCGACATTATGGAATCGCTCAGGGTCTTCCCTTAAAGCCTGCAAGACACCCACTCCAGTACCTGACTTCAACTCCAGGTCGACGATCGCCAAATCGGCTACGCATGTTTGCAACCCCAAAATTGCAGTTTGCTCATCTTCAGCATGCCCGATTACAGTGATGCCGTTTACCTCCTGCAGACACTCGATAAGTTGTTCACGCAAGCGGGGTGAATCTTCGATAAGGAATATTTTAAGAAGCTTATCCATATAATTGCTCATTTTGATGGAAAAAGCTATTTTTCATGCGGAAATTAAACCGTGTCGAATCGCGTAGCTAGCAAGTTCAGCATTGCTTGATACACCAAGCTTTTCGAGAGTGCGTGTTCGGTAAGTGCTGACCGTTTTAACACTTAAGTGCAGGCTTTCAGCAATGTCCTTTACCAGTTCGCCTTGTGCTAAGCGCAAAAATACCTGGAGTTCTCGTTCCGATAAGCTTTCATGTGGAGAACCACTTTTGCCGCTGGTCATTTCCTCGGCGAGCAATTCGGCAGTCCGAAACGATACGTAGCGACGTCCCGTCGCTACAGTACGAATGGCTTTGATTAAATCTTCACGATCACAATCCTTGCATAGATAACCGTCAGCCCCATTTCGCATCATTACCAGAGCATAGCGCTCTTCTGGGAAGGAGCTAAGGACTAATACATGCATGTCCGGATAGCGTTGGCGCATGTAGCGCAATACATCAACCCCGCTTTTTCCTGGCAAAGACAGATCCAGCAGCATTACATCGCACGGATTTTCGCGTACCAATTCAGTAGCAGACTCACCGGAAGCCGCCTCAAAAACAATGTGAAATCCGAGTTCATCAGAAAGCATTTCACGAAAACCGGAACGAACAATTTGATGATCGTCAACAATGGCAATTCTTATCATTCGAATAATTACCCGTGGAAAAATTTATTAAAAACTATTATAAAATCGAAAAAGAGGATCGAGAAAATTTAAATTCTATTTAAAATATTAAATTTTATTAAAAAAATTGATGTAGTTTTATCGCTGATAAATGTGTAAGAATTAGCTTACAAAAAGCCGGCGTTGCCTCAATCTCCCGCAGAATGGCGTCGCGCGGGTGGTCGCGGGTAGTCGTTTCCCCACACGACCGCGCCGTCTCGCGAGGTGATGGTCGCCCGCGCGTTTCGCCTGGCGATGGCCTCATGGCAACCGTGGCTGTCGTAGGCGCCATCAGCCGAGACTTGGGAACCTCGCCTTCGACCTGATCGAGGAGAACGGGCAGGATTTCGCTGTCGCCCCAGGTCGCGGTGGTCACTTCGATGCCGATGATGTCCTTGCTCGTCTCGTCGACGGCCCGATGGACCTTGGGCCAAGTGCGGCGCGTGCCGACTCCATGCCGACGCACCGTTCCACGGTCGGCTTTGCACAGCCGACCGGCTGCAGCGGCGGGAAGCGGTGCCTCCCGAAACCCCGCTTTCGCCCATTCGCCTTCGCCGAAGATCTTCAGGCCCGTCGAATCGACCACCACGTGCGTCGGCCCCTGACGCGGGCGGCGCGGTATCTTCA
>CAYRXO010000208.1:0-5585 GCA_964428215.1 uncultured Candidatus Accumulibacter sp. | reverse complement strand
GCTCGGCAATCTGCCAGCCGAGGATGTGCAGGTTCGACACCGAGACCGAACCCGAAGCGGCATTATCGGTGAACCACGGCACGCGTAAAAAAACCCAGTCGGTGAAGAACTGCGCCGCCAGGGTCGCCACCGCCAGATACAGCCCACGTACGCGCAGACTCGGAATGCCGAAAAAGATGCCGACCAGCGCCGCGGTGACACCGCCGCAGAGCATCGACAGCACCAACGGCAAGCCTTCGATACGCACGTGGAAATTGTAGGCCGCATACGCTCCGACGGCCATGAACGCCCCGGCACCAAGCGTGATCTGCCCGCAATAACCGACCAGGATATTGACGCCGAGCGCCGCCAGCGACAGGATCAAAAAGGGTATCAGTATCGCCCGCATCAGATACTCATCGACCAGCCACGGCAGGCCAACGAAGGCGAAGACGACCAGCGCGAGAATCAGCCAGCGGTCCTGGGCGATCGGAAAAATTTGCTGATCGTCAGCGTATGACGTTTTGAACTGCCCGTTTTCGCGATATAGCACCTGTCCTGCCTCCTAAACCTGCCTCCTAAACGCGATCGATGATTTTTTCGCCAAACAGACCTTGCGGCCTGAAGAGCAGAAAAACCAGAGCCAACTGATACGCAAACCAGATCTCGATACCGCCACCGATCAATGGCCCGAGGTAGACCTCGGAGAGCTTCTCGCCGACCCCGATGATCAGCCCGCCGATGATCGCGCCGGGAATCGACGTCAGCCCGCCGAGAATCACCACCGGCAGGCCGCGCAAGGCGACCGTGGCCAGTGAAAATTGCACGCCGAGCTTGGAGCCCCAGATCACTCCGGCAACCAGGGCAACGACACCAGCGACACACCAGACGATGAACCAGATGCGGTTGAGCGGAATGCCGATCGATTGCGCCGCCTGATGATCGTCGGCCACCGCGCGCAGGGCACGGCCGGTGGTCGTTTTCTGGAAAAAGAGCGCCAGCAGCGCGACCAACAACGCGGCGATCAACGCAGCGACAAAATCTTCCTTGTTGATCAGCAAGCCGCCCTCGAAAACATTCTTCAGAATCAGCACCGGGTCTTTCGGCATGCCGACATCGATCTTGTAGATGTCGCTGCCGAACAGCGTGCCGCCGACCCCTTCGAGGATGTAGGCGATGCCCAGCGTCGCCATCAGCAAGGTCGCCCCTTCCTGATTGACCAGATGACGCAGAACCAGCCGCTCGACCAGCCAGGCGACAATGAACATCACTATGCCGGCCGCGAGAAAGGCCAGGCCATTGGCCAGCAGTGCGCTCTCCAGATGCAGCCACTGCGCCATCCAGGTCGAAAAGCGCGCCATGGCCAGCGCCGCAAAGAGCACCATCGCCCCCTGCGCGAAGTTGAACACGCCGGAAGCCTTGAAAATGAGCACGAAACCGAGCGCGACCAGCGAGTAGAGCATGCCGGCCATCAGCCCACCGATCAATGTCTCGAAAAAGAATCCCATGCGCCGCTCTCCTCAGTGACTGGCGCCGAGATAGGCGCTGATGACATCCGGATTGGTACGCACCTCCTCAGGAACGCCATCGCCGATTTTTTTACCGTAATCGAGCACCACCACGCGATCGGATATATCCATCACCACCGCCATGTCGTGCTCGATGAGGACGATGGTCGTGCCGAACTGATCGTTCACATCCAGGATGAAGCGGCACATGTCCTGCTTTTCTTCGACGTTCATCCCCGCCATCGGCTCGTCGAGCAACAGGATGCTCGGTTCCATGGCTAGTGCCCGCCCGAGGTCGACCCGTTTCTGCAGACCGTAAGGCAGACGGCCGACCGGCGTCTTGCGGATGTGCTGAATCTCGAGAAAGTCGATCACTTCCTCGACTTTCGCCCGGTGCGCCAACTCCTCGCGCCGCGCCGGTCCCCACCAGAAAGCCTGCTGCAACAGATTGCTGCGGATTTTCAGGTTGCGCCCGGTCATGATGTTGTCGAGCACGCTCATGCCCTTGAACAGTGCGATGTTCTGGAAGGTGCGCGAGATGCCGGCCTGCGCCGCCTTGTACGGATTCATCCGGCTGAAGCGTGTGCCGCGCAGGACGATTTCACCCTGCTGCGGCCGATAGACGCCATTGATCACATTGAGCATCGAGCTCTTGCCGGCGCCGTTCGGACCGATGATCGCCCGAATCTCGTGCTCATGGACATCGAATGAAATGTCAGTCAGCGCCTTGACGCCACCGAAAGACAGAGAAACGTTTTTCAGATCGAGGATCACCTCGCCAATCTGCCGGCTCATCGCGTCGCCCTCCCGCTGACGGCAAAGGACTTTGCCTCGAGAATGGCCAGATCGGCAGCCACCTTGCCCTGGCGGCCATCTTCGAATTTGACCGCCGTTTCGATGAACTGACTGCGCCGATCGCTGTACAAGGCCTCGATCAAGACGGCGTATTTTTCAGCGACGAAATTGCGGCGCACCTTGCGCGTCCGCGTCAGCTCGTCGTCGTCGGGATCGAGCTCCTTGTGCAGAATCAGGAAGCGGTGAATCTGCGAATCAGCCAGCGCGCCTTCAGCGAGCAGTTCGTGATTCACTTTTTCCAGACACTCCTGGATCAGCCCCTGGACCTCCGTTTTGCCGGCCAGATCGGTATAGCCCGAATAGGCGAGACCGCGTCGTTCAGCCCAGTTGCCGACGGCACCGAGGTCGATGTTGATGAATGCGCAGACCCGCTCGCGGCCGGCGCCGAAAACGACCGCTTCCTTGATGTACGGGAAGAATTTCAGCTTGTTCTCGATGTAATTCGGCGCATACATCGCCCCGTTGGCCAGCTTGCCGACGTCCTTGGCGCGATCGATGATCTTCAGATGGCCGTCGTCGTCGAACAGACCGGCATCGCCGGTCATGAAATAGCCGTCGGCGTCGAGCGCTTCCGCCGTCGCCTCCGGCCGTTTGTAATATTCCTGCAAGAGCATCGGCCCTTTGACCAGAATCTCGCCGTTGTCGGCGATGCGCACTTCGACACCCGGCGCCGGCTTGCCGACGCTGTCGAATTTGATCTGGCCGTCGGGCTGCAGGCAGACGTAGGCGCAGGTTTCTGTCTGCCCGTACAGCTGTTTCAGATTGATGCCGATCGAGCGGTAAAAGCGGAACAAATCCGGGCCGATCGCTGCGCCGGCGGTGTAAGCGACGCGAATGCGGCTCATGCCGAGAACGTTTTTCAGCGGCCCATAAACCAGCCAATTGCCCATGGCATACAACAGACGATCGCCCAGCGGCACTGGCCGACCGTCGAGGATCTCCGCACCGCAACGCCGTGCAACGGCCATGAAAAAATGGAACATCTTCTGTTTGATCGCGCTGGCGTCCTCCATGCGGATCATCACCTGCGTCAGCAAGTTCTCGAAAACGCGCGGTGGCGCGAAATAATACGTCGGACCGATTTCGCGCATGTCGGTCATCACCGTTTCCGCCGATTCGGGACAATTGATCGTAAAACCGGTGACCAGCGCCTGCGCAAACGAGAATAGGTGATCGCCGACCCAGGCCATCGGCAGATACGACAGAATCTCCTCGTCGGCGGTCAGCCGATCGAACTCGGCACCGCCGCGCGCCGCGCTGATGAAAGCATGGTGCGTCAGACGCACCCCTTTCGGACGGCCGGTGGTTCCCGAGGTATACAGCATGACGCTGACGTCGTCGCCGACACCGCGTTCGATCTCGCTGTCGAGCAGGTCGGGATGATTGGCGTTGTGCAGGCGGCCCATGGCCAGCAATTCGCGCACATCGTGAATGAAGGCCTGCGTGTAGTGACGCATGCCGCGCGCATCGTCGTAGAACAGGTGCCGCAAAGCGGGCAGTTGCGGCAGGATTTCGAGAACCTTGTCGACCTGTTCCTGATCCTCGACGAACAGGAAACGCACTTCGGCGTCGAGCAGGACGAAGAGCAGTTCATCGGCCACCGCATCCTGGTACAAGGGCAAGGGCACGCCGCCCAGACACTGCACGGCGGTCATCATCATGTACATCCGCGGGCGGTTGTCACCGACGACGGCCAGATTCTGGCCGCGCTGAAAGCCCAGCTCGATCAGACCACAAGCCAGCGCGCGCACTTCGTCGGCCACCTGTTGCCAAGTCCAGGACTGCCAGATGCCGAGGTCTTTTTCGCGCATGGCCGGCTGCCCGCCCCGTTCGCGCGCATGCCGTAACAGCCAGCGCGGGAAAGTCTCCGGCACTGGCCCGTAGAGCGATTCGGCCATCTCGTCTCCTCCAGGGCATTGGCCACACCGCGAGCCGTGGGCAGCCCTCATTTAGTAATTGCGATTCTAGATGAATTCATCGGCGTATCGTTGTGCGCTGCGACATCGACTCGTGCGTCAGCCTTTCTTCATCGCGGCCAGCATTTTTCACTTTTACCGGACAAGCAAGCAATTAAGTCAAAAAAAACCAGCTTTCCACATCTATATACCAGTCACCATTTCGCCCGATGCCGCGCAACATCAGGGCCAACGCAATCGGCCACTGGAAAAAATCTTCCGAATCACCGAATTGAACCACTTTCTATTCTGCGTTAGTATTTCGCGCGGCAGGGGCTGGCCTTGTGGACAACCTGGCTGATCGATTGAAAAAACTGCTCTTCGCATCACCATCAAGGTAAAAGGAGGAAAAGGAATAATGAGTAGTGTCATTTATCAACGAATGCGGGTAAATCCCAAATTCCAGGAACTGGTGGCCAAACGCGGGCGATTCGCCTGGGTTCTGGCAGCAGTCGTCCTGATTCTTTTTTATGGTTTCTTTTTGCTCGTCGCCTTCAATCCGGGGCTGCTCGGGCAAAAGATCGCCGAAGGGTCGATGTGGCCGATCGGCTACACCATCGAACTGGTTTTGTTCGTCTTTTTCTGGTTGCTGACGGTCGTCTATGTCCGTCGCGCCAACGGCGAATTCGACGACATCACGCAGCAACTGATCCGCGATGCGCAGAAGGAGAAAGCATGATCAAGCAACTGACCTCCGCACTGGCGCTGCTGCTCCTCTCCGGAATGGCGGTCGCCGGTCCGGCGATGGACGCTTCCGGCGCCAAGCAAGCCACCAACTGGCACGCGATCATCATGTTCCTGATCTTCGTCGCCATGACCATGGGCATCACCTACTGGGCGGCCAGCCGGACCAAATCGACAGCCGACTTCTACACCGCCGGCGGCGGCATCACCGGCTTCCAGAACGGCCTGGCGATCGCCGGCGACTACATGTCGGCGGCAACGCTGCTCGGCCTGACGGCGATGACCTACACTCAGGGCTACGACGGCTACATCTACATGTTCGCCTTCTTCGCCGGCTGGCCGATCATCCTGTTCCTGATGGCGGAGCGCTTGCGTAACCTAGGCCGCTTCACCTTTGCCGACATCACTTCGTACCGCCTCGATCAGGGCAAGGTGCGAACGATGGCGGCGATTTCGTCGCTGGTAGTCGTCGTTTTCTACCTGATCGCCCAGATGGTCGGCGCCGGACAGCTGATCAAGCTGCTCTTCGGCCTCGACTACAACATCGCCATCTTCGTCGTCGGCATCCTGATGATGGTCTATGTCACGCTCGGCGGCATGGTGG
>CAYRXO010000207.1:0-5657 GCA_964428215.1 uncultured Candidatus Accumulibacter sp. | reverse complement strand
ACGCTGGCACCGACCGAAGCCGCCCTTTATTCCAGCCTGCGTTTCATCACCAAGGATGTGCTCGACACGCTGACGCCGCGTGAAGCGAAAGTGCTGCGTATGCGTTTCGGCATCGAAATGAATACCGACCACACGCTAGAAGAAGTCGGCAAGCAATTCGACGTCACGCGTGAACGCATCCGGCAGATCGAAGCCAAGGCCCTGCGCAAGCTCAGGCACCCGTCGCGTTCGGACAAACTGCGCAGTTTTCTCGATAACGGCAACAATTAAGGCCGTGCCGAATGACTGGCTGCGCGGAATGAAGCGCACGACGCAGCCAGCCTGACATAGCACTTGGATCGACGCGGCGGCGAACAGCGGGTAACGACCACCGCGCGACTACTTGTGATGGAAGCGCCCGCCCGAGCCGCCACTGGCGTGGGGTGATTTCTGCGTGTTGGCTTCGCGATCGAACACGTTCCAGCCCTGGTATTGCGCGTATGAAAATAACAGCAAGGCCAGCAGACCGATGATCTGAAATCCTCTGAGCACCTTTACTTGCCGCCTTCCATGTCGAGAAAACTACCCTGCCAGCGCCGCGCCTCGAAGGCTTTGCAGCGCCAGAGCGAGAGCAGCGGCCAGCAGAGCAGAAAGATCAGCAGCAACGCATAGCTCGACCAGGCCACCGGGTTGCGTTCGACTTCGACGACATCGACAATCGATGTGGAATCATCCTTGCCGAGTTCGTAGTCGACGACCAGATAGTAGGTCCCCGCCGGCAGTGCGCGAAAAACCAGTTCCTCCTCTCGCTGACCTTCACTCCACTGTTCGCCGTTTTCCACCCCTTCATAGCGGCCCAATTCCTGCACGCCAATGTACGACTCGCCACTGTTTTTTTCGACCAGCACGGTATTCAGCGACAGCCAGTTGTTGCGCAAGTCGGTACGGTGATTGACGCGCAATGTGCGGATGTGGCGGTTGAGGACGAATTCGCGACTCTGCCAACTGCCCTCCGGGTTCGCCGCCGAAAAAACCAGCGACTCCTTGAGCAAGGGCCTGGCGGCAAAAAAGAACAAAAACAGCATCTGTAGTAACGTCGCCGCCACGGCCAGCTGCCAGAAGGAGCGACAGATGCCGCGGTGACGGTCGGCCAAGGGATTCGGCTGATTGGCATAGACGCCGCTACGCGCGGGGAGAGGGGCCGCGATGGCGAAGGTCTGGCTGACCATTTCCGGCTCGAGATACTCCGCTTCCGACCAGACCGCTTCCTGATCGGTGACTTCACGGGTCAACAGCCGCGGCGGGCAGACATATTCGTCGACCTGGCAGATTTCGTCGACGGTCACCCGCCAATAGAATTCGCCGACGACATAGCTAACCCTTGACTGGCCACTGCTGAAACGTTTGAATCGATCGCCGGCACGTACGAATTCCGTCTGCTGACGGCCAACCGACGGCGGACTGGCCAGCGCACGGGAAAAATTCCAGTGCCCCTGCTCTTCGATCAGCCAGGCGAAGCCGTCGTTGGCGTTGAACAGCAGATATTCGGACCAGGGCGTTGCCTCCGCCGCCGCATTGGTCAGCTGACGCTGCATGAAGCCGATCACTTCCCAGGCAATGCCTTCGATCGTCCCGCGGCTGCCCAGCGGCAGCTGAGGAACGATGCGCAAAGCCACTTGCGCCTGTTGCAGCAGGCGAAAATTCTCGTTTTCGACGCCGATCAAGGAACCGCAACTGTCACAGGCGACGGCTTTGATCGCCGCGCTGTGCAGTTGTAACGGCGCGGCGCAATGCGGGCAGTTGAATGCCCGGGCGCTCTGTTTGACGTCCGCCAAGCCTGGCTCTGGCGCCGGACGCAGATTGCCGAGCTGCAGATCGGCGAAAGAAACCGCTTTCCCGACAAAGACCTGCGGCGGCGATTCGCTGTAATCGAGCGTGACGAAGCGGTCGACGCTCCGCAGATCGGCGGTCTGCACATCGTAACCGGCCGCGACCTTGAACGGCAGCTCACCCTGACCCGCGATGCAGCGCGCCGTTTTCAGATCGGTGACCCGGAAGAGACGACCGTCGATGTCGACCGTCATCTCTGGTTGCAGCGTCGCAAAAGCCGGCAACGGCTGACTGACGTTGACTTGCGCGCTGACCAGATACTCGCCGGCCGCTTCCGCCAGCCAGGCGGTCCTTCCATCATCGAACAGCAAATACCATTCATTCCACAGACCGGCAGCGTATTGCAGCTGCAAGCGGCCGATGATCGCGAAATGGTGACCGTGGAAAACCCCTTCGCTGCCGATCTGCAACGGCGTGACATCGTTGAGCAGATCGGCCATCCGGCCGAGATTTTGCAGTTCGTCGCCATGGCGCAACAGGCTGCTGCGGCAAAACTCGCAGACCACGTACAGGGTGGTCGCCGAGCGAAATTGCACCGGCGCGCCGCAAGAGGGACAACGAGCCTGTTTCATGCGCATCGACGACGGTCGATCGCTGGCCGTTCGCCGATCAGCCGAGTTTTCCGAGCAGTTCGGCTTTTTTGGCTTCGAATTCGGCGGGCGTGAGAATCCCTTTGCCAACCAGCGCGTGCAGCTTCTCGAGCGTGGCGACCACTTCGTCGGCGCGGTCGGCAGCGCTGGCGGCAGACACAGCCGGGACAGCAGTCGTCGGCAGCGTTTGCGCGATGGCGGCGCTCATCGTCTGACCGATCCCCAGGCCGGCACCGAGGCCGGCGCCAAGCCCGGCGATGCCACCTTCGTTCTGTGCCGCCAGCGGTATGCTGCTTGCCACCTGATACTGCGTATAGCGCCCCATGTCGCCAATGATGTTCATGCCGATGCGCGTATCGAGAATCTTTTGCAGTTCCTCGGGCAGCGAGACGTTCTGCACCACGAAGCTGTCGAGCGCCAGACCATAGCGTTCGAAAACCGGCGTCAGCTTTTCCTGCATCTTCCGGCTCAGTTCATCCTGATTGGCCGCCATGTCGATGAACGACACGCCGGATTCGCCGAACAGATCGGTCATCGAAGCAATCACCAGATTGCGCAACTGACCGTCGAGTTCAGCGACGGTATATTGCTCGCGGGTGCCGGATATCTCGCGATGGAACTGGCGCACGTCGACCAGCTTGTAGGCATAGATGCCGAACGCGCGCAGGCGCACCATGCCAAATTCCTTGTCGCGGATCGAGATCGGGTTCGGCGTTCCCCACTTGCAATCGAGCTGCAAGCGCGTCGAGAAGAAATAGACGTCCGATTTGAAAGGCGATTCAAAAAGCTTGTCCCAGTTCTTCAGGTTGGTCAGCAGCGGCAGCGTCCGGGTGGTCAGCTTGTACAGGCCGGGCGTAAACACGTCAGCAATCTGGCCTTCATTGACGAAAAGCGCCAGTTGCGACTCACGCACGGTCAGTTGCGCGCCATACTGGATTTCGAAATCCTGCATCGGGTAACGCATGGCCAACACGCCATTACTGTCCTCGGTCCAGTGAATGACGTCGACAAACTGTTTCTTGATGAAATCCATGAGTGCCATGACAACCTCCATACAGCAGAAAAGGGCGATAGCCGGCTGAACGTCGCCGGCCACAAGTTCAATAGGTCATGCAAGCCGCGTTGATCAGACCGATGCTCAGCGACAAGATCGCCAGAAAAACCGCCGCTGCCATTTTGCCTGCCGGAATGTCCTGATTGAGCTGCGGCAGGGCCAGGCGGCAGACCAGATAAGTGAGGATCTGGATCATCCCGGCAATCGCTCCCCAAACGATCAGATCGAGCAGCGTGTCACTGTGGGCGATGACGTTGGCTACCGGCATGGCGAAACCAAAAATCGCCCCACCGAGACTGACGGCCGCCGCCGTATTGCCGGCACGGATCAGCTCGAACTCGTGATACGGCGTAATATTCACATAAATCAATAGAAAAACCATCAACAAACCGATGGCCACCGCGAAATAAGCCAGAAAGACAGGCAAGGTCGTCAGCAAGTGGGCGGGCATGAGCAGACTCCTGTCGGCAATGGTTCGAGCGGGGATTCACAAGGAGGCGGCATAGCGCAGCAAGCCGTTGAGGATCAGATTGTCAACCCGCTGACAAGGGATCTGCAAATGCCGTGTCAGCGTTTCGGCACCACCGCCGGTGATCAGGCACAGAGGCTCCGGTTCGTTAGCCAACAGCGCGAACATGCGTTCGATGGCCCCCAGTTGCGCATGCAGACAACCGCTAAAAATGGCGTCGATCGTGCTGCGCGGTTCGTCGAGAAACGATCCTTCGGCCAGCGGCAATTGCGCGGTATTCGTCGCCAGCGACGAGCGCATCAGGTTGAAACCGGGCAGGATCAGGCCGCCACGGAAAACGCCGTCGGCAGCGAGCAGATCGACCGTCGTCGCCGTACCGGCGCAGACGACCAGTGTCGCCGTCGCGCGTTGCGCGCGTGCGCCGATCAACGCCGCCCAGCGGTCGGCACCCAGTTGTGCCGGAGAGTCATAGCTGGAACGCACGCCGCAGGCTGCAATGGAAGGAGTGAGAAAAGACAGTTTTCCGTAATCGTGCAGCAGCGCGCTGATTTGCGCCGCGACCTCGCGACCGGCGACATTGCACACCACCACCCGCGCGCTGGCCGGCCATTCGTCGGCGGCCTCGCTGAGAAAAGCGCAGTCGGCGGTGGCCAGCACGCCGCTGTCCAGCCACTGACGACCGTCATGCACCCCCCATTTGATGCGGCTGTTGCCGGCGTCGATGGCGATGATCATGCGCGGCGTAGCGACACGTCGCCGGAAAAACAACGTTCGACACCCTGCGCGGTGCGCAGCAGCAGGGCGCCATCGGCATCGGCGCCCAGGCAGACTCCCTGACGCTCGGGCACGCCACCGTTGAGCAGACGGACCGGACGTTCCTGCCAGGCGTGCCGCGATTGCCAGTCGTCGCGCAGACCGGCAAAGCCCGACTCGGCAAAGCGATCGAGAACGTCGGCCAGCGCCAGCATCACCTGCGCCAGCACGACATGCCGCCCCGGCGGCGGCCGCACCGTCTGCGCCAGCGCAGCCGGCGGGTAGAGAAAATCCCCGGTTTCGCCTGCCGGCAGTTGCAGATTGATGCCGATGCCGATCACCGCCAGCATGGCTTCGGCAACGCTTTCCAGCTCGATCAGGATGCCACCGACCTTGCCGCCGTCGAGCAGGATGTCGTTCGGCCATTTCAGGCCGACGCCTGCCGCGCCGCAGGACTCGAGCCCTCGCGCGACGGCCAGCCCGACGGCCAGCGACAAGCCACTGAGCCGGCTTGGCGGGACGCTAAAACGCCATAGCAGCGAGAAGGTCAGGCTGCCCTCGGCCGACGAAGCCCACTGGCGCCCCATCCGCCCACGGCCGTTGGTCTGCCGATCGGCGATCAACAGCGTGCCGCTGCGCGCGCTACCGTCGCGTGCCTTGTCGAGTAACGAACTGTTGGTCGAGAGGCAGGCGGCGAGCGCGACGATGGTGAAGCGATCTCCCGCCGGCCCGAGCAAAGCTTTCAGCTGGGCGGCATCGATCAGGTGATCAGGTACGGGTAAAGACATGATCATTCGAATCAATGAATGCGCTGACTGATGCCGGTTTCGGCAGAAGGCTCGATAAACCAATTCAGCCGGACGCCAACGATTTAACAGAGAAATAATCTAGCAGCCTGTCGGACTTGATGGGTCGAAGCGAA
>CAYRXO010000206.1:0-5659 GCA_964428215.1 uncultured Candidatus Accumulibacter sp. | reverse complement strand
CCAACCGCATCGGCCAGGGCATCGAGTTCGACTACTGCTGCGTGCACGCCGCGCTGGCGATGCGCGAAGACGGCTATGAGACGATCATGGTCAATTGCAACCCGGAAACGGTGTCTACCGACTACGACACGTCGGACCGTCTTTATTTCGAGCCCTTGACTCTCGAGGACGTACTGGAAATCGTCGCCGTCGAACAGCCGCTCGGCGTCATCGTCCAGTACGGCGGGCAAACGCCGCTCAAGCTGGCGCGTGATCTGGAGGCCAACGGCGTACCGATCATCGGCACCAGCCCGGACATGATTGACGCCGCCGAAGATCGCGAACGCTTCCAGAAGTTGCTGCACGATCTGGGACTCAAGCAACCGCCCAACCGCACCGCGCGTACCGAAAGTGAAGCTTTACGGATGGCGACTGAAATCGGCTATCCGCTGGTCGTCCGTCCGTCGTACGTGCTCGGTGGCCGGGCGATGGAAATCGTGCATGACTCCCGCGACCTCGAGCGTTATATGCGCGAGGCGGTGAAAGTGTCGAACGATTCGCCGGTTTTACTCGACCGCTTCCTCAACGACGCCTCGGAAGTCGATGTCGATGCGTTGTGCGATGGCGAGGAAGTACTGATCGGCGGCGTGATGGAGCACATCGAACAAGCCGGCGTGCATTCGGGCGATTCGGCGTGTTCCCTGCCACCGTACACATTGTCGCCGGCGCTGCAGGACGAAATGCGCCGGCAGACCCTGCTGATGGCCAAAGGACTGAACGTCTGTGGTTTGATGAACGTGCAATTTGCCATTCAGAACGGCGTCGTTTTCGTTCTCGAAGTCAATCCGCGCGCTTCGCGTACCGTTCCTTTCGTTTCCAAAGCCACCGGTCTGCCGCTGGCCAAGATCGCTGCCCGCTGCATGGTCGGCAAATCGCTGGCCAGCCAGGGTTTGCGCGACGAGGTCATACCGACCCATTTTTCAGTCAAGGAAGCGGTTTTTCCCTTTGCCAAGTTTCCCGGCGTGGATACGATTCTTGGCCCGGAAATGAAGTCGACCGGCGAAGTGATGGGCGTCGGCATGAGTTTTTCCGAAGCGTTCGTCAAGAGCCAGATCGCGGCCAGCGTGCGTTTGCCGCGTTCGGGCCAGGTATTCATCAGCGTCAAGGAATCGGACAAGCCGAAAGCAGTGGCCATTGCCGCCCAATTGCAAGCCGCCGGCTTCAGCCTGCTGGCGACACGCGGCACGGCGGCCGCGATTGCCGCCGCCGGAATTCCCGTCACACCGGTCAACAAGGTCACCGAAGGTCGCCCGCACGTGGTCGACATGATCAAGAACAACGAGATCGTGCTGATCATCAACACCGTCGATGAAAAACGCAAGGCAATCAGTGACTCGCGCTCGATCCGCACTTCCGGTCTGGCCGCGCGGGTGACGATCTTCACCACCATCTGGGGCGCGGAAGCCGCCGCGGCAGGCATCCGTAACCGCGGCGAACTGGTGGTTTACCCGATCCAGGAACTGCATGCGCAGCTGAACGTGAACTGAATAGATAATTCTCGCCCCCGTCATCGCTCTCTGGCGCGGTGACGACTTCTGGTTGGTGACCAAATCCATGAGCAAGATACCGTTAACTCTCTACGGCGCCGAAAAACTCCGCACCGAACTGCAGCACCTGAAGACCATCGAACGGCCGAAAGCCATCGCTGCCATTGCCGAAGCACGTTCGCACGGCGATCTGTCGGAGAACGCCGAATACGACGCCGCCAAAGAACGGCAAGGCTTCATCGAGGGACGCATCAAGGAAGTGGAGAGCAAACTGGCCAATGCCCAGATCATCGATCCGAAACTGCTCGATGCCGACGGGCGCTGCGTTTTCGGCGCGACGCTCGATCTGGAAGATCAGGATTCAGGGGCGCGTGTCTGTTATCAGATCGTCGGCGAAGACGAAGCGGATATCAAATCGGGCAAGATTTCGGTCAATTCGCCGATTGCCCGCGCTTTGATCGGCAAATTCGCCGGCGATGTCGCGCAAGTGCAGGCGCCGGGGGGCTTGCGTGAATACGAAGTACTCGACGTACGCTACGAATAATCAGATTCGTCCGCTGATGCCGCGTCTGGCCGATGCCCTCTATCAGATTGCCCTGACCTGCTGGGTCGGCGGTTTGTGGTGCATCGGCTACGTGGTTGCGCCGACCCTGTTTTCATTACTGGGCGACAACCGGCCGTTGGCCGGCGCGCTTGCCGGGCGACTGTTCGAACTGATCGGCTGGATCGGTCTGACCTGTGCACTATATATGCTGTCGTATCTGCTGCTTCGACTGCGTAGCGTGACGCTGCGTCGCTGGCATTTCTGGCTGCTCGTGCTCATGACCCTGCTGACGGTGGTCAGCCTGTTCGGCATCCAGCCGTTGCTGGCGCAATTGAAAGCCGATGCCTGGCCGCGCGAAGTAATGGAAAGTGTGCTGCGCAACCGTTTTGCCACCTGGCACGGGATTTCCAGCGGTTTGTATCTGTTGCAGAGTGTGCTCGGCCTGCTGCTGGTCAGCGGGCTGGTGCGCGCTGGACGTTAATCACGCATGTTTTTCTTGCGCTTGACTCGGGAACGCGCGGTTGACGCTGCGCCCTCAGCAGGTGGACGCCAAAGAATCAGCAATTTGCCGATGTGTTGCACTGGTGCCGCCTGCAACTGTGCGCAGAGCGTGTTGAAATAATGTTCGCGCAATTCGCGGTCGTCGCTATATACGCGGACCTTGATCAACTGATGCGCGTTGAGACTGGCGTCAATTTCCTTGAGCACCGATTCGGACAGCCCTTTCAGACTGATTGAAACCACGGCATGTTGCGCATGCGCCCGAGCGCGCAAGGCGCGGCGGGTGTCGGAACTGATAGATAGCATCAATGCCCTTTCCTGAAGCACGCATTTTAACCAGTTTCCAGCGATGAAAAGAACTCGGACGAGCAAGGCCTGGTTGCACGAACACGTCAGCGACTGTTACGTCCAGCGTGCCAAGGCCGAAGGCTATCGTTCGCGAGCCGCCTATAAACTGCTCGGCATCGACGCCAAGGATCGCTTGATTCTGCGCGGTGAACGGATCGTCGATCTCGGAGCCAGCCCGGGAGGTTGGTCACAGGTTGCCGCCAGGAAACTGGCCGGTTCGGGCAAACTGATCGCGGTCGATCTGCTGGAGATGACGCCATTGTCAGGCGTCACTTTTCTGCGAGGCGATTTTCGCGACGAATCGGTGTTGCAGCGCCTGACAGAACTGCTGGCCGGGGAAAAATTGGGGCTTGTGCTTTCCGACATGTCGCCCAATATTTCCGGCGTCGCCTTGTCCGATCAGGCACGCGTGATGCATTTGGCTGAACTGGCACTGGATTTTGCCGTAAATTGGTTGAAACCTGACGGCGCGCTGCTGGTCAAAGTATTTCAAGGTTATGGTTATGAACAGTTTGTCGAACAAATGCGGCAAAATTTCCGTCAGGTGGCGTCGCGTAAACCCGACGCATCACGCGATCGCAGTCCGGAAATCTATCTGCTTGGCAAATATCTGCGTTTCTGAGTTCGAGCTAGGCGCGTGCTTTGTTTCAGTCAATGCGAATCGTTTTACAATGCCCGTCTGTCTGGGATCGGCTGGTGCCCGCTGCGGTTGGGGCCGGCCTTCTTGAAGAGGTGACACTTTGAATAACATGTTCAAAAATTTGGCGGTCTGGCTGGTCATCGGGCTGGTACTGATGACGGTTTTCAATCAGTTGAGCACGCGCCAGGCACCGCAGTCTTCGATGGAATATTCGCAATTCATCGAAGAAGTCGGCAAGGGAACGATCGCCAAAGTGGTCATCGAAGGCCGGGTACTGAAAGCAACGACGACCGATGGACGGAAATTGACCAGCTATGCGCCACCCGACTTGTGGATGGTTTCCGATCTGCTCAAACACGGCGTCAAGATCGAAGCCAAACCAGAAGAAGAACAGTCGTTCCTGATGAACATTTTCGTCAGCTGGTTCCCGATGCTGCTATTGATCGGCGTGTGGATCTTCTTCATGCGCCAGATGCAGGGCGGTGGCCGCGGTGGGGCGTTCTCTTTCGGCAAGAGCAAGGCGCGGCTGCTCGATGAAGCGACGAACAACATCACTTTTGCTGATGTCGCCGGTTGCGATGAAGCCAAGGAGGAAGTCTCCGAACTGGTCGATTTCCTGCGCGACCCGTCGAAGTTTCAAAAACTCGGCGGACGCATTCCGAAAGGCGTTCTGCTGGTCGGCAATCCCGGAACCGGTAAAACCTTGCTCGCCAAAGCGATCGCCGGCGAAGCCAAAGTGCCCTTCTTCTCGATTTCCGGTTCCGATTTCGTCGAAATGTTCGTCGGCGTCGGCGCGGCGCGCGTGCGCGACATGTTCGAGAACGCCAAGAAGCACGCCCCGTGCATCGTTTTCATCGACGAACTTGATGCCGTCGGCCGTCAGCGCGGTGCCGGACTGGGCGGTGGCAACGACGAACGCGAGCAGACGCTCAACCAGATGCTGGTCGAGATGGACGGTTTCGAAGGCAGTGTCGGGGTGATCGTCATCGCCGCCACCAACCGGCCGGACGTTCTCGACCCGGCGTTGATGCGTCCCGGCCGCTTCGACCGGCAGGTGGTCGTCCCGCTGCCCGACATCCGTGGTCGTGAGCAGATCCTGGTCGTGCATATGCGCAAGGTGCCGATCGCTCCCGACGTCAAGGCGGACATCATTGCCCGCGGTACGCCCGGTTTTTCGGGCGCCGATCTGGCCAACCTGGTCAACGAAGCCGCCCTGTTTGCCGCGCGCAGCAACAAACGCCTGGTCGACATGGACGATTTCGAGAAGGCCAAGGACAAGATCATGATGGGCGCCGAGCGGCGCAGCATGGTGATGAACGAGGACGAACGGCGTAACACGGCGTATCACGAGTCCGGCCACGCCGTCGTTGCCAAGCTGATGCCGAAATCCGATCCGGTGCACAAGGTGACGATCATCCCGCGCGGCCGCGCGCTCGGCGTGACGATGCAGCTGCCGGAAGACGACCGCTACGCATACGACCGGGTGTACCTGATGAGCCGCATCGCCGTTCTTTTCGGTGGTCGCATCGCCGAAGAGCTGTTCATGAACCAGATGACCACGGGTGCTTCCAATGACTTCGAACGCGCGACGCAAATGGCACGCGACATGGTCACCCGTTACGGCATGTCCGATGTGCTCGGACCGATGGTTTATGGCGAGAACGAAGGCGAGGTTTTCCTCGGCCGTTCGGTGACGACGCACAAGAACCTTTCGGAAGCGACCATGGAAAAGGTCGACGCCGAAATCCGCCGCATCATCGATCAGCAGTACGCGCTGGCCCGACGGATTCTCGAGGAAAACCGTGACAAGGTCGAAGCCATGGCACAAGCGCTGCTCGAAGTCGAAACGCTCGACAGCGATCAGATCAACGACATCATGGACGGCAGCCCGCCGCGGCCATCCAAACAATCACCCAGCAAGTCTGCCAGCAAAGCGGACAGCAATACCCCGGATGCTGAACCCAGCGCGCCTGCGCCGGCTTGAGCGGATTTGGCGTGCGCAGTGAGTGGCAGCTGTGTTTTTCGCTGACTACGAGCCAAACTGATCTATACCAAGATCGGCCATAAACGACTTTAATTATCCTGTCTAATAGCATGTAG
>CAYRXO010000205.1:0-5687 GCA_964428215.1 uncultured Candidatus Accumulibacter sp. | reverse complement strand
GTTCATGCGACAGGGCATTGAGGGTGCCGGCGTGTGGCAGGACCTCAAAGGACAGGGTGGCCTCGAATATGAAGTGCAACACCTGCCGGGAGGTAATGTGTTGCACTTCATATTTGAGGCCACCGTGGATAAGCGCAGCGCATCCACCTCCCCACCCGGAAAGTCGCCTCATAACGCCCGCGAGATAATTCCAATGTAAAGCATTGTTTTGTAGGGAAGGAATCTTCAAACCCATTCTGATCACCCGTTTCGTGCAAGGGCACAGCGAAGACCGTGAAATTGCGTCGGAATGCATGCATTCATCACTTCTGCGATCGCCCTGACGGTCGAGTTCGGCGTGCTCAGCGATTGAGCAGGGCGGTTATAATGGCAAGTTTGCGGTGGTGTTGAACGGTTGTATGGCTATGCGAATCCTGCTCTGTAACGATGATGGCTATTTCGCCCCAGGGATCGATCATCTGGCGCGTGCGCTGTCCACGGTGGCAGAGATTACCGTCGTCGCCCCCGAGCGCGACCGCAGCGGCGCCAGCAATTCGCTGACGCTCGACCGGCCGCTGTCCTTGAAGCGGGCGGCCAACGGTTTTTATTACGTCAATGGCACACCGACCGACTGCGTACATCTGGCAGTCACCGGCATGCTCGACTGTTTACCGGATATGGTCGTTTCGGGGATCAACATGGGCGCCAACATGGGCGATGACACCATTTATTCCGGGACTGTCGCCGCGGCGACCGAAGGCTTTCTGCTGGGCGTTCCATCCATCGCCATCTCCTTGTGCACCCGGCACAGCGAGGATTTCGCCTGCGCCGCGAAAGTGGCGCGCGAAGTGGTCTGCCTGATGCAGGAACAACGACCGGCACAGCCGATGTTGCTCAACGTCAATGTGCCCGACGTGCCCTACGAACAATTGCGCGGTTTTGCCGTCACCCGCCTCGGAAAACGACACAAGGCCGAACCGGTGGTGCGCACGTTATCGCCGCGCAACGAGACTGTTTACTGGGTCGGCGCCGCCGGCGAGGCGGCGGACGCCGGCGAAGGGACCGACTTTTACGCCGTGCAGCAGCAGCAGGTGTCGCTGACGCCGCTGCAGATCGACCTGACGCATAACGATCAACTGGCACTCGTACGCGGATGGCTGCGGCAATGAACCCCTCGTTTGCTGGCGCCGGCATGACCTCGTCACGGACGCGCGGACGGATGATCGAGCGGCTGCGCGAAAAGGGCATCGTCGACGAGCGAGTCCTGGCGGCAATCGCCGCGGTTCCCCGGCACGTTTTCGTCGAAGAAGCGTTGGCTTCGCGGGCGTACGAAGATACCGCCTTGCCGCTCGGCTTCGCGCAGACCATTTCGCAGCCCTATGTCGTGGCGCGGATGATCGAGGTGCTGCACGACGGCCGCCAGCTCGGCAAAACGCTGGAGATCGGTGCCGGCTGCGGCTACCAGGCAGCGGTACTGGCCCAGCTGACCAACGAGGTTTACGCCATCGAAAGGATCGCCGCGCTGCTCGCCAAGGCGAAGACCAATCTGCGCACGATCAAACAATTCACCGTGCGGCTGCAACATGGCGACGGACAACTGGGCCTGCCGCAAGCCGCGCCATTCGACACGATCATCGTCGCCGCTGCGGCAACCCGGGTGCCGACAGCACTTTTGCAGCAGCTCGCCATCGGTGGCAGAATGGTTTTGCCATTAGGAAGCACAACGCAACAATTGACGCTGATCGAACATCGGGCCGAAGGGTTGGTCGAAACCCGACTCGATGCCGTTCGATTTGTGCCGTTACTCTCCGGGATCTCATGAAACGTCTTCTTTCTTCCCTAGTCCAGCCGCTGACAAGCGCACTGTTCGTTGCGCTGGTCCTGGCCGGATGCGTCAGCCAGTCGCCGTCGCCGGTCGAACGTGGCGTGGGCAGCAGCAAAGGCGCTTCGACCATCCCGGATGGCTACACCGTCAAGAAAGGCGATACGCTTTATTCGATCGCCCTCGATCACGGTCTCGACTATCGGGATCTGATCCACTGGAACAACATCGAAAATCCGAACCGGATCCTCGTCGGCCAGGTGCTGCGCACGCGCGCGCCGGGAAGCAGCGTCGGCAGTACCAGCAGCGGCGCGGTGGTGGTCAAGCCGATCAGCAGCGGCGCGATTGAAGAGAAGCCGCTTGCTACGACCATCGACACCTTGAAACGCGAACCGAAAGCGGGCAAGGAGCCCTACTCCGAACAGGCGCTGCTCCGTGCGCAGCAAAAGCCGGTCGAACCGACGGCCGTCGTCGCCAAACCAGCCGTGAAACCGGAAAGCAAACCGGAAGCAAAATCCGACAGTAAACCCGAGAGTAAAGCGGAGCCCAGCGCTGAGGAGAAAGCCGGCGAGGTATCGGGCAATGAAGAAATCGCCTGGATCTGGCCGGCCGGCGGCAAGCTGCTCGCCACTTTCAGCGAAGGTGGCAACAAAGGCATCGACATCGGCGGGCGCGCCGGTGAAGCGGTTGTGGCGGCCAGCGCTGGCAAGGTCGTCTATAGTGGCAGCGGTTTGCGTGGCTATGGCAAACTGGTGATCGTCAAACACAATAACAATTTCCTGACCGCTTACGCACATAACCAGAACATCCTGGTCAAGGAGGGACAGATGGTCAACAAAGGGCAAAAGATCGCCGAAATGGGCAACACGGACACCGATCAGGTGAAGCTGCATTTCGAAGTCCGTCGGCAAGGCAAGCCGGTCGATCCGCTCAAATTCCTGCCACAACGTTAAGCTCATGGCCAGCGATTTCGAAACGGAACACGGATCACTGGACGGCGCGAACGAGGATGCCGATTTCCCGCTCGACGAACCGGCAGGCGAAGCAGACGGCGAGGAGGCGTCGGCGACGCCGGAAGGCGAACTGCTCAACGACGTCACCCAGTACTATCTGAACGAGATCGGTGCCAAACCCCTCTTCTCGGCCAGCGAAGAGGCGGCCTGGGCGCGTCGGGCGCGATCCGGCGAATTTCTCGCCCGGCAGAAAATGATCGAGCACAATCTGCGTCTGGTGGTGAATATCGCCAAGCATTACCTCAATCGCGGCATTCCGCTGCTCGATCTGATCGAAGAAGGCAATCTCGGCCTGATTCACGCCATCGAAAAATACGACCCCGAACGCGGTTTCCGCTTTTCGACTTACGCCACCTGGTGGATTCGGCAAGGGATCGAACGGGCGATCATGAACCAGTCGCGCACCATCCGGCTGCCGGTGCATGTGGTCAAGGAAATCAATCTGGTGCTGCGTGCCGTCCGTCACCTGGAATCGTCCAATGGACGCGAGGTGTGTGCCGAACAGGTGGCCAATCTGATCGACCGCCCGGTCGAAGAAGTGCGCCGGATGATGACCCTCAACGAGCGCATCACCTCGATCGACGCGCCGCTGCAAGTCGACCCAACACGCACCATCGCCGATGTGCTCGCCGACGAGGAACTGCCAGACCCCGACGAGAGTCTGCAGGCAGCCGAAACCGACAAGCTGCTCAAGAAATGGGTCGGCCAACTGGCTGAGAAACAGCAGCAGGTTCTGCAGCGCCGCTATGGGCTCGAAGGCGCCGAAGCGAGCACCCTCGAAGAAATCGCCTCTGACCTCAACCTCACCCGGGAGCGTGTCCGCCAGATCCAGATCGAAGCCCTCGATCAGCTACGGCGGATCATCCGTCGTGGTGGCGTCACCCGCGAGCATCTGTTTTAAATAAACGGTAATAAATCGCTATGCCGGACATAGCGCTCGGCGTGCCGCCAGCGAGACGCGCACTCTTTCACAGTCCGCAGGCAATTGAGCAGACGCAGATCGACGCCGAAATTGGGCAGCCAGGCACGGCGGTCAGCGGAAGGACGTTGACGATGTGCTGTCGGCCACTTTGTGACCGGTCAGCCGGTCGTCCATTTCGGCAAGATGAGCGGCGAGACCGTTGCCGGATTGTTCGATAGCCAGCAGCAGGTTTTTCTCGAGTCGTTCGAGCCGGTGCAGCGTCGCTGCACCGGACGATCCGGAAGCGGGAGTGGCTGGGCCGAGTTTGCGGAATTCTTCGCCGATGAACTGGCGCAATTCAGTGAATCGCGAGGCTTCGGCTTTGTCGGCAAGCTCGCGGTTGGCGGTCAGTTCCTGCGCGTTCCGTCGTGCTTCGAACAAGGCCGTCGCCTGTACGAAGACGACGAAAATCAGGAAGAAGGTCGTCAGGCCGGCGATGATGCCGAGCATCACCAGACCGAGTGGCGCCTCCACTTCGCTGAGGCCGAGAGAGAGTTTGCTCGGTACGTTGAACGCCGGCCAGTTCAGCGCCGCGAAGGCAGCGATCAGGCCGAGAATCAGCAACAGCAGAATGGTGCGGAATTTCATCTGCGGCAACTCCTTGGACGGTAAGCAATTCCGAAAGTCGTCAACTTACCACGTGGCAGGCCGCGTCGTGCGGGCTAGACGACGGCACCAAGGTTGTGCGCAAGTCGCCCGGAGCGCGTCCAAGCCAGAGCCTTCGCTTCGCTGCCGGCAATCGCCGTCCCACACCGTCTCAGGGCAGCTCGGCCGCCGGCATGCGTGCCAGGATGATCGCCGTTTTGCGGGCCAGCCCCGGCGCGTTGCGTTGCCGGTCGTAGAGTCGGGGATTGGGAACCATGCCGGCCAGACGCGCGGCTTGCGACGCGGAAAGATGCGCGGCCGAGACGCCGTAGTAATGCCGCGCCGCCGCTTCGGCACCGAAAACGCCATTGCCCCATTCGATGACGTTCAGGTAGACCTCGAAAATGCGCTCCTTGTCCCAGCAGATCTCGAGCATCAGCGTCACCACCGCTTCCTGCGCTTTACGCCACGGCGTTTTCGACGGCGTCAGGAAAAGATTTTTCGCCAGTTGCTGTGAGATCGTCGATCCGCCGGCGACGAAGCGGCCCTTTTTCTGATTCTTCTCGATCGCCTGCTGGATCCCTTGCCAGTCGAAACCGTCGTGATCGACGAAACGGGCGTCTTCGGCGGCGATGATCGCCCGCTTGAGCTGGTCGGAGATGCGCCCGTAATCCAGCCATACCCTCTGCAACTCGGCGTGCGGATTGGTCTGCCGCATTTCGTCGAGACGCAGACTCATGAAACTGGTCTGCCGGGGATTGACCCATTTCCAGCACACCACCCAGGCGAACAACCAGCACTGGTAGAGCAGCAGGACGGCGAGCAGGATGAAAAACAGGCGGCGGATGCCCTGCGCGATGCTCATTTGCCGCTGGCCGGCGGTGTACCGGTGGCGCGCAGGCGGGCGATCAGTTCTTGCGTCGATGGACGCACGCCACGCCAGAGGCGGAACGATTCGGCGGCCTGTTCGACGAGCATGCCGAGTCCGTCGCTGCCGCGCGCGGCGCCGTTTTGCCGGGCAAACGCCAGAAAAGGCGTTTCGCCGCGGCCGTACATCATGTCGTAAGCCAGACTGTCGGCCGCAAAGATGCCGGCCGGCAAGGGTGGCAGTTCGCCGGCCAGACTGGCGGAGGTGGCGTTGATCACCAGATCGAAGCGCTGCCCGGCCAGATCGGCATAAGCAACGCCACTGACCGCTCCGCCGGCGGCAAAAAGTTCAGCCAGTCGTTGCGCTTTGGCCGGCGTGCGGTTGGCGATCGTCAGCCGCTCTGGCGCGCGCTCCAGCAATGGCGCGACGACACCGCGCGCTGCGCCGCCGGCGCCGAGC
>CAYRXO010000204.1:0-5711 GCA_964428215.1 uncultured Candidatus Accumulibacter sp. | reverse complement strand
AGGCGTTGCGACGCTTTTGCGGCATCGATCTGGCGGTCGAATCGGTCCCGGATGCCACGACGTTGATGAAGTTTCGCCATCGGCTCGAAGCGAACCCGCTGACGCAGGCGATGCTGAGCGAAGTGAATGCGCTGTTATAAGATTCATGCGATCGCCCCGACGCTGTCACAGAACGTGCACAGCCTGCAAGCGGGCAATTGTTATAATCGCCCCTTTTTCCTGCCGCCCGACATGTCTTTATTCCGTTCATTTTGCTTGTTTTTTCTGTGTCTGCCGACGTTGTCGCTGGCGCAGCAACTGCCCACCCCGCCGGCCTTGGCCGCCAAATCCTGGCTGCTCGTCGAAGCCGCTTCCGGTCAGGATCTGGCGGCGCAAGCACCCGATCAGCGTCTTGAACCAGCGTCGCTGACCAAGTTGATGACCGCCTATCTGAGTTTCGCTGCCTTGCGGCAAGGAACGATCCGGCTCGATCAGGCGGTGCCCGTTTCGCAAAAGGCCTGGAAAACCAGCGGCTCGCGGATGTTCGTCCAGGTCGGCACCCTGGTCAGGATCGAGGATCTGCTCAAAGGGATGATCGTCCAGTCGGGCAACGATGCCTGCGTCACATTGGCCGAAGCAATCGCCGGCGACGAGGAAAATTTCGCGCAGATGATGAACCGCGAGGCGAAGCGGCTGGGGATGAAGTCGACCAATTACCGCAATGCCAGCGGTTGGCCGGACCCGCAGCATTACACCACCGCGCGCGATCTGGCGATCCTGGCCGCGGCGCTGGTCCGCGATTTTCCGGATGATTACGCCAAATACTATTCGCTGAAGGAATTCCGCTACAACAACATCACGCAGCCGAATCGCAACCGGCTGCTGTACATCGACCCGACCGTCGATGGCATGAAAACCGGTCATACCGAGGCCGCCGGATATTGCCTCGTCTCTTCGGCCAAACGCGGTTCCCGTCGGCTGATTTCCGTCGTCCTCGGCACGGCATCCGATAATGCGCGTGCCCAGGAATCGCTGAAGCTGCTCAACTATGGTTACCAGTTCTACGACGCGGTGCAGCTGTACGCCAGGGACGATCCCGTCTCGACGATGAAAGTGTGGAAAGGTCAGCAAAGCAGCGTCAGGATCGGATTCCCGGCCGGACTGGTCGTTGCCGTTCCCAAAGGTTTCGGCGCGAAAATCCGTACCGAACTGGTATCGCAGCAGCCGCTGATGGCGCCGGTCGCGCAAGGGCAACTGCTCGGCACGTTGAAAGTGAGCATGGACGGCAAGCCCTACGGCGATTATCCGCTCTATGCGCTCGAAGCCGTGCCGACTGCCGGATTGGTGGGCCGTACGATCGACGCGGTGCGTTTGTGGTTCAACTGATCGCTGCACGAATGCGGCTGAAGAAAGCGGCAGCCAGTCGATGAAAACCCCGTCCCTGCTGGAATTCCCCTGCGCTTTTCCTTTGAAGATCATGGGTCAGGCCAGCGACGATTTCGCATCGACCATCGTCGCCATCGTCAAGCGGCACGCTCCCGATTACCTTGCCGCGACGACCGAAATGCGCGCCTCGTCGGCCGGCAAATATCTCGGTTTGACCTGTACGATCAACGCCGTCAGTCAGGCGCAACTCGACGCGCTGTACCGGGAACTGACCGCTCACCCGCTGGTCAGGGTCGTCCTGTGAACCTGACGGCCGCAAACGGCAGACTGCCGTTGTCGGTGCGCCGACTCGGGCGTACCGATTACCGGCAGACCTGGCAGGCAATGATCGATTTCACCGCCGGGCGCTCGGCGGTGACCGAGGATGAATTGTGGTGTTGTGAGCATCAGCCGGTATTTACTCTCGGACAGGCCGGACGGCCGGAGCATTTGTTGACCGATCTCGGCATTCCGCTCGTTCGCAGCGACCGTGGCGGTCAAATCACCTATCATGGTCCCGGTCAGGCGGTGATCTATCTGCTGCTCGACCTCAACCGGCGGCGGCTGAAAATCCGCGAACTGGTCACGCGCATCGAGCAAGCGGTGATCGATCTGCTGTGCAAAGAGGGAATCACTGCCGAACGACGCGCAGGCGCGCCTGGCGTCTATGTCGGGCTGGCCAAGGTGGCCGCGCTCGGTTTGCGCGTCCGCCAGGGCTGCTGCTATCACGGCGTCAGTCTGAACGTCGATATGGATCTGGCGCCGTTCTCGGCGATTAATCCCTGCGGCTACGCCGGCTTGCCGGTGACGCAGACGCGCCAGCTCGGCATTCCGCTGACCCCGGAACAGGCTTCCGCGGCGTTGGCCGCGCATCTCACTGAACAACTGGAGCGCGAACGATGAGCGAAGCCACAAAAACCACTCGTCCGACTGGCGTCAAGGAAAAGGGGGCACTGAAGACGGCGCGTATTCCGATCAAGATCGTCCCGCAAGAGCCGCAACGCAAACCGGAGTGGATTCGCGTCAAAGCCGGCAACGACGCCGGCCGCTTCGGCGAGATCAAGCGGATGTTGCGCGAGCAGAAGCTGCACACGGTGTGTGAAGAAGCGGCGTGTCCGAATATCGGTGAATGCTTCGGGCGTGGAACGGCGACGTTCATGATCCTGGGCGACATCTGTACCCGTCGCTGTCCGTTCTGCGACGTCGGGCATGGCAAGCCGTTGCCTCCCGATCCGGCGGAGCCGGCGCGCCTGGCCGATAGTGTTGCGCGGCTGAAGCTGCGTTATGTGGTGATCACCAGTGTGGACCGCGACGATTTGCGCGACGGCGGTGCGGCGCATTTCGTCGATGTCGTCCAGGCGGTACGCGCCAGTTCGCCGCAAACGATCATCGAAACGCTGGTGCCCGATTTCCGTGGGCGGCTCGATCTGGCCATCGACATTCTTGGCCAGGCCCTGCCGGATGTGCTCAATCACAACCTGGAAACCGTGCCACGCCTGTACCGCCAGGCGCGTCCGGGCGCCGATTACGCCCACTCACTGACGTTCATGAAACAATTCAAGGCGCGCTACCCGCAGGTGCCGACCAAATCCGGCCTAATGGTCGGTCTCGGCGAAGATGACGAGGAAATTCTCGCCGTGCTCGCCGATCTGCGTGCGCATGATGTCGAAATGCTGACCATCGGCCAATACCTGGCGCCGTCGGCACATCATCTGCCCGTCGCGCGCTATGTCCACCCCGACACCTTCAAGATGTACGAACAGCGGGCCCTGGCGATGGGATTCACCGCTGCAGCTTGCGGTCCAATGGTCCGTTCGAGTTACTGGGCCGATCAGCAGGCACAAAGCGCCGGTTTGGGCTTATGAATTCCAACGATAATTGCTAGTGAACATCGCTCCAGGCTAATCATCCATCGATAAATGCTACCGGAGCGCATATGGAGAACTTGCCGAGCTTCCCTAGCCTGACACCAGATGAACGAATCTGGCGGCTAGACTGGTTCGGCGAGTGCGCCTACCCAGGAAGCGTCCGACGCTACGCCCAGCCCTGCATCAAGGTTAGTCTTTCGCCTCTACGGTGCGACCCTAGCGATCACTCCGCGCTTTTTCTTCCCGACAGCACCGATCATCAGCATACAAACGAAGCCTGGGTACCGGCCCAGACGGTGTTTTTCCGGCTGGCAACGAGTTGACCGACATCGACCATCAACGCGGTCTGCATCTGGGTTTCGGGGCGCGTATCGTCATACGCGTAGTCTTTTCCCTTGGCACTGGTGTAGTTCAGGAAGCCCTGGAATTTCAGCGGCACGGAACCCAGCTGGAAAGGGACTCCCCAACTGGTGCTCAGCATCCATAATGGGTTGAAGGTGACATCGGCACGCGGGCAGAGCGTCGCACCGAGACCGCAGTGATTCGATTCCCGCCCGTAGAGCAGGCTGACATCCCAGTACCCGGGTACGGGGGCATCGAATTTCAGTGTTGGTCCAACGACCCATAGACGTCGGTTCGGCGCGAATTGGGTATTTTTGCTGCTCCAGTCGAAACCGGCCGTCAAAGCCACGTCCTTGAGCGGACCGATTGCCAGCGAGCGGTCGAAGACCTTGCCCAGCTGCAGCTGGTGGCGATAGACGAAATAAAACTCGGTGGCGCCATGCGCGCTGCCGTTGGCCGGATCGTTGCTGTCGGATTACAGAATGTCGAGATTGAGGAAATTCCCCCCCAGCGCATAGCCGTCGGCATGCGTCAGTTGCAGAATGTTTTTGCGCACGGCGTTCGGTGTGCCGGGTTCATGAAACTGTGTCCCATAGCGATAGCCGATGTAGGTGGCACTCCAGGTGAATGCGCTGCTGGGGGCGGAAACGGACAACAAGGCAGCGGTCAACAGCAGGGCTGCAGAGCCATTATTCTTCTTGGACATGAATTTTCTTTTTCAAGCAGGGTTTCAGAGCTTGAAACGGGCAACACCGACGCGCCGCTCGCTGGCCAGCGCATGCAATTCGACGACGACCTGATTGGCCGCACGCGCCTGCGCGTCGCTGTCGCGGGCGCTGGCCGACATCTGCACGGTGGCCTGGACCATGGCATCGGTTGCCCGCGACTGTTCGCTGGTCGAGTCGCGGATCTCCTCGATCTTCGTCACCACCACGCGCATGGTGTCCTGGATCGCGGTAATCTGGCTGAGTACGTCGGAAACGAGGGCGACGCCGGATGCACGGCGTGCCGCGTTTCGTCGGCGCGCACGACGGCCTGGCCGGAGTTGTCGCGCATGGCGCGCAACTTCTGGTCGATTTCGATCGTCGCCGAGGCCGTTCTCTCTGCCAGCTTGCGCACCTCGTCGGCGACGACGGCAAATCCGCGTCCCTGCTCGCCGGCGCGTGCTGCTTCGATGGCGGCATTCAGCGCCAGCAGGTTGGTCTGATCGGCAATTTCCTTGATTATGGTGGCAATCGACCCGATTTGCGCCGATTGCGTCTCCAGAGACTGCATCGCCGAGGTCAGCGATTCCATCGATTGCGAAACCCCGCTGATTTCGCTGACCGCCTGGCGCATGGAAGTGGCGCTGTCACTGGACAGCGAACTGGCCTGACGAACCAGATCCGCGGCTGAACGCGAGTTGCCGACGATGTAGGAAACGCTCTGCGTCAATTCGTCGATCGCGGCGCTGTTCTGTCCGGCAATATTGGCGGTCATCTGCGAACCGGAAGCAAGACGCTGAGAAGCGGCGTCGATGGTGTCGACATGCCCGCTCATGCAGTCGGTCTGCTCGCGCACCTTGAGGAACATCTGGCGCAGGCTTTCCATGAACGCATTGAAACTTTGCGCGATCACGCCGATTTCATCGCCGCTATTCGCCGGCAGACGGCGCGTCAGGTCACCGTTGCCGGCGCTCAGATCACGTATCGCATTGCGCAACTGCGCGAGCGGGCGGGTGATGGAACGCATGACAGCGAACATCAGCAGGATCGACAAGGCGAGCACGACGAGTGAAGCCGCGAGCATCTTCCATAAGCTGCTGTAAACCGGAGCATAGATTTCACTTTCGGCTATTTCGGCGATCACGAACCAGCCGGCTGTCGGCAAAAAGCTGGAGACCATGACCATCGGACCCTTCGCGCCGCGATAGTGCACGAGATTGAAATCGTTCTTCCGCAACAGCGTCGCGCCGACTTCCGCCAGACCGTGCAGACTCTTGATCTCGACCTTGGCCTTGACCTTGGCCTTGACCTTGGCCTTGACGAGCGCCGGGTCGCGATGTATACCTTGAGCGGTCACAACTGAGCCTTTTGGAGGGTTTGGAAATTCAGGCTC
>CAYRXO010000203.1:0-5787 GCA_964428215.1 uncultured Candidatus Accumulibacter sp. | reverse complement strand
ACATTGTCATATTAAGTGTGGGGGCTGGCGGGAATAAATCTGCGTTTCCCAAGGCACTAAATTCCTTATTGAGCCTGAATTTCCAAACCCTCAAAAAGGCTCAGTTGTGACCGCCCAAGGTATAGCAGTTCAGACCGGCGGCAGACGCGGCGTCGAATTCGAGTTCGGTGATCGACTTCGTCTGCTCCGGGGGAACGAAGCCGTAGCGCAGCCCGATGATGCCGACGTAGGCCGCGCAGCCCTGTACGTCGGTAATGCAGCTTTGCCATAACGGCCCTGGGTCGGCTTCGTAGCTCTCGACGATGCGGTATCGTCCGCCCAGCGCTTCCTTGACCGCGTCGCGTTCGGCTTTCAGGTCGGACAGGGCCGATGACAGGTAGAGTGTCATGCAGGGAATGAAGGGGCCAAGCTGCCATGGCACCACTGAAAGCCATTGGAATGGCAGAAAGCGTGAAAGAACAAGGTGGAGAGCCTCCTGGTTGATAAGCGCGACCTCTCTGAAATCACGTCTGCCAACAGGGAGGGTCACCATCGACGATGCTAGCAAAAAATGCTTGCGCCGAGTCATCGAGCCATTCCGTCAGTCGTTTGGCGATCAAGCGACGCAAGCCTTGGGCACCGTCTTGCCCAGGGCCGAATCGCGGCAGCGAGAGGTGCAAAACGGTAACAGGGGATAGGCTCATTTCCCCATTATTTGACCCTGGCCCCTTGGTGCTCTTTTGATGATTCCAGCCCTGCTCAAGCCCCAACTGGATCATCGTTCGCTCTTCCATGCTCGAGCGTGTGTCATTCGTTTTCATCGCAACACAATACCTCCCGGAAAGGGTTGCACTTCAGAATTGAGGCCGAGAGGTTATTTTTGGCTGGTCGGCAAGCATGCGTTAGGCGATGGGGCCAGTAGCGCGCATCGCCACCATGAAGAGCAGCAGGATCAGGATCGACTTCGACGCGGGAGCAATGGGGGAAAAGCGATTGCCCTCCTGGAAGTCCGGCAACAACCGGATTGATGACAACAAAAATTACGACAGGAAGCGGGCCAGACTTCAGGCTTGCAAGTCTGGCCCTTTTCCCCGTTGCTCCCTCCCTTTTATCCACCTCACGCAGAGAACCGTTAACGCTCCTGCTTACGAAAGGATCGAGTAGGCAAGTGCTGCACCAGCAGCCGCTCCTAAAGCCACACCGATCGGCCCGCCAAGCGCCCCTAAAGCGGCTCCACCACCGGTCAACAAACCGGACACGATGCGCTGCCCGCACATGCCCATGCCTCCGGCGATCATTTCAATTTCCGCAGCCGTCAAATCCCGGCTCGAGGAACATCCGATTGAACCGGTAATATCATCAGTATTGGCCATTAACACTTCCCTCCCATGATTGAAAATCGTTCGTTTCAAAATGACTGTCATTACGCAACGACAGTGCGCACATTAAACCCGCATAGGCTTTCGATTCCTGTTAAATAGATCACAAAATTTTTGTTAAATAATGACCAAAAAATGGCGAGGAAAATCAGAGCACGCAATCCGTAGACGGAGAGACCGACTGCGGCCACCACGTCTGCCATGTTGCTATCGCCCAGCGCAAGCGCGCTGACCATTCCGTCACGCGAGGTTGCGGTGACGTGGCAGGGCATCCCGCCGGCGTTCGAGGGTAAAGGACGCGCTGGCTTGGAAATACCGGAATGTGCCGATAGTGCATCAGCACCGTCGTTATGCGATGGGCACAGCGATGACTTTTCCCGCGATCGAAAATTCCGGAACCCGCTCAAGCCGGTGGCGAGGCAGCGGGTTGCAGCGCGGGAAACGCTCGCCGCTTGTGCGGCCTGAAATCAGGCTGGACAACCATCAGCGAAGCATCTCGCCAGTCATCGCTGAGTCTCTGTCGTGCAAATCGGCATGCGTCAGCCGCGAAATCGGCTGTCAAGCGGCGATACGTTCCTCATGTGCGCCGAGATTTTTTTGCAAGGCGCCGCGGATATTTGCGCCGATCTCGTCGAGAACCGTCATTTGCGCCAGCAGCTTGCGTTCGAATTCCTCCAGTTCGGCAATCCTCTCTTCGAGGGTGTCAGTGGCCTGGTGGATGCGCTTGATGCTTTCCAGTCGACGCTGCAAGTGAATCTGGTGTTCGCGGATCTGGATTTCCATCGGCGCCATCACGGCTTTCAGCCAGGATTCGGCGTCGCGATTGGCCTGCTCGAAGGTCCTGCGCACTTGCACGGCCACTTCTTCGAAAAAGCGGTGTGTCAGCTGACTTTTCTCGTGGGTCAGCAACTGCAGCGCAGAATTGATATGGCTATCGCACCACGAGGCCAGGCGATCGATTTCCTTGCCGTAGGGAAGCAAAGAAAAGCTGATCGGGGTACCGAGCTTGAGACCGTGTTCGACGGAGAATTTTTTGTAGATCGCTTCGAGCATGGCCAGGATTTCGCTCACCTCCCCCTCGGATCGACGGAGATTTTCTCGAGCCGTAGTGATGAATTGGGTCATCGCTTCGGAAAGGTTCTTTGAAAACGTCGCGTTGAGCATCGCTTCGCGCGTGGAAGTACTCAGCCAACGCAGCGAGTCCAGGCCCAGATGCGCAAACAGATTGTTGGTCAGCCGGGAGAATACGCTGCGTACGGCGTAATAACGTTGCAGCCCGGATTCGAATTCTTCCTTTTCGTGCCGGACCTTGCTCATCATGTATTCGACTACGCCCTTGTTCTTGCCGCGCAATTCACTGAGTTCGTTTTTTTGCTCTTTTAATTCAGACACTCGCGATTCGAGAAGATTACGCGTCCGCTGATGGCAATCAGAAAATTCGCTTTCGGTGTTGTCTCTGACGATTTCCTGTTTGGCCGGTATCAATTCTTCCGACAGTGCGAATTCCAGTTCGCCCAGCCGACTGCGGGTGAGCAGTTCGTCGTCGGCATTGATCTTGGCCACCAGGGCTTTTTGCGCCGAGACCGGGAAAATCTGTTGCCTGGGCAAATCGAGCGTCTGTGAGCAGACCTGCACCTGTTTGGCGATTTCCGTCTCTATCTCGGCGCTCGTTTTCAGTTCGTCCCACAGGCTGTCGATTTTGTTCAGTACGACGATGCGACCACGTTTGCGCCCGCCGGGTGCGCCGATGTGATCCCGCCAGACGGTGAGGTCGGATTGCGTGACACCGGTATCGGCCGCCAGAATGAACAGCACGGCATGAGCGTTGGGCAACAGCGACAAGGTCAACTCCGGCTCGGTACCGATGGCATTGAGACCCGGGGTATCCAGAATGACCAATCCCTGCTCGAGCATCGGATGGGGAAAATTGATGATCGCGTGCCGCCAGCGAGGCAGTTCGACGGTGCCATCTTCCGCCACCCGGAAACAGTGCGCTTCATCGTTTTCGGTCAGAAAGCCAAGTTTTGCAGCGGTTTCCTTGTCCACGCGCGTGACGTCGCTGACGTGCCGCAACGCATCCTGCATCGCTTCGGCCGATTCGGTCAATAACGGAACCGTCGTCCATTCTTCGGGAAAACGTTTGTACTCGGTGATGCTGGCGTTCGATTCACGCGTCTGGATCGGCAGCAATTCGATGCACGGTGGCTTGCGCCTGTCATACTTCAGTTCGGTCGGACACATGGTCGTCCGACCTGCGGTCGACGGCAGGATACGGTTACCGTAGCCGGCAAAGAAGATGGCGTTGATCAGTTCCGATTTGCCGCGCGAAAACTCGGCGACGAAGGCGACATGAAGCCGGTCCTCATGCAGTTTGTCGAGCAATTGGGTGATTCGTCTGTCGATCTGGGCATCGGCCAGTTCATTCTCCGCCAACCAGCGGCTGAAACTGTCCAGCCTCGCCGAGATCTGGGTACGCCACTCGCTGTAGGCGGCAAAATTTTGGGCAAGCGTCATGGGATGTTCCGGCGCAAGGTCTGGTGTTTCACTTTAGCATACAGCACCAGAGTGGAGAACTCGACCAACAAAGATATATTCTCTTGAAGAAAATGGTTTAATTTCAATCAACCTGAAGAACGAAGACCCTGTCCGCACCCTCATCGACAACCACTCTCCCACAAAGTGCGAGGCAATTTTGTCAGTCGCTCGACGACTGTCACATTAAACGATGCCCTTAACTTAAGTAAGCTCGGAAAAATTGGCGGTGCGGGATGGAGCGCAAGGCACTCGGCGCTCAGCCAGCGGGACATGACAAATCGACACGAGACGGGCTGCGTGCAACGCCGCGATTCGCCCTTGCAGCCATTCATCCGGCGTTTCCTTAAGGGTCACCTGCCAACCAGTATAGTCGCCCTCTTCTGCGCCAGCAGCCAAACGACAGACTATGCTTCCGCGGCCGATGGAGTGGCGAAGCGGTTTTCCAATCGGCGATCCAAACCGCGACCTTGCCAGCGTCGCTTGCGAAGCGTTATAGTGCATCAACGGATGGGAGAGAGTGGTCCCACCACCGCCGAAGGCGCAATTCACCCGTAAACGCTCAGGCAAAAGGACCTCCGTGTAATGAACTCTGGAGAGCGGCGTCCGTGGATCGTCTGTCGATTGCGGGCACCCACCGATGGGGCAAACGGCTTGGCTGGCACTGGCCGCAAATCTCTCAGGTAGAAGGACAGGGGGGCGGAACTCGGCGGAGTTTCGCCTTTTTTCGTTTTGAAACTTCCTTTTCTTGCCAACATCCGGGAGTCGTTGAAACCATGCAAAAAACCATCCTCAATGCCATTCACCGCCAAAGCGGCGCGAAAATGGTCGATTTCGGCGGCTGGGAAATGCCTCTCCACTACGGCTCGCAAATCGAAGAGCATCACGCCGTCCGTCGCCATGCCGGCCTGTTCGACGTGTCGCATATGTGTGCCGTCGATCTGGCGGGTGCGGACGCCAACGCGTTTCTGCGCCGGCTGTTGGCCAACAATGTCGACAAACTGCAAGTGCGTGGCAAAGCCTTGTACAGCGCGATGCTCAACGCACAGGGCGGCGTCATCGACGATCTGATCGTCTACTACCTCGACGACGAACATTACCGACTGGTGGTCAACGCGAGCACCGCTGTCAAGGATCTGCAGTGGATGAACGCCTGTCTGGCCGAGTGGCAGCTGGCGGCGGGACTCACTCCACGCCGGGAAGGAAGCGACGCGCTGGCGATGATCGCCGTGCAGGGACCGCAAGGGCGGGAAAGTGTCTGGCAGGCGTTGCCCGAGTGCCGTGCCGCTTGCGAAGCTTTGCCGCCTTTTTACTCTGCTGAATGCGGTGATTACTTCATCGCCAGTACCGGCTACACCGGTGAGGACGGCTATGAGATCACCCTCCCCGCCCACAACGCCGTGGAGTTTTGGCAAGCGCTTGTCAAGGCAGGCGTCCAGCCTTGCGGTCTCGGTGCGCGTGACACCTTGCGCCTGGAAGCGGGAATGAATCTTTATGGGCAGGACATGGACGAGAGCGTTTCGCCGCTCGACGCTGGCCTGGCCTGGACGGTCGATCTGACATCGCCACGCGACTTCGTCGGCAAAAGCGCGCTGCTCGATCAGCCACGGCAACAGCAGTTTCTTGGTTTGATCCTGCTCGAGCGCGGTGTGCTGCGTGCCCACCAACGAGTGATCTGTACGAGCGGTATCGGCGAAATCACCAGCGGCACTTTCTCGCCGACTTTGCAACAGGCCATCGCGTTGGCACGCTTGCCGCTGAATGCGGCGATCGGCGACAGCGTGCAGGTGGCCATCCGCGACAAACAGTTGCCGGCCCGGGTGGTCAAGCCGTGTTTCGTGCGTCATGGCAGGATCCTGGTTTGATGATCGCAATCGCACGAGCCGCCCATCCCGAC
>CAYRXO010000202.1:0-5840 GCA_964428215.1 uncultured Candidatus Accumulibacter sp. | reverse complement strand
CAGAACGGACTGCACGTCTGGGAAGACGCTTTTCTCGTCGAAATCATCGACCCGGAAACGCTGGAACCGGTCGCCGACGGTGAAATCGGCGAACTGATCATGACCACGCTCGACCGACAAGCGATGCCTTTGCTGCGTTTCCGCACCGGCGACCTGACCCGATTCCTGCCCGGTCCCTGCTCTTGCGGACGAACGCATCGCCGCCTCGATCGCATCACCGGCCGCAGCGACGACATGTTCATCGTCAAGGGCTGCAACATCTTCCCGATGCAGATCGAAGGTGTGCTGATGCGCATCCCCGATCTGGGCAGCAATTATCTGCTGACCCTCGAAACGATCGACGGCCTGGATGAACTGATCATCGAGGTCGAGGTCGCACGTCGCGTCGACTTCAGCGACAAGTGGCGGCTGGATTGGCTGAGCACCTTGCTGACTCGTCAGATCCGGGACGAAATACTGCTTACCCCGATCGTCAAACTGCTGCCACCGGACTCGTTGCCACAGTCCGAGGGCAAAGCCGTCCGCGTCCGCGAACGGCGGCGAACTTGAACGCTTTCGTCGATGCCGCCTCTTCGGCCGCAATCCGTTGCCAACCGGGGATTGATTGATCATCCCGCCACCTTGGCGAGCGCATGGGTGGCGGAGACCTGACTGCTACAACAACCTGTGAAGGTACGACATGCCAAACAAGTTTCAATTCAGCGTCTGCCCACACGATACCGCCAAGAATCTGCTCGGCTGGTTCACCATCAACACCTATCTGCAACGCAAACTGGGTACCGGCATCCATTTCGAGCCCCAGGACAATTTCCTGGTCGAAAGACAGCGGGTACTGGATCAGGGATGCCAGATCGTCTATGCCAATCCTTATAGCGCCGGCTGTTTCGCCCGCGACAAGGGGTACCTCCCGGTCGCCAGACCGGTCGGCATCAAAGACGAAACCCTGCTCGTCAGCCGTGTGGGCGCCACGTTGCCCGAGCAGCCGCGCGTGGCAAGTGCGACCGACAAGCTGATCATTCACCGTCTCGGTCTGCGTCTGTTGCCGACGCTCGGCATCGATGTCGAAAAAGCATCCTTTCAGTTTGTCGGCAACCATTTCAATGCCGCGGCTGCCGTGATCCACGAGGAAGCCGACCTCGGCTTCGTCTTCAACGAAACCTGGGCCGGTCTGGCCGATTCTTCGCGCGCGCAATTGCAGATTCGCGCCGAAAGTCGGGAAGGAGAAGCGTTTCACTGTTTCATGGTTGGCCCGGACTGGGCAGACCGACGCCAGCAGGTGCAGGAGGTGCTGTGCGGAATGCATGACGACCCTTCCGGTCGAAAAGTGCTCGACGACCTGCACTTCGCCGCATTTGAAGCGATCGAGAGCGAAGATCTGGCGTTGCTGATGCGCGTCATCGACGGTTGAAAACGCTGCTGTCGCGCAATCCGCGGTCAACGGAGATGACGTCATTTCATGCCGCCCGCGCTGTGCACTATTCCCGGCACAATTGATATCGGCTCGCGACTCCTATAATCTAGCCGCTGGCGCATGTCCCTGATTTCTCCAATGCGCCCTGTTTATCCGCGTTACTCATCACTTGCCATTGCGAGGTTAAAAATGTCTGAAGTTGCTGAAATTCCTCCGACCACAAAACAAAAGATCGTCGCCGACATGCGCGGCGTGGTGGCCGACGCCGAAGAGATCCTGCGCGCCACGGCAGGTGCGGCGGGTGAAAAAATGACCGAGTTGCGCGAACGCGTCAGCGAACGCTTGCGCGACGCCAAAATCCGGCTCGCCGACGCCGAAGCGGCGCTGGTCGACCGCAGCAAAGCCGCCTGTCGGGCGACCGACGATTATGTGCGCGACAACCCCTGGCGGGCAGTCGGCATCGCGGCGGCCATCGGGCTGTTGCTCGGGGTGGTGATCGGTCGCCGTTAGCCTGTATCTCATTCAAAGCGATGACTTCTCCCCTTCAGACTGAACGCGTCGGCCTGCTCGGTGCCACGAGGAACAGCGCGGCAACGCTGCTGACCATCGCCCGCACTCGGCTGGAACTGCTGGGTAACGAAATCGAGGAGAAAAAGCTGCGCGCCGCGCAGCTTGCAACTTTTCTGCTCGTCGCCGCTTTCAGTCTGACCATTGCCGCCCTGCTGTCCATCGCCTCTCTGGTCGCGCTGTTCTGGGAAGCACGGGTGATAATCTTCGGCATCAGCACGTTCGTTTTCCTGCTCATCGGGATCATTGCCCTCGTTTCCGCCAGAAAGGCAACTACCAGTCCGGACAAAATGTTCGCCAGCAGTCTCGCCGAACTGGAGGAAGATGTCCGGCAGTTGAAGGAGGCGGCCGGACTGTGAAGCAGAAACTGATCGATCTGGCCGTGCAGCGTGGTCGTCTGCTCGAACGCAGCGCCATGCAGCGCGAGATGCTGCGCAAGCAACTGCAACCCGTCATCGGGGCCATGCAGCGCACCGATCGGGCCATGGCGACGTTGCGGCAGGGCGCGGACTATCTCTCGACTCATCCGGGAATGTTGCTTACAGCCGCAGCGACGGTCATCATCCTGCGCCCGCGGCGTATCTGGCGGTGGTCCAAACGCGGCCTGCTGCTCTGGAGCGTGTGGCGGAAAGCACGCGCTTTCGGTCTGAACATATCGCCGCGCGGTCTCGCTGATTAGGCGACCCCCTTAGTCCGCTGACGCGCAGACAAGCCTCAGTCGGACGACAGTTCCTGCAAGCGCTCGTCGATCAGTTCGATCCAGTGGCGGACCGGCTGCTGGCAACCGCTCTGCAAATGCGTCTGACAGCCGACGTTGGCCGTCGCCACGACGCCCGCTTTGTCGGCGAGCAGCGCCGCCAGCTTGTTGTCGCGCAAGCGCTTGGCCAGCGCCGGCTGCAGCAGCGAGTAGGTTCCCGCCGAACCGCAACACAGATGCGCATCGGCCACCGACGATAGTCGATACCCGGCAGCAGCGAGCAGAGATTCGACCAAGCCATTGATTTTTTGTGCGTGCTGCAGCGTGCATGGCGCGTGGAATGCGATCGTCTGCGCAGCGCTTGCCGTGCAGCGGCGCAGGAGCGGCAGCAACGCGTCCTGCTCGGCGGTCAGCACTTCGCTGACGTCACGCGTCAGCGCCGCGATGCGCGACGCTTTCGCGGCGTAACGGGCATCGTCCTGCAGCAATTCGCCGAACTGACGGACTTGCGCGCCGCAGCCGGAAGCGGTGATGACGATCGCCTCGATGCCCTGCTCGACATACGGCCACCAGACATCAATCAGGCGGCGCATATCGTCGAGCGCCACTGGCCGACCCTGCAGGTGATGGCGCAGCGCGCCGCAACAACCGGCCCCCGGCGCTTCGATCAGTTCGATCGCCAAACGATCGAAGACGCGCGCCGTCGCCGCATTGGTGTTTGCCGCCAAGGTCGGCTGCACGCAGCCGGCGAGCAGCAGCATGCGGCGACGATGGCGACCCACGCGTGGTCGGACGTTCGCCTTGCCGGCTGCCGGCGGCAGTTTCCCTGCCAACACCGGCGGCAACAACGGCCGCAAGCCGCGGGCGATACCCAGCGCAGCGGCAAACAACCGACGGCGCGGCACGGTCTGCGCCAGAATGAAGCGCAGCATCCGCTCCTTACTTCTGCGCGGCACGCGCTGCTCGAGCACTTCGCGGCCGATGTCGAGCAAGCGATGGTATTTGACTCCGGAGGGACAGGTCGTTTCGCAGGCGCGGCAGGTCAGGCAGCGGTCGAGATGACGTTGCGTTATCCTGCTGACAGGATTCCCTTCAAGCATCTGTTTGATCAGATAGATGCGGCCGCGCGGCCCGTCGAGTTCGTCGCCGAGCAACTGGTAGGTCGGGCAGGTGGCGGCGCAAAAGCCGCAATGCACGCAACGGCGCAGAATGGCGTCGGCTTCACGTCCTTGCGGCGTGTCGCGGATGAAGGCAGCGAGATCGGTCTGCATCGGCAGCGGCCTCAGAATTCCGGATACAGCCGGCCGGGATTGAAAACGCCGCGCGGGTCGAAGGCTTTTTTCAGATCACGATGGATGCGCAGCAAGGACGGATCGAGCGGCTGGAAAACGCCAACCGCCGCTTTCAGCGCCGGATCGGCGCGGAACAGCGTCGCGTGCCCGCGCGCGGCGTGTACGGCAGCACGGATTTCGTCCGCGTCGCCCTCGCGCAGCCAGCGTTGCGCGCCGCCCCATTCGATCAGCGGCGGCCCCAGCGGCAACGGCGCGACAACCGACGGCAATGACAGGCGCCACAACGGCGCGTCGCCGGCAAAGAAACGATGCGTCTGTTCGCGCAGCGCCAGCCAGAAAGCGGCGGCCTCGTCGGCCGCGAGGACGTCGCCGCCCAGTCTGTCGCGCGCGGCGGCCACTGCCGCCGCCGCGCCAGCCAGACGGATGGTCAATTCGCCCTCGTGCCAGGCAGTTGCCGAAACCGGCATGGGCTGCCCTCCCCAGCGATTGAGCCGTGCCAGCGCCTCGCGTTCATCGACGCGCATACGGATGCTCTGCTCGGCCAAGGGCCGCGGCAGCACTTTCATCGACACTTCGAGAATCAGCGCCAGGGTGCCGAGGCTGCCGGCGATCAGCCGCGGCACGTCGTAACCAGCGACGTTTTTCATCACCTGCCCGCCAAAGGTGAGCAACTCGCCGGAGCCGTTGAGCAGCTTCACACCGAGCACGAAGTCGCGTACGGCGCCGGCCGTCGCCCGGCCGGGACCGGACAGTCCGCTCGCCAGCATGCCGCCAACGGTCGCCGACGCAGCGAAGAACGGCGGTTCGCACGGCAGGCACTGCCCCTGAGCAGCCAATGCCGCGGTCAGTTCGCTGAGCCGCGTTCCGGCGAGCGCCGTAATGACCAGTTCGGTCGGCTCGTAGGCAACGATGCCGCGATGGGCGTCGACGGCAAACGGCGTACCGCATGGCTCGCCGCCATAGAAGGCTTTGCTGCCGCCGCCCTGCAAACACAACGCTTCGCCGCGATCGCCGGCGCTGCGGATGCGTTCCTGCCAATTGGCAATCAGGGCGTCCATCAACGGCTCACGGTGGCTAGAGGCGAACTGCCGACGCGCGCCAGGGTGTACTCGCGGCAACGGGCTAGCGTCGGGACGCCTTTGCCCGGATTGAGCAGACCGCTGGCGTCGAAGGCTGCTTTCAGACGATGAAACAGGGCGATTTCCTGGCTGCCAAACTGTGCCGCCATCAAGTCGATTTTCTCCAGCCCGACACCGTGTTCGCCGGTGATCGTGCCGCCGAAGCGTACCGACAGCTCGAGGATTTCAGCGCCGAACGCTGCCGCTCGCTCGAGTTCACCGGCCTGATTGGCGTCGTACATGATCAGCGGATGCAGGTTGCCGTCGCCGGCGTGAAAGACGTTGGCGCAGCGCAAGCCGTATTTCGCCGACAGGATCTCGATCGCTTCGAGCATTTCCGCCAGTCGCTTGCGCGGGATCGTTCCGTCCATGCACAGATAATCGGGCGTCATCCGGCCGACGGCGGGGAAAGCGGCTTTGCGTCCGGCCCAGAAGCGCAAACGTTCGGCCTCGTTCTGCGAGACGCGCACTTCGGTCGCGCCGCTGTTTTCGAGCACCATTGTCACTCGGGCGATTTCATCCACGACTTCTTCCGGCGTGCCGTCGGCTTCGCAGAGCAGAATCGCTTCCGCATTGAGATCGTAACCGGCTTGCACGTAGGGTTCGACCGCATGGATCGCTTTGCGATCCATCATTTCCAGGCCGGCGGGGATGATCCCGGCGGCGATGATGTTGGCCACCGCGTCGCCCGCACGACGGATATCGGCAAAGGAGGCGATTGCCACCTGCGCCAGCAGCGGTTTCGGCGTCAGACG
>CAYRXO010000201.1:0-6078 GCA_964428215.1 uncultured Candidatus Accumulibacter sp. | reverse complement strand
TAACATTGTCATATTAAGTGTGGGGGCTGGCGAGAATAAATCTGCGTTTCCCTAGCTGGTCAGGCGGCTAGTCTCTGCTCAGCCGGCGGGACTTCGACCACTGGCTCGCCGTCTTTGTAGACCGTACCCTTCAACAGTTGCTCGATCTTGTCGGCGCCCAGATCCGGCGCCAGATCTTTTCGGCTTCCTCGATCAGCTTGACAGCCAGGCCGGGGAAGGTCTGCCGGTTGACGCAATTTCGTGCCTGCGTCGTGCGATGCCAGAACGTGGCAATGATCAGCAAGGTCTATCTCAACTTGCATCCCTGATCTCAACTTCCGATGGCTTCGCCTCAGAAAATTTACGCTAAAAAACGCAGTTGTGGCCCGCTATCCGTCCTAAGTTATTGCTGTGTAAATGTTTTTCCGACACAGCGGCCTCACCCATTTGGAACTGCTCAACGTTTAACTAAACACACGGCAACCCATTGACATAAAAATATTTTTCGCGCCGTGACTTTTGTGAACTGCGGTTTCTAGGTTTACAGAAAGAATGTTGCACAATCGGCCTGCTGTACCTACCGCATTCGATCGTAAGCTGTGCTCAATGACGAACGTCGGATCCTGACGTGCTGAAAATTGGCATCAGGCAGCGCATTGGACCGGCGTTAAGGTTTGCCATCGACCGTGAATCGACATGCTTCAGTCTGATGGATCAGATACGGAATCGTCCGCCAATCGAGCGCATCTCGGAGACTAGCGACTCAAGGTTTCTGATTGCCGTCGACATGTCCGATGTTGCCCTGGAATTGACATCGGTCATGCGTGCAACATCTTCGATCTGTACCGCGATGGTGTTGCTGGCACTACTTTGTTCTGTCAGTGCAGAAGCAATTTTCTGAACTGCTCCCGTCACAGAACTGGCACGATCCTTGATCTGATCGACCACTTCACCCGCTTGCTTGGCCATCACCACTCCCTGATCGACCTGACTTACGGCGTTGTTCATGCTATCGATCGCGACAAGGGAACTCTGCTGAATATTGCCGATCAATTGCGTGATTTCATGAGTCGATTGAGTAGTACGCTCAGCCAATTTTCTGACCTCGTCGGCCACCACCGCGAAGCCCCGTCCCTGCTCGCCGGCGCGAGCTGCCTCGATGGCTGCGTTGAGCGCCAGCAGATTGGTCTGATCGGCAACTTCCTTAATCACTTGAACCACTGAAGATATGTTGCTCGACTTCTGACCGAGGTCGCCAATGACATTGGCCGAGTGGCGAATGGTTTCTGCTATGCGCAAGACCTCGGCGACGGTTTCTTGAATGGTATGTTGTCCGCGCTGCGAGAGTTCGGCCGAGTTGGCGGAAATTGCCAGTACATCCTGCGCATGGCCGGAGACACTATTGATGCTCCCCGTTACCTGTTCGACAGAAGTGACGATGGATGCCGTCGCCCCGCTCTGCTGGGCCGATCCTGACGCAACCTGGTCCGAGGCGTCAGACAGCATCTTCGCCGCGTTTGAAACTTGATCAACGCTTTGTAGCAGCTTGCGAAGCGACTCTTGCAGCACCGCCGTCAATTTATTGAATGCTGACGCAGCGTGGCCAATTTCATTATTTCCGGCACTGGCGATACGCTGAGTAAAGTCGCTGCTATTTGCCACCGCCTCGATGTGCGAGGTGAACTCGCTCAGCGGATTGGTAATCGCTCTCGCCATCAGCCACATGGCGACTAACACCAAGAGCAACGAAATCGCCCCGACCGCAACCAGCTGACCGCGGGCATACTCGGCTCTGGTCTGCGACAGCTTGGCAAGTTCCTCATTAACCGCGAGTTGCCGTTCGACCAGGGTCTTGATGTCCTTGACCATCGCGCTGCCGGCGGCGTTGGTCACCTTGGCCCGGTATTCCGCCGCTTCCTCCTTCTTGTCAGCATCGATGAGTTCAAACCATTTCGGCGCACCCGCCTTGTATTTCTGGTACGCGTTCATCAACTCTTTGTAGTCGCTGTCCTGCGAATTTGACGAGGTAAGGTCGCCATATTTTTTCAGGCTCTCCTCCAGCGCCGACAGTAATCCCGGGCGTCCATCAAGGATTTTCTTGCGATTTTCGGGAGAGGCCCCCGAATAATTGGCGATACCGAAGCGCAGCTCCCAGACCGCGTTGTCTGCGTCGGCTAACAGTTTGCTACCAACCATGCCGCGGCTGTGCATATCCTCTGCGGCAGATGCCAGATTGACAATCATCGTGTAACTGACGCCGACGAGGATGAGCGAAAGAACAGCGATAGCAACTCCGACGAGCTTGAGTCGCGCCGCGATGCTGAAGTTGCCGAGCATGCCTTTCCTTTTTCATTCGCCTATCCTGTTAGGCAGAATAGTTCAGGGTGTTGCGTATGACAAGCGGAGCAAATTCTCAGCCTTGCATCATTTTAGGCTCTGTTGATATTTGTCCACCTCTTACCGAAGCCATGGCAAGATGGCGGCGAATGTCGACACCACCATGAAATGTATTGCTTTTTTCTCATGGCGCATGGCCATGCGGCGGAAATACTTCAACTTCCCGAACAGGCTTTCGACGACATGGCGTTCTTTGTCATGCCACCAATCACCCGGTCTTCGTTCATTCCGATTCGCTTTGGGTGGCATGACCACCTGGATCTGCCGCTCGTGGAGTCAAGCCAGAAAGGCATCCGAGTCATAGACAGGCTTGGGCGGACACCCCCTCCCCCGCCACCTCGGACTCGCTCGCCAGTTGCTCGATCAAACCCTTTTAAACCTCGCGCGCCAAGAATAAGGGAAAACGACTTTATTGAATAGAATCATCCGGTATGCGACACGAAGCGTCTTCCTAACTCCTGGCCAGACGGCGTATCGCTTCGATGTACGCCTGCTGATCGATCTCTCCTCCCTGGCGTTGCGCGTACCACAGGGCTTCGCCCAGGCATTCGATCAAGGCGTGCTCGGCGTCATGCACCTCGAGCCGCTGGCGCAACGTCCAATAGGCGGCGTGGATACCGGGCGGCTGGTCGATGCTGATCTGTTCGGCAATCGCCAGATGCAACGACAGGTGCAGGAACGGGTTCATCTGGCCGTTTTCGGGCGTGAATTCCTGCGTCACCGAGACGTCCGGGTTTTCGAGCAGCGCATGGTATTCGGGATGCTCGGCAATCAGATCGGCGGCCGTCGCTTCGGCGCCTTGGAGAATGTCGCGCTGGCGGAGTTTGCGCCAGGATTCGCAAAAAAACTGCCGCACCTGCTCGCGACTGGGATTAAACATCGTTTCCCGGCGGCGACGCGCTGATCAATGCGCTGACCACCGCGTTCTGAATGCGCCGCCAGCCGGTGGTGGGATCCGGTGCCAGTTGGCCGGTGCCGTAGGTGCCAATCAGCGGTATACCGGGAAAGCGTTCACGCAGGCAATCGACGTCACGATCGTCTCCGTCGTAAAAATATGGGCCGCGACCGATGCAGGAGAAAACCAGTGCGCCAATCGGCGCTGGTGTTTGCAAGGACAGCCTGGCCAAGCTGTGTCGCATATCGCCCGCCGTTGCCAGCGGCGTACGCGCCGCCCAGGCGACGAACTGTCCCGGCAGCAGCCGATCGGCCAGGGTCAGCGATTGGTCAGCGTTGCCGGCGATGATCGCCAGCGGTTGTGCGCTGCCGTCGGCGACGGCTTCTTGCGCGGCGGCGCGATCAACAGGGACCCGGTCGGCAAAAGTCACCGCGCATAACGCGGCCAGGGGCAAGTGGGCATGATTGCGCAGTTCGGGGGGCAGATGACGCAACAGGCTGCCCAGCGCCTTGACACCGCCGATTTGCTGCAGATCGTAAGCGCGCGTCGCATCGACGCGCAGCGGTTCGGTCAGAAGCTGCCAGCCACGGGACACGGCGACGTCGAGTCGACCGCCGACGAGGCGTGCGCTGCTGTGCGCGGCCAGACGCGCCTGCTGCCAGGTCAGCGGTTCGTTGCGGCCCGGGCGTCCGTTGAAAGTGCCGCCACAACGTAATGGTCGATCGGCCCATCCCGTCGGCAGATGGTTACCGGCACAACTGATCAGGATGGCACTGTCGCTTTCCGCCAGTGAAGAGGGCGTTTCCGGTGGCGCCAACGACAATTCGCCGGTAAAGACCATCACTGCCACTGCCGGACGATCGAGAGCCCAGGCACGGTCGGTAAAGACACCGGCGGCAATGCCACCGATGATTTGTGTGCAGCGGGCGACGCGCGCCACCGCCGTCACGACGGCCTGCGCCTGACGGGTGAATTCGCCGGTCAGGTACAACAAGACGCAGTTGGCCTGCTTGTCGCCCGTGCGCGCCAGCGCTTCGCAAAACGCTTCTTCCGCCAACTGCGGCACCGCTTCGTTGCCTACCACCAGCGCGCTGGCCAGACTCACGGCACACCTGCCTGCGGGTCCGGCGTCTTGTCGGGAAAAGCGCATAGATCGGCCAGCACGCAACGCCAGCATTCGGGGCGCCGCGCTTTGCAGACATGACGGCCGTGCAGCAGCAGCCAGTGATGTGCCGAATGCATGAACGGTGGCGGCACGACCTGCAACAAGACCTGTTCGACCGCCAGCGGCGTCTTGCCGGTCGCCAGGCCCGTGCGATTGGCCAAGCGGAAAATATGCGTGTCGACGGCAATCGTCGCCTCGCCGAAGACGATATTGAGCACGACGTTGGCCGTCTTGCGCCCAACGCCGGGCAGCGCTTCCAGCGCTTCACGCCTGGCGGGCACTTCGCCGCCATGTTCGGCCAGCAATTGCCGACAGGTGGCGATGATGTTGCGCGCCTTGCTCTGATACAGCCCGATGCGTTTGATATACGCGGCCAGCCCGTCTTCACCCAAATCGAGTATCGCCTGCGGCGTCGGGGCGGCGGCGAACAATGGCCCGCTGGCGAGATTGACGCTCTTGTCGGTGGCTTGCGCCGAGAGGATCACGGCAACCGGCAACTGGAAAGGTGTCGCGTAAGCCAGTTCGCTTGCCGGCTGCGGAGTGGCCGTTTGCAGGCGCTGAAACAGTTCCTGTCGCTGGGCATCGTCCATCGCCGTCGGCTCCGCGTCAGGCGGCTGTCGGCGACGACCGCACGTGCCGTGCCGCGGCGGAGCGCGCTTCGATCCAGTTTTTCCAGGCGATCAGACAGCCCAGCAGGATGAACGCACCGGGCGGCAGGATCGCCAGCAGGAAACCGGGGTAGTCGGCGGAGAACAGTTTGAGCGGCTGTAGACCGGGGATGACCATCTCGATGCCGGAAAACAAGGTGCCGGCGCCGATCAGTTCGCGCAATCCACCGAGCAATCCCAAGGTCCATAACATGCCGACGCCCATGAATACGCCATCGAACAGGGACTGCAGTGGCGGATTCTTGTTGGCAAAGGCTTCGACACGCGCCAGCACGATGCAGTTGGTGACGATCAGCGGAATGAAGATGCCGAGCACCAGATACAGATCGTGAAACATGGCATTGAACGATAGATCGACCACCGTCACCAGCGCGGCGACGATCAGAATGAATACCGGAATGCGGATTTCATGCGGAATCCAGTTGCGCAACGAAGCGACGGCGACGTTGGCAATGGCCATCACCACGATGGTCGCCAGAGAAAGCATCACGCCGTTGACCAGATTGGTAGTCACTGCCAACAGCGGACATAAACCGAGAATTTGCACCAGACTGGTGTTCTGATGCCAGACACCGTTGTCGCGAATCTGGCAGAACTCTTCTTTACGCATCATTTGACTGCCTCCGCTGTCTCGTCGAACAATGCCGCGCGATGCACGGCAACGTATTTCAAGGCCTTATGCACGCATTTGACCACGGCGCGTGGCGTCACTGTCGCCCCGGCCAGCGAGTCGAAACGGCCGCCGTCCTTTTTCACCCGCCATTGCGTATCGCCGACCGTCGCCAGCGACAAGCGGTCGAACTGCGTGATCCACGGCCGTTCCTTGTTCTTGTCCTTGCGAGGTTCGATGTAATCGCCCAGACCCGGCGTTTCCTTGTGCTGGGTGACACGCACGCCGAGCAGCGACCCGTCGGCTGCTACCGCCAGCAACAGGCGGATTTTGCCCGAATAACCATCCGGCGCGATGGCTTCGA
>CAYRXO010000200.1:0-6098 GCA_964428215.1 uncultured Candidatus Accumulibacter sp. | reverse complement strand
GGTGGAGGCCGGCGGCTATGCCGTCATCGATGACGAGTACGTGCTGGTATCGGCCATCGATGCGACCGCCGGCACGGCGACCATCGCGCGCGGGCTGCTCGATACGGTTCCCGCCGAGCATGCCGCTGGGTCGCGCATCTGGTTCGCCGACGGCTTCGCCGGCTTCGACACGACCGAATACGCCGATGGCGAAACCCTCGATGTCAAGCTGCTGCCGCTGACCGGGCGCGGCGAGCTGGCGCTGGCGGAGGCACCGGTCGATAGCCTGACTTTCGACCAGCGGCAGTTCCGTCCCTATCCGCCGGGCAACCTGAAATTCGCCGGCTCGGTCTCGCCGGCGGCCAGCGACTACCCGAGCGCCATCAGCGGCACCCTGACGATCTCCTGGGCGCACCGCGACCGCTTGTTGCAGACCGCTTATCTCGTCACGCAATCCGAAGCCAGCATCGGCCCCGAGCCTGGCACGACCTACAGCGTCGAAATCCGCGTTGGCGGGTCGCTGATCGAAAGCGCGTCCGGGATTTCCGGCACCAGCTATGCCGCCTCGGTGGCCGGCGACCTGGTGATCGAAGTCACGCTTTACGCCCTGCGCGACGGCCTGCGCTCGTATCAGTCGCACGTCCACACGATGACCCTGAGCGGCGACAACAACCTGCTGACCGAGGACGGCGACACGCACGCCGACGAAGCCGGCGCCTCGATGATCCTGGAGTAACAAATGAGCAAACGCACCAGCCAGCTTACCGCCGCGTCTTCCTTGTCCGGCACCGAACTCGTGGCCGTTTCCAAGCTGTCCGCCACGGTCACGATCAGCGCCGCGACGATCTCGGCGCAGGCCAGCGACAACTCGTTCAACGATTCCGCCAATGGCTTTGTAACGGCCGGATTCACGGTCGGCAAGGCGGTCAAGGTCAGCGGCTTCACCGGCAGCGGCGCCAACAACCTCTTATCCGGCGTCGTCACGGCGGTGACGGCGGGCAAGCTGACCATCGGCGGCAGCGACGGCGATGTGATCGTCGATGACGCCGCCGGCGAGACCGTCACAATCACCCAATGGGACTCGAAGCGCATCGATGCCCAGAGCGTCGCCAATCTGGCCAGCAGCGGGATGTTCAATGTGCGCTCCTACGGGGCGACCGGCGACGGCACGACGGACGACACGACGGCGGTGCAGGTGGCCATCGATGCCGCCATCGCGGCCGGCGGCGGCATCGTGTACTTTCCGCGCGGCGTCTACAAGATCGGCGGCGCGTTGCAGGATACGAGCCGCAGCAACGCCCAGCTGCTGCTGCCGCGCATCAACCTGACGGCGGAGCAGATCAGCGTCGAGCTGCGCGGCGAATTCGCGCCGCCCGCCGACATCTCGGTGGTCGGCGCCATGACCCTGCCGGACAACCATTCGATCATCAAGGGCACGCTCAATACCGGCAGCGGCACGGCGCCCTGCCTGCTCGGCAGCTGGGGGCCGTCCGGCTCGTCCGGGAATTTTTCCAACGCCCACGTCGTGCTGCGCAACCTGACCTTCCGCATGCCCAGCGACCCGGTGCTGTCGGCTGTCGATCTCGAGCACATTGTCTGTGCCGAGATCAACAACGTAATCATCGATACCGGCAGCTATGACATCGCCGGCTTGGCGCAGATGACGACGGCGACAAGCTATGGCCTCAAGCTGCCAGCGATCAACAACGGGGCGTTGACGATGCTCGGCGTTGTCAATGTGCTCGGCTTCTACAAGGGCATCAAGGTCGGTGAGCATACTAATGGGGCTAATGTGAGCGTATGGGGTTGTCGCCAAGCCCTTGAGTTCGTTGCAGCCTATCATCCGAGCATTTTCGAGCTCCTCGGCATCTACCATTGCCAGCGCGGGCTGGTCGGGACGGGCGGCGCGCATTACGTCGAGGTTGCGCAGCTCAATATCGAGCACGCCGCCAGCGGCACCTGGGTGACGGTGTACGACATCGACGACGCGAGCAACTACCTCAATGGCTGGTGCAAGTGGCACGTCGTGCTGGCAGGGACGGGGATCGACAATACCTTCACGGTCAATGGGGCCGTGTGCATCCGCCGCGAGCGCCTCGGCAAGTGGTTCGTCTACGTGCTGGCCGACGGCGCCACCATCAATGTCCCGGCGGACATCACGGACAGCTTCCGGGTCACGCTGGGGGGAAATCGCACCCTCGCCAATCCGACTGGCCTCTACGATGGCCAGGTCATCAATATCCGCATCATTCAGGACGGCACGGGCAGCCGGACGCTGACCTACGGCAGCATGTACAAATTCCCCGGCGCCGCGCCGACCTTGTCGACGGCCGCCGGCGCCAAGGATTTCATGTCGGCGCAATACGACGCCACTGACGACACCCTGTTCTGCTCGCTGATCAAGGGCCTGGTATGAGAGCCGGCCCGGCATTTTTCGCCAGCACCGGCCCGGTGGTCTGGAATCCCGCCGACAAGGCTGCCGAGGTATCGCTCAGTAACGGCAACCTCACCGCCACGCGCAGCGGCGGTGGCGTTAACAACAATGCCGCCGTCCGGGGAACGACCTCGAAAAATTCCGGGAAATCCTATTTCGAGATCCACGTCGATACCAGCGTCGGGTCCGCGTCCGGCGATTACTCGATCTACGGCATTGCCTCCGCCGCCCTCGGCCTCAACGCCTATGTCGGCAGCACCGCCGCCAGTTACGGCTACGAGCACAGCACCGGTGTCAAGTACACCAATGGCTCTGGCACCGCCCTTGGCGCAGCCCTCGCTGCCGGCGATGTGCTTGGGGTCGCTGTCGATCTCGATGCCGGAAAAATGTGGTTCGCAAAGAACAATACCTGGCAGGGGAGCGGCAACCCGGGCGCCGGCACCAACCCGGCATTTACCGGGGTGTCAGGGACATTTTATCCGGCGGCATCGCTGTATAAAACGGCGACCACGCAGCATGTGCTGACGGCTCGATTCGCGCCAGGAATCTTGAGCTATAGCCCGCCCAGCGGATTTTCTGCGTGGGAGTAATTTCTTTAAATCATCGCCGGCAAAGACCGGGGAAGGGAAGAAGCATCATGCCGGAAAAAATCATCAGCAACTTCACCGCATGGCGGGAGGAAATCCAGCTGGCGCTGGTTTTCTGGTTCATCGGCGCGACCATAGGCATCGGCCAGCACCTGCTGTCGCCGGATGTTTTTTCGTGGCGCGTCATTTTTGGCCGGGCGTTGTCGACCGGCGGGCTGGCCGTCGTCGCCGGGACGGTACTGGTGATGTATCCCAACCTCAACCCGCTGACGCTGATCGGCATCGCCGCCGGCATTGCCAGCCTCGGCACCAACGTCGTCGAGCTGCTGTTCCGGCGCTATCTGCTGGGGAGGTCTCCCTATGCCTGATCTGCTGATCCTGATCGCCATCCTCGCGCTGGCGCTCGGCGCCGCCGCCCTGACCGCTTGCGAGCGGAATTCCATCTCAAAACGAAAGGATTTGAAATGACCTATCCCGTTTTACCGTGGATACAGATCGCCCGCGCCTATCTCGGGGTGGCGGAAATTCCCGGTGTCAAGACATCCAGCGTGATCGCCGTCTGGCTGCGCAAGCTGAAAGCCTGGTGGGCGGATGACGAGACGCCGTGGTGCGGCACATTTGTCGGGTATTGCCTGAGCGAGGCCGGGTTCGTCATCCCGAAATACTGGATGCGGGCGCTGGCCTGGGCGGACTGGGGCCGTCCGCTGCTGGTGCCGAGGGTCGGCGCCGTGGTGGTGTTTTCGCGGGTCGGCGGCGGGCATGTCGGGTTCGTGGTTGGCATCACCAAGGAAGGAACGCTGATGGTGCTCGGTGGCAACCAGGCAAACCGGGTATCGATTGCCGAATTCGAGCCAGGCCGGGTGCTTTGCTACCGCTGGCCGACCGAGGCGCCGCTGATCGGCATCGGCGACCTGCCGATTCTCGCCCGTAGCGGGCAGGCCGTTTCGACGAATGAGGCATGAGCATGGACCCGATCACGATTGGCGGAATTTTCAGCATCGGCAGCAAGATTATCGACAAGCTATTCCCCGACCAGGAACAGCGCGCACGGGCGCAACTGGAGTTGCTGAAGATGCAGCAGGCCGGCGAGCTGGAGCAGGTGCGCACGCAGTTGTCGGCGATCATCGAGGAGGCGAAGAGCGGCGATCCATGGACCAGCCGGGCGCGGCCGTCGTTTCTCTATGTGGTGTACATTTTGCTGCTGTGGTCGATTCCAATGGGGGTGCTGACGATCTTTCGCCCCGAGGCGGCGGTGATGTTCACCGAGGGATTCAAGGCATGGCTGACGGCGATCCCGGAGCCGATCCTGACGCTATTCGGGGTGGTGATGACGGGCTATGTCGCCGGGCGCTCGTGGGAAAAGGTCAGGGGCGGGAAATGAGCGCCAAGATCGTTGATCTGAAACAATGGGAGATCGAGCATCCGCCAATCATGCGCCTGATGATGGCGCATCAGCGCTGTCTGGTCGCCTGGTGGTCGCTGTTTTTCAGCCTCCCGCGCTTGAGGCAGAAAAATAAATATTAGACACTGTCTAATATTCCGTCTAAAAGCCTGAAAATAAAAAGGCCCTGCATTGCTGCAAGGCCTTGAATTGCTTGGCTCCCCGACCTGGGCTCGAACCAGGGACCTACGGATTAACAGTCGGCCAGTCGTTCGGCCTTCTGGCCCGCATGGATTATGGTTTTTTTGGTGAGCGCTGTCTAATATTTTCGTGTTTTACGGCCGCTGTAAAAGCCCGTGTTTTCGTTGTTCCCGCTCTCATATTAGACAGCCATCGCCACGCGATTCGGCTCGACGGTGCCTCGCCAGCGGCACTTTACATAGATCTCCGTCGTCTTGACGGAGTCATGTCCGCACAGCACCTGGATCTGCTCCAGCGGAACGCCGGATAGCCACATGTCGGTGGCGCCTTTCCCTTTCAAATCGTAGGGCCCGAAGCTGACGATCTTTTCGCCAGCCTTTTTGCGCTCCAGGTTGGCCTTCGTCTTGCCGATATAGCGGCGCAGCATGGCGCACAGGCCATCGTAGGTATAGGGCTTGCCGCTTCCCGTGTGAATCAGCGTCATGCCCGGCCCGGTGCTGGCCCCGGCTGGCTTCAGTTCCTTGAGGATGGCCTCGATGTCGGGTGTGATAGCGATATCGACGGTGGCGCCGGTCTTACCCTGCCGGGTGCGGATGATCTTGCGCATGCTTTGTTAGGAGAGCGTACGCCATGTCTTTGGCGTCGTCGACGCCCTTGGCCGCGAGCTGACGAGTGAGGCGCTCCGGAAGTTTTTTCGTCTCGCTCACTTCATTCCTTTCCGGGCGTCAGCCGCCCAACAATTCAGTCAACGCGGACCTTCGCGCTTACGCGCTCGGCCCGTTACTGCCAGCGTTAAGCGCCCGCACCGGCTCACGCGTTTCTTCACCGCAGCATCGACCTACGGTTCCGGTCCTCCCGCACACGGTGCAGCGCCACAAATTGTCCTCGTTCGCCGTATCACACGGCTGGTCATTGCTCACCCATCGCCTGATGCCGTCGGCGCGCATGTACCAGCGGCGCGGCCTCCCGGTCACAAAATCAATCAAGGTACCAAATCCACCAGTAATTCCCATATTCAACCTCCCGCGCCTAACTCGGCGCTCAAATCGGACGGTTGCAAGCAACCGCCGTTTAGCTCGACGTAGCGTTCGCGCGGCGTTTCCTTGTTGCGCCGGATGCCGGCACCGATCCACGGGTTGCGCTTGACGCCGCCTTCCCCGGTGCGGGCCAGCCATGACAGCATCGACGACATGCAGGCGGCCTCGCGATTGGCGCGCACGGCACGGCCCAGTTCGAGTCCAAGGTCGAGATAACCGGCCTTGTGCTTTGGCTCGATTGCCGCCGGCACCATCTTGCCGAAGTAGGCCTTGAGCGGTTCAGCGTCGCGCTGGTAGTCCTCATGGGTACGCTTGGCCAGCTGACTGGCTTTGACCCGTGCTTCACAGTGATTGACGAACTGGTCGAGGTAGTAGGCACATGTGCCATAGGTGCCGTCCGGGTCGTTGTAATGGGCGGCCTTGCGCTTTCTCCGCCCTGGTCACCGCTAACGCAGTGCCCAGGGACTGGGGACCAGTGG
>CAYRXO010000199.1:0-6184 GCA_964428215.1 uncultured Candidatus Accumulibacter sp. | reverse complement strand
TATCTGTGATCAGCTGCGCGAACTCTTGTTGCTCTACCGCGAATCGCTGTTCGATGGGCGCGGGATCAAGGTCGAAACGATCTTCCCCAGCGAGCCGATTCGGGTGTGCTGTGACGGCGACAGCATCAAACAGATTCTGCTCAATCTATGGAAGAACGCCTCGGAAGCTCTCGGGCGTGGTCAGACGCTGACCCTGTCGTTGACCAGCAACATTTTCCATCAGGGCCGCCATTTCGCCGAACTTCGCCTGGCCGACAACGGTCCGGGTATTAGCGCGACAGCGCTGAAAGCACTGCATCATTTGCCGGGAGGCGAACGTGGCGACAATCCACGCGGCATCGGCTTGTCGATTGTCGGCAGCCTGGCCCAGCGTCTTGGCATCCCGGTAACATGCCGTAGCCTGGCGGGCGAAGGAACGATCATTTCTCTGCTATTGCCGACGGCCGACATGGCCGATCCGGAGAAAGAGAAAAAGAACCGCTCATCGTCTGGCGATCAGGCGGCGAAGCTGGTAATCCCTAACCGGGATCGTCAATGAAATCCTTGCCGGCGGTCAGTCTGGCGACGCCCTATCAGAAAATTGTCGGGATACCGAACATCATCGTCATCGTCGATGATGAAAAGCGTATCCGTAGTACCTACCGACAACTGCTCAGCGCACCCGGGCGCGTGATCGAAGAATGCAGCAGCGGGGCGGCGGCGATGCGTCGACTTGCCCGACGCGACGTGGAGGTCCTGATTCTCGATCTCGACCTGCCCGACGTGAATGGCTTGGCAATCATGGAATGGATGCTGGCCGAAGGTGTGGCAACCTCAGTGGTCGTTTTCAGCGGTGATGATTCGATCGATTCGGCGATTCGCGCCTTGCGGCACGGGGCCTTCGAGTTCATCCGCAAGCACGGCAACCCGCAGGATTTGATCGATACCGTCGACCGGGTGCTCCGTCGTCGGCGTATCGAGCGCGAACACGCCCTGATGAGCGTTCAGATCGAACAATCGGAACGCCTGCACCGATTTCTGGTCGAGCAGTCGCCCGACATCATCTATACCCTGGACGATAAAGGGAATTTTGTTTTTGTCAATTTTCGTGTGCAGGCGCTGCTTGGCTACAGCATGGATGAACTGTTGGGACAGCATTACTCCGCCATCGTCCATCCCGATGATTTCGAACACGCACGCTACGCCTTCAACGAGCGTCGAATCGGCGACCGGGCGAGTACCAACGTCGAAATCCGCTTGCTGAGCAAAAATATCGACACTCGCCCACTCGAAAGCCGCTGCATCGTGGCCATTCTCACTGCGCAAGGGATCTATGCCAGTCGGGAAGGTCCGAAAAGCCAGTCTTTTCAGGGAACCTCCGGCGTCGCCAGAGATATCACCGATCGCAAGAAGGCCGAGGAAACGATCGCCTTTCAGGCTTTTCACGATCTGCTCACCGGCTTGCCAAATCGCGTGCTGTTCAAGGATCGCCTGCAGATAACTTTGGCGCAGGCCAAACGCTCGCAGAAGCTGGTCGGTCTGATGTTCATCGACATTGACCGTTTCAAACTGGTCAACGACACCTACGGTCATCACGAAGGCGATGAATTGTTGAAGTCGTTCGCTCAGCGGGCGGTGAGCTGCCTACGTTCAGGCGACACGCTGGCGCGGCAGGGTGGCGACGAGTTTTCCGTCCTGTTGCCCGATCTGCACAGCAGAGCGGATGCGGCGAAGATCGCCGCCAAGATGATTGCCGAACTCAAGCGACCATTCAAAATCGCCGGCATCGATTTTTTTACCACCATCAGTATCGGCATCGCCATCTTTCCGGACGACGGCGATACGCCGGAACTCCTGTTTCGCAATGCCGACATCGCCATGTACCAGATCAAGGGGCGCGGCAAAAACGGCTATATCAACTATAACCCGCAGATGCATAGCGGGCACAGCGTGCGAATCTCGCTGGAAAACGATCTGCGCAACGCATTGGAAGCGGGCGATCAGTTCGAGCTGTATTATCAACCGCAAATCTGTTACAGCCGGCGGGCGACGTTGGGGATGGAAGCCTTGTTGCGCTGGCGTCATCCGCTGCATGGCCTGCTGCATCCCGATGTCTTCATTTCGTTGGCGGAAGAAACCGGCATGATTGTCGATGTCGGGGATTGGGTGCTCGATCACGCTTTGGCACAACTGGCGGCATGGCGCAACAAAGGATTCAACCAACTGCAGCTGGCGGTCAATGTTTCGCCCAGAGAGTTCGATCGTAACAATCTGCCCGTGCGCTTGAGCCGGCATCTGGCGGCGCACGATATTCCCCCGCAGTCGCTAGAAATCGAAATCACCGAAAATCTGCTGCTCAACGACGCGGAAAAAAATATCGACCTCGTCAAACAACTCAGACGTGATGGTTTGAAAGTGTCGATCGACGATTTCGGCACCCGTTACTCGTCGCTCAACTATCTGCGCCGTTTCCCGATCAACAGCATCAAGATCGATCAGTCTTTCGTCCGTGACTTGACGCCGTACAACCTCAGCTCAACGTCGATCATTCATGCCATTTCCAGCATCGCCCGCAGCTTTGGCTTACGCACCCTGGCCGAAGGTGTCGAAACGCAGACGCAGCGGCAATTGCTCAGTGCGCTCGCTTGCGACAACATGCAGGGTTTCTTGTTCTGCAAGCCGCTGAATGCCAGGGATTTCGAGGATTTCCTGATCAACGGCGCCTTTCCGTCGCCAGCCCGCGCGACGACACATTGAAAACAGCGCGGCGACGACGGCCCTCCTTCATCTCTCTTTGGAAAAAGTGGGTCGGAGGTGAGTGGCGCGGACGGACAGGAGTTGCGTTTTTCGGTTTGGCTGAGATAAAACCATGTCCGTCAATCAAGAAACAGGCGGACGAATTTGCGTTTGCCGACCTGAATGACCACATTCCGGTGGCGGGCGAGCGACAGGGTTCTGTCGAGCACTTTTTCGCCGTCGATTTTGACCCCGCCCTGGTCGATCATACGCCAGGCTTCCGAAGTGCTCGCCGTCAAACCGGCCAGTTTCAGCGCCTGGGCCAGACTTAGCGGCTGAGGCAAGCTTTCGTCCAGATGCACTTCGGGAATGTCCTCGGGGATCGCATGATGACGGAAACGGTTTTCGAAGTCGGTCAGCGCTTTCTCGGCCCCGATCACCCCATGAAATCGTCCGACAATCTCCTGAGCGAGCAAAACCTTGACATCACGCGGATTTCTCCCGTCGGCGACATCCTTCTTCAAGCTGTCGATCGATTGCAAACTGCGAAAAGACAACAGTTCAAAGTAGCGCCACATCAATTCGTCGGAGATCGACATCAGTTTGCCGAACATTTCGCCGGGTGGTTCAGCAATGCCGACGTAGTTACCGAGCGATTTCGACATCTTGTTGACGCCGTCGAGACCTTCGAGCAACGGCATGGTCAACAGACACTGCGGTGCCTGCCCATGCAACTTTTGCAATTCACGGCCGACGAGCAGATTGAACTTCTGATCGGTGCCGCCGATTTCTACGTCGGCGTGCATGGCCACAGAATCGTAGCCCTGACACAAAGGGTAAAGCAGTTCATGGATGGCAATCGGCTGTCCGCCGCGATAGCGCTTGGCAAAATCGTCGCGCTCGAGCATGCGTGCAACGGTGTGCGAAGCTGCCAGCTGAATCATGCCGGCGGCACCCATCGAATCGAACCAGGTCGAGTTGAAACAAATTTCAGTTTTTGCCGGATCGAGAATCTTGAAGACCTGCTGTTGATAGGTATTGGCGTTGGCCAGCACTTGGTCGCGTGTCAGTGGCGGGCGAGTCGTGTTTTTGCCGGTGGGGTCACCGATCATGCCGGTAAAGTCACCGATCAAAAACAACACCTGATGACCTAGATCCTGAAAGTGACGCAGTTTATTGATCAGAACCGTGTGTCCCAGATGCAAATCAGGCGCGGTAGGATCGAAGCCAGCCTTGATGCGCAGTGGCCGACCACTTTTCAGTTTGTCGAGCATCTCCACTTCGATCAGCAATTCTTCCGAGCCGCGTTTAATATAATGCAGGTCTTCGCTGAGCAAGTGCATAGGACGACTTTCCAGATTTTTTCCCGCAGGGGCTTTTGATGAGGACGATTTCTTGGTAGGCTTGCATGCTTTGCGCAGGGCCTGCCTATGAACAATGAGAAGCGCGGGATTCTACCGTATTCTGATCGGGCCATCGACCGGCTGTTGCGTCATCGCTGGGCGGTCAGCGGAGTCGCCAGCGTTACGCTGCTCGGCATGGTCGCGGCCTTCGCCATTGTTCCACCTTCTGAACTCGTCCCGGCGACTGCCGTCATCGTCGAGCCGCTGCCACCTCCCAATCTGTCGATGATCGACTCCGACGAGTCATCATTTGTGCACGAGGAGCGCTTCCTGGCCAGCGATACCGTTGCCAGCCTGCTGATCCGTCTAGGCGCCAGCGATCGTGAGGCGCTTGAACATCTTGGCAAAGATCGCACCACACATGCGCTGCTGACTAGCAACCTGCGGCCGGGAACCATCGTCAATGCCAAAGTCTCCCGCACCGGGGAGTTGCTGCATCTGTCTTTTCCGTTGATGGACAAAAGCTCGCAGGTTACCCTCGACCGCGTCGGTAAGCGTTTTGTCAGCAAGGAAGTTGCGCTGAACCCTGAGCAGCGGACAGTGATCAAATCCGGTGAAATCCGCGGTTCATTCATCAGTGCCTGCGATGCCGCCGGGCTGCCCGAGACGATCGCCATGCAATTGGTCGGCATCTTTGGCAGCGAAGGAAATTTTTATCGCATGCTGCGGCAGGGCGACCGTTTTTCGGTCGTTTACGAAAGTTTCATCTATCGCGGGCAGGAGATTCGCAGCGGTCGGATTCTGGCGGCAGAAATTGGCAACCGGCAACGTAGCCAGCAGGCGTACTGGTTCCAGATCGAGCCTGGTCGTGGCGCCTATTACACTGCCGATGGCAAGAGCCTGAGCAAGCCTTTTCTGGTGGCCCCGGTTGAAAATCCGCAGATCAGTTCGGCATTTTCCACCTCCCGCTTTCATCCGATTCTTCTGACTTGGCGCGCACACAAAGGTGTCGACTATGCCGCACCAACTGGCACCAAAGTCATGGCCGTAGCCGACGGAGTCGTCGACACTGCCGAGACGCAAAACGGCTACGGCAAAGTGATCATCCTGCGACACGACGCCACCTACTCCACGGTTTACGGTCACCTCAACGACTATGCAGAAGGGATTGCAAAAGGTTTCCGTGTTCGACAGGGTGAAGTGATTGGCTATGTCGGCAGGACTGGTTGGGCAACCGACTCGCACTTGCACTATGAATTCCGGATCAATGACGAACAGGTCGACCCCGAAGCATTGAATCTTCCGGAGTCGGTTGCGCTCGACCGTCTTAGCCTGACACGCTTTAAAGCTGCCCGACAAAACTTGCGCGCTCAACTTGATCTGGCGAAGGAAATCAAACTGGCAGCGGTCGAATAATTTCGCTCAGCCAGCCACTCGCCTGCTGCTGATTGCCACTATCCGGCACTGTTTATGCGATAGTCAATTCTGTCGAAAGCGGAACAGAAAAAATGACTAATTCAATGCATATCTTTGTCAGAATGATGACGACGAAAGCGATAGTTAACGGTGACGCTCAATCGGTGACCTGATTAGCAAGGAGCCTCGGCCACCCATCGCCGCGGCCGCTTGTCAAGCCATGCCGGGGCCGCGGGAGCCTGATTCCGTCAGTAGAAACCCGCGGTTTTGGTCGCCATCGGCGGTCGCAGGGCGCAGAAATCGCGGTAGCTGAGGTTCCTTGCTAATCAAAATCGGTGATTGCAGGCGTTCCATGGTCACAATTTCATCCGTATATCCGAGCACACCGGCATCCGGATCTACTTTGCCCGGCCCTTCATTGAGGAGTTGCTTTTTGCCAGCAAATTTCTGGATCATCAACGTGTGAGCCGGATAAACCCATTGATATCAGATGTAATTCCCTGTTTTTCAATGCCTATTGCATAATGAAGGGGCAACAGATTTACGCAGATCGAGTGTATACTTTATTCCAATAATCGCAGTTTAGAGGCTGATGAGCTAGTTGTTGCTGCAGATTGACTGGAGGAATCCACGGTGTTCAAGTTCTTCGATTATTTTGCTGTTAACGGCGTCGTCATTCCGTAGAAATCTGGCGTCGACAGTTTTGCAGC
>CAYRXO010000198.1:0-6214 GCA_964428215.1 uncultured Candidatus Accumulibacter sp. | reverse complement strand
TCTGCCGATCGATGTGTCACACCTAAATTCCAGGATTTAAACATAAATCAGATACGGTGAACAGACCCTGGCAGTCTGCGCGCCGGGCAAGCGCGCGACGCCCGATTCGACTGCCATCAGTTCGGCGTTGGCCGGTGTAATTGGCGAGGCTGCGTGTCGCAAGTCATCGCTTATTGTGTTGGCAGCAATTGACGGGGTCGACCGCGACACGTAAAATCCGCCCGTCTTTGGGGGCATAGCTCAGCTGGGAGAGCGTCTGGTTCGCAATCAGAAGGTCGGCGGTTCGATCCCGCCTGTCTCCACAATCGATCAGAACGACAGGCCACTTTACGGAGTGGCTTTTTTTTGTCCCTCAGAATACCTGTGACTTGTCGATCGGGAGTCGGCTGTGAAGAGTTACTGCAAAGCAATAGTCGTCAACGGCAAACCGATAGCGGTTGGCACGGAGACGGTGATCTGCGTGCCACTGGTTGGTCGTGATGAAGCCGCGCTTCTGAAAGAGCTGGCAACCATTCGCGACAGACATCCGGACATGATCGAATGGCGGGCGGATTATTACGATCGTATCACCGACCCGGAGAATGTCACCGCTTTGGCCTGGCGGATCAAGGAGCATGCGGCGGGAATCCCTCTGCTGTTTACCCGCCGTTCGCCTCTTGAGGGTGGTCAGCCGGTTGCTTTGTCAGAAGAAGCAGTGGTGGACCTCCATGAAGTGCTTTGTGCTAGCGGCTGCATCGATTTTATCGACTATGAACTGAGCAGCGATCCAACACATTTTCAACGCGTGCGGTTGGCCGCACATGGCCATGGTGTGCAACTGATCGCATCTTTTCATGATTTCCAAGGCACTCCATCCTTGCCCGAAATCGTCGGCAAGTTCATCGCCGCCGAGCAAGCTGGCGCCGACATTGCCAAAGTTGCCGTCATGCCACGGACCCCCGAAGATGTGCTGACTCTGCTGAGAGCGACCTGTGCAGGCTATCGCCAGTGCCGTGTGCCGATCATCGGCATCTCGATGGGTGCTTACGGTGCTTTGTCCCGCTTGTTCGGCTGGACTTTCGGTTCGGCGATGACCTTCGCCGTCGGCGATCAGCTTTCGGCCCCTGGACAGCTGCCGATTGACGATTTGCGCGCGGTGCTGGCAATCATGCAGAGTTCGCTGGCAGACGATCAGAAAATTTCTTCTTCAGGATAAGCTTCAGGAACCTGCAAGAGCGTTCTGCGGGCATACGACGGGAGTTTCGGGAATTCGCGGCAACCGCCGTTCCGGTGTGCTTTACTGGAACCTGATGTGCCTTTTGCTTCTTTTGTCTATGGGAGTTCCCGATGACCCAGGAAAAGTTCCGCCTTGTCACCCGCAGTGATTTTGACGGACTGGTTTGCGCGGTTCTGCTGAGCGAATTGCAGTTGATCGATGACATCCAGTTCGTACACCCCAAGGATATGCAGGATGGCAAGATCGCCATCAGCAAGCGGGACATCACCACCAACCTGCCGTATATCCCTGACGCACATCTGGTTTTTGATCATCATTTTTCGGAAACGCTACGCAATAGTAACCGCGCCAGCAATCACATCATCGATCCGACCGCGCCGTCAGCCGCGCGTGTGGTTTATGACTATTACGGTGGTCGACAGGCTTTTCCGACGATTGCCGACGACATGATGAAGGCAGTCGACAAAAGCGACGCCGCACAATTCAGCCACCAGGAAATCCTTGATCCTGACGGCTGGGTCTTGCTCAATTACCTGATGGACGCCCGTACCGGCCTGGGACGCTTCCGCAATTTCCGGATCAGCAACTACGCCTTGATGATGGAATTGATCGACGCTTGCCGCCGGCACGACATCGCAACGATTCTGCAATTGCCCGACGTCAAGGAACGCGTTGAACTGTATTTCGAACAGTCTGACAAGGCCAAGGAGCAGATTCGGCGCTGCACCCGGGTGTATCAAAAGCTGGCCGTCCTCGACTTGCGTCAGGAAGAAACGATCTGGGCGACCAACCGATTCATGATTTACGCCCTGTTTCCGGAAACGAACCTGTCGATCCACGCCCTCTGGGGTGTGCAGAAACAAAATACGGTGTTCGCCACCGGCAAATCGATTCTTGACCGCAGTTGCCAGATCAATATCGGCTGGCTGATGCTCGAGTATGGCGGCGGCGGGCATCACGCGGCCGGCACCTGTCAGGTGGACAATGACCAAGCTGCTTCCATCCTGCAGGAGTTGATTGAACGCATCAACGCTGAAGGATGAAGTTCAGGAACCCGGACGACGGTTTCCTGGTCGGAAAATGAAATATGAAATGCAAAAGGCGCCAGTGAGACGCCTTTTGCACAGACTGATCGGCGAGTACGCTTAGCTTAGTCGACCTTGGCCTTGGCCCGCAGATCGTTGACGTATCGCTGGACTTGTTCTTGTTGCAGACGCTGCGCCAGTTGCGGCTTGACCTGTTCGAACGGAGGTGGGGTCAATGGCCGGGTATCTTCGAGCAGGATCACGTGATAGCCGAAATCGGTTTTGACCGGCGTTTCAGTGAATTTGCCCTTGCTCAGACCGGCAACGGCATCGCCAAACGGTTTGACGTAGCTGGCGGTACTGCTCCAGCCGAGATCCCCTCCTTTATCCTTGCTGCCAGGATCTTTCGACTGTTTGGCCTGTTCTTCGAACTTGCTGCCCTTTTTCAGGTTGGCGATGATCGTTTTGGCTTCGTCCTCGCGCGCGACCAGGATGTGACGCACCTTGTATTCGGTGTTGCCGATCTGTGACTTTAACGAGTCATAAGCGGCTTTCAGCTTGTCATCGCCGATCGGGTTCTTCTTGACATAATTCTGCACAAAAGCGCTGATGAGGACCGCTTGCCGCGCTACATCGACTTGTGCGGCGACATCTGCATTACGGTCCAGCCCGAGCTTCCTGGCTTCCTGAACCAGCAATTCCCGGCGGATCAGTTCCTCGCGGACAGCGTTCTTCAATTCCGGGCTGTCGGGAGCGCCCTGCGCTTTTTGCTCGCTGATGAAAGCGTTGGCGATGTTTTGCGAAATCGGCACGCCGTTGACCGTGGCGACGGCGCCGGCGTTTTTCGCCTTGTCGGCGGCGACGGCCGGAAGAGTGATCAGCGCGCCAAGCAGCAGTGCGCCGGCAAGTTTCGAAAGCATGGGCATGACAATATCCTTCAATGGGTTAATAAATCTGGCTAGAGCACTTTCAGGAGGCACTAAAGGCAGCGGAGTCGACGTCATGTGCCGGCGCCAGCGCTTGCAGGCTGAGCGCATGAATCGCCTCGTGCAAGAGTTCGCCCAGCGCCTGATGAACCAGGCGTTGGCGGCTCAGGCGATCCAGGCCGACGAATGCCTCGGAGACAATGCGTAAACGATAATGCCGCCCACCCTGGCGAGCGCCGGCATGCCCGGCGTGCCGGGCCGAATCGTCGATCAACTCCAGAACCGTCGGCGACAGAATGGCCAGCCGCTGGCGGATGTTTGTCTCGAGTTGTGCGACGGCGATCGCGGTCATGCGGGTAAAACCTTGTTGAACGGACGCACACGGACTGTCTGATAAACACCGGCAGTGACATAGGGGTCGGCATCCGCCCACTCTTTGGCGGCGGGTAGTGAGGCGAATTCGGCGACGATCAGACTGCCGGCAAAACCGGCGGGCCCGGGATCCGGTGAATCAATGGCCGGAAACGGACCGGCGAGCAGCAATCGGCCTTCGGCTTGTAAAGCCTTCAGGCGTTCGACATGCGCTGGTCTCGCCGTCAAGCGCACGCTCAATGAATCCGGCCGATCTTCACCCACGATGGCGTAGAACATCATTTAGTTTCTCCCAGATATTTCGACAGGAATAGACCTTGTGCAAGTACGAAGACCAGCATCAGTGCCGTTGCGCCGAACATCTTGAAATTGACCCAGGCATCGGTCGAAAAGTTGAAGGCAACGAACAGGTTGAGCACGCCCATGCAAGCGAAAAAACCGATCCAGGCCCAATTGAGACGAGTCCAGGCCGGTTCGGGCAGAGTCATTTGTTCCTTGAGCAAGGCCTGCAGCAAATTTTTGTCGAAGAACAGCTTGCCGCCAAGCAAGATGACCGAGAACAGCCAATAAAGAACGGTCGGTTTCCACTTGATGAAGTTCTCGTCATGAAGAAACAGCGTCAGACCGCCGAAAACGCTGATCACCACCAGACTGATCCAGAGCATGGTGTCGATCTTGCGGCCTTTGAACCACAGCCAGGCAATCTGGAGAAAAGTCGCGACGATGGCTACCAAGGTGGCAAGGTAGATATCGGCATATTTATAAGCGACGAAAAACAGAATGACCGGAAATAGATCAAAGAGAAACTTCATGGCCGACCTGGAAAAAATATCGGACGATTATGAACGATCGCACGGCGAGGTGTCCATGATTCCTTGTGCCAAACGGTGTTGGAATCGTGACAGGCGTCGCATGGTAGTCACGGCTGCCCGGAGATGCTTCATTTTGCCCAGCGCAACAGCGTGTTTGGCCTTGGCCGCTACGACAGATGCTGCGTGATCAATAACGCCGCCAATAGTATGGCAACGATCATCAGCCAATAGGTTTGCCGCCGCTGCTGGCGAGCCAGTTCGACGAGCTGCGGTGTGATGTCGATGGGTTTGGCCTGCTGCGCCAATGCCTGATGCAGCAGTCTTGGCAATTGCGGCAGGGTGCGCGCCCAATAGGGTGATTCCTGTTGCACTCCCAAGTGCAGCGCACGTTTGCCGACTTGTTCGCTCATCCAGCGCTCGAGAAACGGTTTGGCGGTCTTCCACAAATCGAGGTTGGGATCGAGTTGACGGCCGAGCCCTTCGATGTTGAGCAAGGTTTTTTGCAGCATGACCAGTTGTGGCTGGATTTCAACGTTGAAGCGACGCGACGTTTGAAACAGCCGGAGCAGCACCCGCCCGAAAGATATTTCGTGCAACGGCCGGTCGAAAATCGGTTCACAAACCGCACGGATGGCAGCTTCGAACTCATCGGCGCGCGTGTCGCTGGGCGCCCAGCCGGCCTCGATGTGCGCGGTCGCCACGCGCTTGTAATCGCGCTGAAAAAAAGCCAAAAAATTTTGCGCCAGATAATTTTTGTCGCTATCGGTCAGCGTACCGACGATACCGAAATCGAGCGCGATGTAACGTCCATGATTAGGCGGATCGACGGCCACGAAGATATTGCCCGGGTGCATGTCGGCGTGAAAAAAACCGTCACGGAAAACTTGAGTGAAAAAGATTTCCACTCCGGCACGCGACAAGGCCGTCAGGTTGATCCCTGAAGCGAGCAACGCCTCGGTCTGGCTGATCGGCACGCCGCGCATGCGTTCCATGACCATCACCGTTGTCGTGCATTGATCCCAGTAAACCTCCGGCACCAGCAACAGGCGCGAGGTGCTGAAATTGCGGCGCAACTGAGAGCAGTTGGCCGCTTCTCGCATCAGATCAAGTTCGTCATACAGGTATTTGGCGAACTCGGCGACCACCTCACGCGGTTTAAGCCGTTTTCCGTCCGACCAGACTTTTTCCAACAGACTGGCAAAGGTTTCGAGCAATGCCAGATCGTTGGCGATTACCTGGTGCATGTCCGGACGAAGAATTTTCACCGCCACTTCGTGACCGCCATCTTTGGCGAGCAGACGGGCGAAATGCACCTGCGCGATCGATGCGCTGGCGACTGGCACCGGGTCAAATTCGGCGAAGACCTGGCTGGCCGGACGGCCGTAAGCCTGAGCAATCTGCGCCAGCGCCAGCTCGGAAGAGAACGGTGGGACGCGATCCTGCAATTTCGCCAGTTCATCCGCCAGATCGGGTCGCAACAAATCGCGACGTGTCGATAACACCTGGCCAAACTTGACGAAAATCGGTCCCAAAGATTCGAGTGCCAGACGCAGGCGGACCGCGGGGGAGGTGTCGAAACGACGCCAGAAATGAAATGTGCGGGACAAGGCGGCCAAACGCCCGCTCGGCTCGTGTTCGAGAATCATCTCGTCCAGCCCGTAGCGGCTCGCAATGCTCAAAATTTTGGCGAGGCGGAGAAGTCGCATGACAGACCGGGGGATACGCGTCGAAACAGCGAGTGTATTCGATTTCGAAATCGCCGTGATTTTGTCGATCAGTCTGACGCGAAAGCGACGTCCCACTTGTTGCAGCAGTTCTCATTTCAAACCCAGGCAAGGCGGCTGTTGGCGTAAGTGTGCGCAG
>CAYRXO010000197.1:0-6274 GCA_964428215.1 uncultured Candidatus Accumulibacter sp. | reverse complement strand
TCCTGCGCAACAACGCCAACCTGTCGACCGGCGGCACGGCGACCGACGTCACCGACGACGTGCATCCGGAATTCGCCGCCCGAGCCGTCGCCGCGGCGCAGAGCATCGGCCTGGACATCGCCGGCGTCGACGTCGTCTGCGACAGCGTCCTGCGCCCGCTCGAAGAACAGGGCGGCGGCATCGTCGAAATCAACGCCGCCCCCGGATTGCGCATGCATCTGCAGCCTTCGTTCGGCAAAGGCCGCCCGGTCGGCCAGGCGATCGTCGATCACATGTTCGCGCCCGGCGAAAACGGCCGCATCCCGTTGGTCGCCGTCGCCGGCACCAACGGCAAGACGACCACCGTGCGGCTGATCGCCAACATCCTCGCCGAACAGGGCCATCGCGTCGGCATGACGACCACCGACGGCGTCTATGTCGGCAACCGACGGATCGATACCGGCGACTGCAGCGGACCGAAGAGTGCCCGCAACGTGCTGCTGCACCCCGACGTCGACGCCGCGGTGCTGGAAACGGCGCGTGGCGGCGTCCTGCGCGAAGGACTGGGCTTTGACCGTTGCGACGTCGCCGTGGTAACCAATATCGGCCTCGGCGACCATCTTGGCCTGTCATACATCAGCACGGTCGAAGATCTGTCGGTCGTCAAACGGGTCATCGTGCAAAATGTCAAACCGAAAACCGGGGTGGCGGTGCTCAACGCTGCCGACCCGATGGTCGCACGCATGGCCGAAACCTGCCCCGGACGAGTGATCTTTTTCGCCAACGACCGCAACCATCCGGTGATGGCCACCCAGCGCGCACAACGCAAACCGGTGGTGTACCACGACGGCAAGACGCTGATTGCCGCCGGCGACGGTGTCGAACGGCGTGTGCCGCTCGCCGAGATTCCGCTTACCCGTCACGGCGCCGTCGGTTTCCAGATCGAGAACGCCATGGCCGCCGTCGCCGCCGCCTGGGCACTCGGCATCGACTGGTCAACCATCTGCCGCGGCCTGGCTTCCTTCGTCAATGACGCGCAAAGCGCACCCGGACGTTTCAACGTTTTCGACTACCGCGGCGCGACGTTGATCGCCGACTACGGTCACAATCCGGACGCCATCCAGGCCCTGGTGGACGCCATCGAACAACTGCCACACGCCGGTGGCCACCGTTCGGTGGTCATCAGCGGCGCGGGCGACCGACGCGACGAAGATATCCGCCAGCAGACGCGCATTCTCGGTGATGCCTTCGACCACGTCATTCTCTACCAGGATCAATGCCAGCGCGGACGCGCCGACGGCGAAGTGCTGGCCTTGTTGCAGGAAGGTTTGCAGCAGGCGAGCCGCACCCGTGAAGTACAGGAGATTCACGGCGAATTCCTGGCCATCGACACTGCACTCGCCGGGCTGCAAGCCGGTGATCTATGCCTGATCCTGATCGATCAGATCGAAGAAGCGCTGACACACATCGCCCAACGGCTGTCCGGGGAGTGACGAGAGCGGACAAAGCAGGCTTGGAGGCTTGGCAGGCTTGATTCTGCCTACTGACGTTCAGTTGCGGCCGATATCGCTACGCATGCACGGACCGGAAAGCTGACTGGCAGTGGCCCCGGTGGCATAATCGATCCGCGGCAAACGATCCGCAGCCGTCTTCCCGTCAAAGGAGAATGCCATGCTTTCGCAAATTCCGGCAGATTTCGATTGGGGCGCTTTTTTGTTGCTGTTGATAGTCGCGATCGGCATTCTCTGGGCCTTGCGAATGATGCTGCGCAAAAACCGCCAGGACCTGAAAAGTCTCGAAGCGGAACTGGCCGAGGATCAGGCCTCCGGGTCGGCAGACAGCCCGGCGGGTCGCGCGGAAAAATGAACGCCTGCTGACGATCCGTGCGCGCCGCTCCCACTGCGATCGTTCACACCTGACACCTGCTGCAATAGAAAGTCGACCGCCCAGATTGGCGGATCGCACTGATCGGCGTGCTACAGGTATGACAAGGCAGTCCCTTCCGGTCGTAAACCGCACACGCAAGCTGGAAACAACCGGCGGCGCCATCGCTATGCACGTAATCGCGCACACTGCTGCCGCCGGCGGCGATCGATTGCTGCAAGGTGTGGCGGATCGCATCGGCCAAAGTGTCGCATTCGGGTCGATCGACGTTTCCAGCCGCGCGCAAAGGCGAAATGCCGGCCAGAAACAGGCTTTCCGAGGCATAGATGTTACCGATGCCGACCAGCAGACGCGCGTTCATCAACAAGGGCTTGATCGGCGTACGGCGATGACGGATCGCCGTATGCAGCCATTCGCCGTCGAAAGCTTCCGACAAGGGTTCGACTCCCAGACACGCCAACAGCGGATGCGCGTCGATCGTTTCCCCGGCATGCCAGAGCAGCAGACCAAAGCGGCGCGGATCACGCAGACGAAGCACCGTCTGCGCGAACTGCAAATCGAAATGATCGTGCTTTTGTGCCGGCGTACCCGGCGGCACCAGCCGTAAACTGCCCGACATGCCGAGATGTAACAGCAACCAACCGCCACCATGCTGGCCGGAACAATCGAAAAGCAGGTATTTGCCGCGACGATGGATCGTATTTACCGACAGGCCGGTCAAACGCTCATTGAGCGCCGCGGGAACGGGATGACGCAGTTTATCGACGCGTGCGACGGCTCCGGCAATCCGCTGCCCGGTCAAATAGGGAAGCAATCCCTGACGGCTGACTTCGACTTCCGGCAGTTCCGGCATTGCCGCTACTATCAAAAATCCATAACATGGACGGTCGGGATTATGCCGCAAACTCAACATTTGAGCGCCGTCACCTTGATGCGCCATCCAGGGAACCCATGAAATCGATCCATTACCTTGCCTTTTCACTGGCCCTGGCCCTGACTTTCCCGGCGCCCGGCGATGCCTTCACTCGCGAGAAGAGCGGTCCGCAAGCCGACGTGCGTGCGGCCCATCGTGCGGCGCTTGCTCCGGCAACACAGCAGGCGGGGGAAAATAATCCCGGCGAGTTGAGCGGCCGGATTCTCTATCAGGTTCTGCTCGCCGAGATGGCCTTGCAGCGTGACCGGGCTGATCTTGCCAGTCAGAGTTATTACGATCTGGCCATGCGGACCAAAGATCCCGGAATCATCGCGCGTGCCGTCGAAATCGCCGGGCACGTCCGCCAGACGGATCGTGCCCTCGAACTGGTCAGACTGTGGGTCCAGGTCGACCCCGATTCAATACGCGCGCAGCATGTCCTGATCAACGTCATGGTACTGACCAACCAGTTCGACGGACTGGCATCGCAGATGATCCGCACGCTGGAGGCGGACAAAGAGGCCTTGCCGGCCAATCTGCTGTCGATCAACCGGCTGTTCGCCCGCACCGAGGACAAACGGGCGGTTCTGCAAGTGGTGGCCAAGGTCTGCGCCGCGTTTACCGCGCTGCCCGAAGCGCATTATGCGCTCGCCGTTGCCGCTGCCACGGCAGGCGATTCGACACAAGCCCTGTCAGAAACGCAACTAGCGTTCGAACGGAAACCGGGCTGGGAAGCGGCCGCATTGCTCGAAGCGCAAATTCTGGCCCAGCAATCGATGTCCGCGGGAATCGAAAGCATCAAACGCTTTCTCGTCAGCTACCCGCAAGCACGCGATGCCCGGCTCTATCTCGCCCGCACGCTGATCGGCGAAAAACGTTATCCGGAAGCGAAATACCAGTTCGAGCAGTTGCTGGTCGCTTACCCGAACAATCCGGAAGTGGTTTATCCGGTGGCCATCCTGGCTCTACAGGAAAAAGATCGGCCGCTGGCCCGCGCACAGCTGAAACATCTGCTCACTCTCGACGTGGCTGACAAAAGCACGCCCAATTTCTATCTTGGCCAGCTGGCTGATGAAGACAAGCGCAGCGAAGAAGCCATCGACTACTATCGCCGGGTGACTCCCGGCGAGAATTTTCTGACGGCCCAGTTGCGCATCGCCAGGCTGCTCGCTGACGACGGCAAACTCGATCTGGCGCGCAGCCATTTGCGTGACGCGGCAGAGACCAATCCGGCACAAAGCACGCCGCTCATCATCGGCGAAGCCGCGCTGCTGCGCGAAGCCAAGCAACCCGCCGCCGCCCTAGCACTGCTCGATCAGCGACTCGCCGTCGAACCCGAACAACCGGACCTGCTTTACGAGTCGGCGCTGCTCGCTGAAAAACTCGGTCGTGTGGAGATTGCCGAAAGCCGCTTACGCAAGCTGATGGCCCTGCAGCCGGACAACGCGCAAGCCTATAACGCACTCGGTTACTCCTTCGCCGATCGCAACATCAATCTGCCGGAAGCGCGCCGACTGATCGAAAAGGCTTTACAGCTGGCACCGGAAGACCCGTTCATTCTCGACAGCCTGGGCTGGGTGATGTACCGGCAAGGCGATCTCGAAGGCGCACTGGCCAAGCTCGAGCGCGCACACACGATACGGGCCGATCCGGAAATCGCCGCGCATATCGGCGAAATCCTCTGGCGGCTGGGAAGAGTCGACGACGCGTGGCGCACTTTCCGTGAAGCCTTGAAAAAAGATCCGGATAACGAAGTGCTGAGCGAAGCGGCCAGGAAGTTTGCACGATGACTTCGGACGCTGGCGCAAACAGCAGCGAAGAACGGCTGCGCAGCCAAGCATTGTTCCCGATTCGTCCTCAAGCCCATCTCATTCCTGGCATCAGGAGGCCACGCTCGAATTCGCCGTCGTTGCGGGCACGGATCACCGCCTTGTTCGGCGCATTATTGCTGAACGCCTGCAGCGTCCTGCCGGAAGCACCTCGCCAGCTGGCGACGCTCGACCATGCGGACAGCTTCGCCATTCTCGGACGCTTTTCCCTGACCCATGCAGAAAAAAATTACGTCGGGCGGCTCAGCTGGCAACATGATGGCCCGAACGACACCCTGCTCCTCTCCTCACCGCTTGGTCAGGCGCTGGCCGAGATCGTCAGCGATGCCGCCGGCGCCCGCATGACGCAGAGCAACGGACAGTCCCATACGGCCGACAGCGCCACCCAATTGATCGAATCCTTGCTCGGTTACCCGCTGCCGCTCGACAAGCTGGTCGACTGGTTGCGCGGCAGCGCGGCCCGCGACGGTCAGCGCCGCTACGACGCGCTGGGTCGCGTGCAAAGCATTCAGGACGCGGCCTGGCGCATCGACTACGAATACGACACAGACGACAAACACGCCCTGCCCGCCCGGCTGTTCGTCGACCGTGCCGATGGACTGCGTCTGCGACTGCGTATCGAGCAATGGGAAACCTCCCCCGCGTCAGCAAGCAGCCGGTGATCGATCAGCGCACCACCGCCACCCGGGATTGGCACAGCGCCTATCCGGCGCCGGCCAAGCTCAATCTCTTCCTGCACGTCGTCGGCCGGCGCGCCGACGGTTACCATCTGCTGCAAACCTTGTTCCGCTTGCTCGATTACGGCGATACGCTGCATTTCTCGCCGCGCGACGACACGACGGTCAATCTGTGCACACCGCTGCCGGGTGTCGACCCGGAAAATGATCTGACGGTACGCGCTGTCCGTCTGCTGCAAGCGGCCACGGGATGTCGGCAAGGCGTCGATATCGCGTTGAGCAAACGCCTGCCACTGGGCGGCGGACTCGGCGGCGGCAGTTCCGACGCGGCGACGGTGTTGCTGGCGCTGAACCATCTCTGGCGACTGGGCCTCTCCCGCCAGGACTTGCAGCGAATCGGACTGACACTCGGCGCCGACGTGCCGTTCTTCATCTTTGGCCGCAACGCATTTGCCGAGGGGGTCGGTGAAAATCTGCAGGCGCTTGCTTTGCCGACGACGTACTACCTCGTCGTCGAGCCCCCGGTCACGGTGTCCACGGCGACGATTTTCGGCGCCGCCGAGTTGCGGCGCGACACGCCGGCCATCCGCGTCGAACAATGGCAAGCCGGTTTTGGCGGCAACGATCTGCAGCCGGTCGCCGTGGCGCGCTTTCCGGTGATCGGCGACTATCTCGACCGTTTGTCCGACGTCGCACCCGCCCGGATGACCGGCTCGGGCGCCTGCATTTTTGCCGAGTTTGCCAGTCGTGTTGACGCCGAGGCGGCCCATCGAAGCCTGCCGCCCACTTGGCGCAGCTGGATTGCCGCCGGTGTGGACGAGCATCCCTTGCGTCCGCTGGCGGATTGAAACGATCCGCATTGGCGATCATCCCTGGCGACTGGCTTTGGCCCGGAAAACCTCGTATCGGCGCAAACTCTTTATTTCCAGCCCAATCCTCTCTATAATCTCCGACTCGCTCGCCACCCAGGCGATGCGAGCGACTGCTGGGGA
>CAYRXO010000196.1:0-6286 GCA_964428215.1 uncultured Candidatus Accumulibacter sp. | reverse complement strand
GTGAAGGCGGCCGTACCGTCGGTGCCGGTGTCGTCGCCAAAATCATCGAGTAATCCGGCAAACTTCGGGTGGGGTTGTCGCCCCGCCCTTCGTTCTTTGGAATGAGACATGCAAAGCCAAAAAATTCGCATTCGCTTGAAAGCATTCGACTACCGCTTGATCGATCAGTCGGCGCAGGAAATTGTCGATACCGCCAAGCGTACCGGCGCCGTCGTTCGTGGTCCCGTGCCCTTGCCGACCCGTATCCAGCGTTTTGACATTCTGCGTTCGCCGCATGTCGATAAGACGTCGCGAGACCAATTTGAAATCCGTACGCATCTGCGGCTGATGGATATCATCGATCCGACCGATAAGACCGTCGATGCCTTGATGAAACTGGATTTGCCCGCAGGGGTTGATGTCGAAATTAAGTTGCAGTAACAACGGCTAGCGGCTATAATCGCCGGCTTTCGTCGGGCAGCGGAATGTCTCTGCCCGTTTTTGTTGGTGGTACTCGCCGGCCAATCGCAGCCGGACAGAGGAGAAAAAAATGAGTCTAGGCCTTGTCGGGCGCAAGGTCGGTATGACGCGCATATTTACCGATGACGGTATCAGTGTCCCGGTAACCGTGCTCGACGTATCGAACAATCGTGTCGCCCAAATCAAAACGCCGCAAAGCGATGGTTATTCGGTCGTGCAGCTCGCTTTTGGCAGTCGGCGTCCCTCGCGGATCAATAAGCCTCTGGCTGGACATCTGGCCAAGGCCGGCGTTGAGGCGGTGCGTGGTCTGAAAGAATTCAGCGTCACAGAAAATGAATTGACTGATCTCAAGCCGGGAGATCGGCTCGATGTCGGCATGTTCGCCGCGGGTCAGAAGGTCGATGTGACCGGGCAGACGATCGGCAAGGGGTTTTCCGGGTCGATCAAGCGCCATCAGTTTTCGTCGCAAGGTGCGGCGCACGGCAACTCGGTTTCCCATAAGGCGCCTGGCTCGACCGGCATGGCGCAGGATCCTGGTCGAGTGTTTCCCGGCAAGAAGATGTCGGGCCATCTTGGGGCGGTCAAACGTACGCAGCAAAATCTCGAAATCGTCCGCGTAGACGTCGAGCGTCAATTGCTGTTGCTGAAAGGTGCGGTTCCCGGTGCAAAAGGGTCGGACGTCATCGTTCAGCCGGCGGTCAAGGCGGGGGCATAAATGGAACTCAAACTGATCAACGAGCAAGGGCAGGAAGCCAGCCGTCTCGAAGTCTCCGATCGCCTTTTTGGCCGCGATTTTAACGAGGCGCTGGTCCATCAGGTGTTGCTTGCCTATCAGGCAAATGCGCGAGGCGGTGAGCGTGCGCAAAAGGACAGGCACGACGTTCGGCATACGACGAAAAAGCCGTGGCGGCAAAAGGGAACCGGGCGGGCGCGTGCCGGCATGTCCTCTTCGCCGATCTGGCGCGGAGGTGGTCGTGTTTTCCCGAATTCGCCGGATGAAAACTTCAGCCAGAAGCTCAATCGCAAGATGTATCGGGCTGGCATGGCGGCGATCCTGTCTGAACTGGTGCGTCAGGACCGCTTGGCGGTGATCGACGGCTTGTCGGTCGATGCGCCGAAGACAAAATTGTTCGCCAGCAAGATCAAGGGAATGGGTTATGAATCGGTGATGCTGATCACCGATGATCTGAGCGAAAACGTCTTCCTGGCTGCGCGTAATTTGCCGGATGTGCTGGTCGTCGAAGTGCAGCAGGCTGATCCGCTGTCGCTGGTGCATTTTCCGAAAGTGCTGATGACGAAGAGCGCGGTCGCCAAGTTTGAGGAGATGCTGGGATGAATCAAGAGCGTTTGCTGCAGGTGCTGTTGGCGCCGCAGATCTCCGAGAAGGCGACGTTTATTGCCGATAAACATGAGCAGGTGATTTTTCGCGTGCTCGCCGATGCGACCAAGCCGGAAGTGAAGGCGGCTGTCGAACTGTTATTCAAGGTGCAGGTCGAGTCGGTGCAGATTGCCAATGTCAAAGGCAAGCAAAAGAAATTTGCTCGCACATTGGGACGGCGCAAGGGATGGAAAAAGGCCTTTGTCTCCCTGATGCCGGGGCAAGAAATCAATTTCGTTGATGGAGGGGCTGTCTGATGGCACTCGTGAAGGTCAAGCCAACTTCGCCCGGTCGACGGGCGGTTATCCGCGCCGTCAATTCGAAATTGCACAAAGGCGCGCCGGTGGCCGGATTGCTCGAGCCGCAGTCAAAGACGGCCGGTAGAAACAACAGTGGAAGAATTACCAGCCGTCACCAGGGCGGTGGTCATAAGCACCATTTCCGGGTGATTGATTTCAAGCGCACCAAGGACGGAGTGCCGGCCAAGGTCGAGAGGCTCGAATACGATCCCAATCGCACGGCCAATATTGCCTTGTTGTGCTATGCCGATGGTGAGCGGCGTTACATCGTGGCGCCCAAGGGGCTGGTTGTCGGGCAGCAGGTGTCGAGCGGTTCCGAGGCGCCGATCAAGGTCGGCAATGCGCTGCCGATCCGGAACATTCCGGTGGGAACGACCATTCACTGCGTCGAGATGATTCCGGGCAAAGGCGCGCAGCTGGCCCGTTCGGCCGGAACCTCCGTGCAGTTGCTGGCCCGGGAGGGAGTGCACGCCCAGTTGCGCCTGCGTTCCGGCGAAATCAGGCGTGTTCATGTCGAGTGCCGTGCGACGATCGGCGAGGTCGGTAACGAAGAGCATAGTCTGCGTTCGATCGGCAAGGCCGGGGCGACGCGTTGGCGCGGCGTCAGACCGACAGTTCGTGGGGTGGCAATGAACCCGATCGACCATCCGCACGGCGGTGGTGAAGGAAAAACGGCGGCCGGGATGCATCCGGTCAGTCCGTGGGGAACCAAGACCAAGGGTTATCGTACTCGCCGCAACAAGCGTACGACTTCGATGATCGTGCAGCGCCGCAACAAACGCTAAGGGATAAAACATGGGACGTTCCATTAAAAAGGGCCCGTTTGCCGATGCCCATTTGATCAAGAAGGTGAGCGTGGTGCGCGCTACCGGCGACAAGCGGCCGATCAAGACGTGGTCACGCCGTTCGACCGTGTTGCCCGATTTCGTCGGCCTGACCATTGCCGTACACAACGGCAAGCAGCACGTGCCGGTCTATGTCACTGAAAACATGGTTGGTCACAAACTCGGCGAGTTTTCGCTGACCCGGACGTTCAAGGGTCACACGGCTGGCAAAAAGGCCAAGAAGTAAGGGGATGACGATGGAAACTCGAGCTGTATTGCGCGGCGTGCGGCTGTCCAGCCAAAAGGGGCGGCTCGTCGCCGACCAGATTCGTGGCTTGCCGGTCGAAAAAGCGCTCAATATTCTTACGTTCAGCCCCAAAAAGGGTGCCGCGATCATCAAGAAAGTCCTGGAGTCCGCTATCGCCAATGCCGAGCATAACGATGCGGCCGACATCGACGAACTGAAAGTGACGACCATTTGCGTCGAAAAGGGAATGGTTCTCAAGCGTTTCAGGGCGCGCGCCAAGGGTCGTGGCAATCGCATCGTCAAGCCGACCTGTCACGTCTTTTTGACCGTTGGCAACTGAGGAATAAGAATGGGACAAAAGATTCATCCTGCGGGCTTTCGCCTTTCGGTTACGCGTGATTGGTCATCGCGTTGGTATGCCAACAAAAAAGATTTCCCGGGCATGCTCAACGAGGACATCAAGGTTCGAGAGTACCTGAAGAAAAAACTCAAGAATGCATCGGTCGGCCGGATATTGATCGAGCGGCCGGCCAAGAATGCTCGGGTGACGATCTTCTCAGCGCGCCCAGGGGTGGTGATCGGCAAAAAAGGTGAAGAAATCGATCACTTGCGTGCAGCGCTGCAGCGGATCATGGGCGTGCCGGTGCATGTGAGCATTGAAGAGATCCGCAAGCCGGAGCTCGACGCGCAGTTGATCGCCGATTCGATCACTCAGCAACTGGAAAAGCGGATCATGTTCCGTCGAGCGATGAAGCGGGCGATGCAGAATGCCATGCGCCTTGGCGCGCAAGGCATCAAGATCATGAGCTCCGGTCGACTCAATGGAGCGGAAATCGCACGCCGTGAATGGTATCGCGAAGGTCGTGTGCCTCTGCATACTTTGCGCGCGGACATCGACTACGCAACCTCCGAAGCGCTGACCACGTATGGTCTGATCGGCGTCAAGGTCTGGGTTTTCAAGGGCGAAATTCTCAATCGCCATGAGCAGCCAGCGGTCACTCCCGACAATGCGGCTGATGATCAGATGCGCAAACCGCGTCGTTCAGCCCGCCCGGGTGATGTTGCGGATCGGCCGCGTGGCCGTGGTCGGGTAGAGGGTGGCGACGACAACTCCAGGACGGAAGGTGCCGCTGCAGAAGTCAGGGCTCCGGTAAAACGAGTAAGAAAGGCGGGAACATCAGATGCTGCAGCCAACTAGAAGAAAATACCGCAAGGAGCAGAAAGGCCGCAATACCGGTCTGGCGACGCGTGGTGCCAAAGTCAGTTTCGGCGAGTTTGGGCTGAAATCGATTGGGCGTGGTCGCCTGACTGCCCGCCAGATTGAGGCTGCGCGTCGCGCGATGACGCGGCACATTAAACGGGGTGGTCGCATCTGGATTCGCGTTTTTCCTGACAAGCCAATTTCCAAGAAGCCGGCTGAAGTGCGCATGGGAAGTGGTAAAGGAAATCCGGAATACTACGTCGCGGAAATCAAGCCCGGGAAGGTTCTCTACGAAATGGATGGTGTCAGTGAGGGGCTGGCGCGTGAAGCGTTCGCCCTTGCCGCCGCGAAACTGCCCATTCCGACCGTTTTCGTTACGCGTATGGTGGGTTGATGATGAAAGCCAAAGAACTCAGAGCCAAATCGGTTGACGAACTGAATAAGGAGTTGTTGGATTTGCTCAAGGCGCAATTCGGGCTGCGCATGCAGCTGGCAACGCAACAATTGAGCAACAACAGTCAGATTGGCAAGGTACGTCGGCAGATTGCGCGTGTGCGCACCCTTCTTCGTGAAAAGGCAGTTCAACAATGAGCGATAACACCAGCAGCAAGCGCACGTTGATCGGACGGGTGGTCAGTGATCGGATGAGTAAAACGGTGACGGTTCTGGTCGAGCGCCGTGTCAAGCATGCGATGTACAACAAGATCATTGTCCGTTCGAGCAAGTACCACGCGCACAACGCCAATGATGAAGCCAGGCTTGGTGATCTGGTCGAGATTCAGGAATCGCGGCCGATATCGAAAACCAAAGCATGGATGGTGGTGAAGTTGCTTGAAAGAGCCGTGACAATTTGAAAATTTGCCCATTTGGCTCTTGTGTAGATGTTCAGGGATCAGTAAAATCCTGGATTCTTCTTTGCCCGGCATGTCAAATGCTAGGGCGTTCCCACCCTTAACGGGTTCCAAGACTGACCGCAAAAGCGGGGCAAGTTGGAGAGAAAGATGATTCAAGTACAAACGGTTCTCGACGTTGCCGACAACACCGGTGCGCGATCGGTGATGTGCATCAAGGTTCTCGGCGGTTCCAAGCGGCGCTATGCCAGCGTCGGAGACATCGTCAAGGTGAGCATCAAAGATGCGGCGCCGCGTGGCCGGGTCAAAAAAGGCGATGTTTACAACGCGGTTGTCGTGCGTACGGCAAAGGGTGTTCGCCGTCTGGACGGTTCGTTGGTTCGATTCGATCATAACGCGGCAGTGTTGTTGAACAACAAGCTAGAGCCGATTGGTACGCGCATTTTCGGTCCGGTGACGCGCGAGTTGCGTGGTGACCGGTTTATGAAAATTGTCTCGCTGGCCCCGGAAGTGCTTTAAGGAAAGCTATGGAAAAGATTCGTAAGGGCGACGAGGTTGTCATCATCGCCGGCAAAGACAAAGGTGTGCGGGGATCGATTCTCCGTCGTGTCGATGCCGATCACGTCCTCGTCGAGGGAGCTAACCTGGCCAAAAAACACGTCAAGCCGAATCCGATCAAAGGCATTGCCGGTGGGATTATCGAAAAAGAAATGCCGATGCACATTTCCAATGTGTCGCTTTATAACCCGGCGACTCGCAAAGCGGATCGTGTAGGAATTAAAACCCTTGAAGACGGCCGAAAGGTGCGCTTCTTCAAGTCTAATGGCGAAATTCTGGGGGGCTAAGGAATAATCATGGCGCGTTTACTGGGTTACTACAAAGCCACGGTGGTCGCCGATCTGACCAAAAAATTCGGTTACAAGTCGAGAATGGAAGTGCCGAGAATCATCAAGGTCACCTTGAACATGGGGGTTGGCGAGGCGATCGCCGATAAAAAGATTCTCGAAAACGCTGTCGGTGACATGAG
>CAYRXO010000195.1:0-6301 GCA_964428215.1 uncultured Candidatus Accumulibacter sp. | reverse complement strand
TCGGCAATCACAGCCAAATTCTCGCGGCACTTGAATTGTTCTGCGTTTCCCTAAATGCGGCATAAATTCACCCATGCCAAAACGGGCGTATTCAACCATTTCATTTCGACCAGATGGATTTGCCCGTTTAACTCGATAACCCCGTCGAGTTGTTCAACGACTACGGACGTATCGGGGTCTTTGCGGCGGAAGTCTTCACGAACATGAATTCCATAAGCACGGAACATGTCGTTCAATACTACTTCTAACAACTTACCGCGCTCTTGCGGCTTATCGTTCATCGAAAATAGCGCGAAAAGACGGTTGCTTACGTCTTCAATCTTCGCCCGCTTCTCGGCGGCTGCGGCACGTTCGGCTTGTCGTTGTGCTTGTACCTGTTCGCGTTCGGCATCGCGCTCTTGCTTCATGCGCGTGAAGGAGTCCTTTGCATTGACAGCTTCACGGATGCTTGCGACCAAGCCTTTTGCTTTGTACTGGTCAGCAGGCCAGCAGGTTTCGAAGCTTTCGAACTCGACAACTCGTTTGAGAAGTTCCCGGCGCGGTCGAAGCCCGCTATCACCGCGCGCATTCAACTTGGCGAGTACGTTGCGAACAATGTCGAACTTGTTGATAGCAGCGAGGTTCGTGCGAACGGTGTGTTCAACCTCGGCCAAGTCTTCTTGTGCGACCCCGGCCCCGCGAAGAAACAAGACGATGTTTTGCTTGCTTTTGCAGAGAAGCGGAATTGTATCAACGAGCAGATTGAACACTTCGGGCGGGTAGTGAAACACGTCAGCCATGTTGTTCTTGCTCGTTAGCAATGCCCTATTTGTTGTGGGCTTCTATGTGAGACAAAATCAAAAACATTATACAATGTCGTTGATTTTATTGAATATCTTTCGGAAGCGGTGAGATTCGAACTCACGGAGGGTTTCACCCCTCGGTGCTTTTCAAGAGCACTGCCTTAAACCACTCGGCCACGCTTCCAGTAATCTGCCGCGCCCCATGGGGTTGCGGAAATGATTTCCGCAAGTTGCGGAAACGATGCAAAAAACTTCTTATAAATCAATGCGATGTAAGCCGATGCAACTGCTTCAAGACTAGTGCATTCGACCGCTCTGCCAACCCACCTATTTCTCTGACGTGCGAAGAATCTGCTGAACGACACTGAAGCGTCCGCGGGAGAGTCTTTATAATGCATTGCTTTTAGTGCTTTTTTTTCGTTCGCGTGGCGCTGGACGCAAGTCGCCAACACCGGTGCAATCGGTTACCCTGGAGCACGCTGCCACTCTTCCAGGCGCTGATGTCAGGCTGGGGCGCAATCATAGCACTCCGGGATGAGGAAATGAGTGCCATCGGTTCGGTCAAATCCGACAAAGACATTTACTTCCCTGTGTCTCGTTCGCGACAAATGGTGAAGGAAGCGCTGAACAAATGGTTGTGCAAGATGAAGTGCAGGACGGACGGCGTACGGGCATGATGGCGAGTAGCGCGCAAAGCCCCGATTCGCCGGTACAGTCAATGATTCAGCGTTTCCCCCGACGCGCTGTATCGTCAAAATGTCGTGGGCTGGACTTGTGAAACGACGCTGGCTTGCCCAGTCCGCCGATCAGGAGCGCTTACTGACGGCCAAGCAGCTGCGGGTTACTTTCTGTGCTTGCTGCCATGTACTCCAGACAGTCGATCACCCGCTGACTGGCCTTTTCCATCGATTCCACGTATTGCGGGATGGTGCTCAAATCACCGGAAAGTTTGGCCTGAGCGGCGGCGATGCCCAATTTATGTACTTCGGTATGCGGCGTTTCGAGTTCGCGGTAGCCGGGCAATTTGTTGAAGTATTTTCGCCCGTCTCCCTCGTAATACCACTTGCCGAGCCGGCAGGCAGAATGCGTGGCGATGGTCACCGGATTCAGTGCGTCCAGACCGAATAGTCCGACGTAAATCTTGAATTTGAAAACGATGTGATCGACTTTGGCGACTTCGATGAAACACTTGAGCGCGTTGCTGGCCATGATGTGTTCCATTTTCCGGCTTAGTTCGATCAGTTGATGCATGCTTTCGGTGGCAACGTTGCCACGTTGGCTGAATTCGTTGGCCGACGAAGACAGGATATCCATGCCCTGTTTCGCGGTCGCAGAATTTTGCCGAACACTGACGACCAGTGTTTCGATCTCCTTGGTGGCTTTTGCCGTTCGTTCAGCCAGTTTGCGCACTTCGTCGGCGACGACGGCAAAACCGCGCCCGGATTCGCCGGCGCGTGCCGCTTCGATGGCTGCATTGAGCGCCAGCAAATTGGTCTGATCAGCGATCTCGTGAATCAGTTGCACGATTGAACTGATCTGATCGGCCTGTTTGGCGAGAACCTCGACTTCATGTGCGGAAGCGGAGGCATCTTTCGCTAGGCGAAGCAGATCGCTGACGATCCCATTGGTCGTCTGACCATTGGCGACTGACACATCGGCCACTTTGACGGCCTGATGGCTTCCGTTGCAAAACACCTGTGCCATGTCGGCCAGACTTGCTTGCGAAGCAGCCAGCGACTGGCTGAAGGAAGTCAGTTGACAGAGAATCTTCTGCCGGGTTTCGTATTCGACTGTCAGATTGTCGGCTTTGCTGCGGGCAGAGGCGAGTTCCGCGCGCACTTGCTGGTTTTCATTCTGCTGCGTCTGTAACCGGGAGCGGAGGTCGGCGCACTCGCGTTGTGCATCGGCGAGTGACTTTTTTGCGCACCAGAACATGATTTTCTTATTAAATTTTATGCAATGAATTAACCATAGTCTCTATTCGGGCCGGGTGCAAAATTTAAGAATCGCAGCCACGGCTTGATGTTTGAGTTGTGGGTAGTGAGCACTGCCTGGTGTCGAGAATCTTCGGCATGGTGGGCATTCTGAAGCGGAAACACCCGGCTGGATCGATCAGGGCAGCTCGTCGAGTCCGACCATGGCCAGATGTTTGGTCTGGCCCCAGCTTTCGAGGTGCCAGCTTTCACTTGCATGCTGGTAGCGGATCCAGCTGATGCTGGCATTCGGTATCAGGAAATCGCGCGCCATGCTCAGCGCTGTGCCGCGCACAAGGCGGTTGATGATGTCGAGGACGCCGCCGTGAGTGACGACGACCACCGTCTGTTCGCGATGATCGAGGGCGATCCGACGTAATCCGTCGCAAACACGCTGGTTGAGCTGGACGAGACTTTCGCCACTGGGGATGACGAAATCCGGCTCGCGGCGTTCGAAAGCGCCGTATTCCTGCGGAAAGCTCTGGCGGGATTCATCGTAAGTTCTGCCTTCGAAAACGCCATAACGGCGCTCACGGAATTCGGGGCGCAGATTGATCATCAGATTGAAAACGGCGGCGATACGTTGCGCCGTTTGTCGGGCGCGTTGCAAATCACTGCTGTAAATCGCCACAATCTCCTGCCCAGCCAGCCAATTGGCGGCAGCTTCGGCCTGTGCCAGTCCAGCCGCGTTCAGGCCGACGTCGATATGTCCCTGAATACGTTTTTCGGCATTCCAGGTGGTTTCGCCGTGACGGACGATGCAAAAGCGGGTTTGAGACATCCGTAAGCACTCACTGAAGTTGGGGTCGTGTCTTGTTTTGCGATATCAATGAACATCGGGTTTCCCGCGCGCAATTCGGCTGATGGTGGCGTAATGCAGTCCGAAGTGTTTGCCAATCTGTGCCAGCGTGTAATCGCCGCTGCGGTAAGCGGCTTGAATCGCTGTATCGCGGTCGCTGGCGACACGCTCGTAGGCTGCCAAAGATTGACGAACACGTTGCTGCCGCGGTACTTCACTTGAGGTGGGCTTGGCGCGCGTCAGAATCTTTTCAACGAAGCTATCGTCGCCAAGCACGAATTGCGCTGTAGCCGCCGGTATCACGCTCGTTGTCCCTTCGGCCACAAAGCGGGCGAAGGCGCGTCTGGCCACGGTGAGATCGGCCGAGAATAAGTCCAGTGTTTGCTTGACCGCCAACCAGTCAGGAGCCCCTGCCTGGCCCATCAGTGCCCGATAACTGCTCCAACGCCAATCGCCGGGCGCCGCGCAACAACCTGCGCGAACCGGGTTCAAAGCGATATAGCGGCTCAATTCAAGCAAATACGCATCCCGGTCAACGAGCAAGGCCTTGAAGCGGCCTTGCAACACGTGTCCGACACGTCCGTGTCGTCGATTGAAAGCTTGCGAGTACACCCCGTTGATCTCACGCATGCCGCGTGACAGTGTTGGCCGGCGGGTCTCGATCAGCAGGTGGTAGTGATTGTCCATCAGGCAATACGCCCAGACGCACCAATCGAAGCGAGTGGCCGAACTCGCAAGACAGTTGAGGAATCGTTCGCGATCGTCGTCATCGACGAAAATCGCTTCGTTTGCATTACCCCGGGCCGTCACGTGATAGACGGCATCGGCGAACTCGACTCGGAGTGGGCGGGACATGAATTAATTATAACTGGACGAATAAGTTAAAAAAAGACCTGACCCTTGCGTCTTCTTGCGTCTTGTGCGTTGACCGCCGGCGGCGCGCTCAGCGCGGGCCGAGCAGCGAAAACTGCGCCCAGTACGCCGGATGCGCAAAAGGCTGCGCGTGCCCCTGGGCGCGCATGTACTCGCTCCAGCGCGCAACGATCGCCGGCATCGCGCCGCCTTGCGCCTGCGCCCAATCGGCCAGCGGGCGGTAGCCCAGCGTACGCAGATGGCGCGTCGCCTGTTCCAGCGCCGCCTGCGGGCCGTGCGCGGGGCGCTCGGCGTGAAAGACGTCGTAAAACAGCGCCGAAGCGAGCATGTTCGATTGCCAGAGCGGGCCGATCACCCACGGCGCGCCGCGGGCGCGCAGCAGCGGGCCGAAACCGACCGGGCCGAGCAGCGACTGCGCGTCCTCGCCGCCGACCAGCAGCGCGTAACAGATCGACAGGCTGACCGGCGCGCGACAGTCGGACACCTCGAGCAGTCAGGCCGGCAGTTCGCGCGGCCGACGGTCGCCGAGCACGACGAAGCTGGCCAGCGGATCGTGCGCGCGGTATTCGCCGTGCAGCACCCAATGTACCGGCGCCTGCAGCATGCGCAGCGCGTCGTCGATGCTGGCGTCGGCGCTGGCCAGCAGCGGCGTGCCAAGATGCGCCGCCACCGCGCGCGCCTCGGCGGCGGCCAGCGCGGCGGCGACTGCGGCCGGCGAAGCCAGCCCCGCCGGCGCCGACGACGCAACCCCGCTTTGCCGCCACGCCGCCGTGCCAGCTTTCCATCAGCACGCGCGGCGCTGCCGGCGGAAGGCCGTCGTCCGGCGCTTCGTCCGGCGTGCCGGCAGCGGCCGCTTCGGACGGCAGTGGCGACCAGGCGCTGAGACAGGATTCGAGACGCAGCGCGCCCGGCGCGCGCAGCGCCGCCGGCAGAGCGGCGCAGTCGGCGGCGTCGGCCAACGGCCAGGCCAGCCAGGGCAGACGCGCCAGCGCGGCCGGCAGCAGCAGCGTCCAGCGGCGGGCGTTGGGCGTCGCGCGGACGATGGCGGCCAGCAGCGTCGCCGCCGGACCGTCCGGCGCGAGCAGCAGTTGCCAGGCGGTGTCGAAAGCCGCCAGCCAGTCGGGGTCGCTGGCCTGCCCGCTGGCGTAAAACGCCGACCAGGCGTCGAGCACCGCCCGCCACTCGGCGTCGTCGACCACCGGCAGCGCTTCGCCGTCGCGCGCGGAGGGGGAAGCCGACGGCGCTTCGCCGGCGGCGGCCACCTCGGCGAAGGCAAAAGCGGCCGGCGCCGCCCAGTAGGCGCCGGCCAGCCACAACGCGTCGCCGCTCAAGGTCGGCAAATCTTCGCTCTGCGCGTCGACCAGCGCCTGCGCACGCTGCGCGCACTGCACGCACAGGCGGCGCAGCCGGTCGACCGCCGGCACGGGCAGCATCGGCGCCGGCTGCCACGGACGCGCCAGCCAACCGCGTTGCCACCAGTGCCGGCGGTGCGCTTCGACCGGCGGCGGCGTTGCCCGTCGCCGGGTCAAGTCCGCCGACAGCCGCGCCAGTTCGGCAAACGGCCCGCGTTGCAGCCGCAGCGCGAGTCACCGCCGGCGCAGGATCTGGCGCAGGAGGAAAGCCAGCGCCAACTGCTGCTGCGCCGGCTGGCGGCATTGGCTGAGGTGGCTGCCTTCAGTCAACAGCCAGTGCTCGGCGCTGGCTGGCAAGACGGTGGCGCGAAGAGGGAAATCCTGCCATTGCCGATGGCTGATCGGTGTTGTAGCGAGCACGTCGCCGTCGAGCATTTTGAGCAGGCGCAGTGCGTTGAACAGTGTTTAACCCAGATTGTCCATTAGCCATTTTTCGTGATTTTGAGGCAAGCTATGAGCCTT
>CAYRXO010000194.1:0-6398 GCA_964428215.1 uncultured Candidatus Accumulibacter sp. | reverse complement strand
CCAGCATGCCGGCGAAGCGAATCTGCTCGACGTTCTGCCGCCGTCCGAATTCACCATTTTGCCGAATACCGCCGGCTGCTATAACGCCGACGATGCGGTACGTACCCTGCGTCTGGCGCGCGAACTGCTCGACGGCCACCCCTTGTGCAAGCTCGAGGTGCTCGGCGACCCGACGACGCTGTTCCCGAACATGCCGGAAACGCTGAGAGCGGCCGCTACGCTGGTGCGCGACGGTTTTCAGGTGATGGTGTACTGCGCCGACGATCCGATTCAGGCGAAAATGCTCGAAGAGCTCGGCTGCGTGGCGGTAATGCCGTTGGCATCGCTGATCGGCTCGGGAATGGGTATCGTCAATCCGTGGAATCTGCGCCTGATCATCGACCAGGCGAAAGTGCCGGTGCTGGTCGATGCCGGTGTCGGCACCGCTTCCGACGCGGCGATCGCCATGGAACTGGGTTGCGATGGCGTGCTGATGAATACTGCCATTGCCCATGCCGGCGATCCGCTGCTGATGGCCAGCGCGATGAAGAAGGCGGTCGAAGCCGGTCGCGAGGCGTTTCTTGCCGGCCGGATGCCGCGCAAGTATTACTCCGCCGACCCGTCGTCACCGACCAGCGGGCTGATCGGCTCCTGAAGATGAGCGACGGAGAAGAGGCGGACGGCGCGGGACGTGCCGATCACATCCGCAGCTTCGTCTTGCGTCAGGGCCGGCTCTCGGACTGTCAGCAACGGCATCTGCAGACGATGCTGCCGCGCATCGGCGTGCGCTATTCGCAAGAGATCATTGATCTACCGACGCTTTTCGGTCGTCGCGCGCCGTGCGTCGTCGAAATCGGTTTCGGCATGGGCGAAACAACGGCCACGATCGCTGCGCAGCAGCCGGAAATCGATTATCTGGGTATCGAAGTGCATTCGCCGGGCGTCGGCAACCTCTGCAAGCTGATCGCCGAACGCGATCTGTCGAATCTGCGTATCGTGCAGCACGATGCTTACGAAGTGCTGCGCGACATGATCGCGCCGGCTGCGCTGGCCGGGGTACACGTCTTTTTCCCCGATCCGTGGCCGAAAAGCCGGCACCACAAACGGCGTCTGCTGCAACCGGCTTTCGTCGCGCAGCTCGCCAGCCGGCTGCAGGCGACGGGCTATCTGCACTGTGCGACCGATTGGGAAGATTACGCGCAGCAGATGCTCGCCGTGCTGTCGGCCGAAGCGACGCTGCAGAATTCGGTCGCCGACTTCGCCCCGCGACCGGCGTATCGGCCGCTGACCAAGTTCGAGCAGCGCGGTCTGCGTCTCGGGCACGGCGTCTGGGATCTGATTTTCCGACGCCGCTGACTACTCAAGACGGAAGCTCACCGGCAAAATCATCTGGCTTACGCCGGGGGCTGCGATGCGGCCCATACAGCGGGCCGCGTTGAGCGCCGCCTGATCGAGTAAGGCGTGGCCGCTGCTGGCGGCGACGCTGGCTTCACGGATGCGTCCGTCGTCGTCCAGTACCAACAGCAGCCTCACCTCTCCTTCGAGACCGCGTGTCACCGCGGCGGGTGGGTAATAGATGCAAGGAGCGAGTTTGCGTTGTGCTGCTGCGACTGCGCGCGGAGTAGCCGCTTTACTGGCCGGAGATGTCCGACGGGCCGGTGGCGGCGGCTTGTCGATTGGCTTGGACGCTTCCGGAGGCAGGGTATTTTTCAGCAGTGGGTCATTGTCCGATGGTTTGCTCGCAGTGGCGGGCAGTCGGGCGGCTAAGGGGGCGGGTCGGACGGTCGGCGGCGCGTTGGCGGTAATCAGGTCAGACCACAGCAGCGCCGAGTGAAAAATGACCGACAATGCGCAGGCGAAAAACAGGCAGGGTAGCGGGCGGAGTGGCATCGCCTCGCCATTGTGCAGCAAAATCACAGGCTGTGCCGACGTCGAAGCGGCGGCCTGAAGGTGATTGACACCGATTGCTGAGAAGGAGATTTGTTTTGCTTTTGATTTTTCACCGTCTGCTGTTTGCCGGCTTGCTTTGCTTGTTGTCGCCGCTGGCGTTGGCGGCGACACCCGACCCGCTGGCCTTCGAATTCGCCATCGAGCGCGGCAATGTTGCCAAAGTGCACGCCTGGCTCGACGAAGGTCTGGACCCGAATTATGAAGCGGCGCATATCGGCACCGGTCTGATGGTCGCTGCCTGGTACGGCAACGTCGAAATGATGCGATTGTTCGTCGAACGCGGCGCCGATGTACAGCGCAGCAATCGCTATGGCGAACAGCCATTGCAGTTGGCGGCCTGGAATGGGCATCTGAACGCGGTCGACTGGCTGCTCGCCCACGGCGCGACACTTGATCGCACCGGCAACGAGTGGAGCGCGCTGCATTATGCCGTGTTCAACGGACGCGAAAACGTCGTGCAGGAACTGATTGCGCGCGGTGCCAACGTCAACGCGCGCGCGCCGAACCTGGCGACGCCGTTGATGATGGCGGCCCGCGAAGGACACGAAAACCTGGCGAAATCCTTGCTCGAAGCCGGCGCCGACCGCGCGGCGCAAAGCGACTGGGGTGACAGCGCTCTGACCATGGCCATGCGCAACCAGCACCTGCGACTGGCGAAAATGATCACCTCTCCCGAAGAATTCGCCATCGCCGTCAAGGCGCCGCCGGCCTCGTATGCGCCGCAGCCGAAGTCGCTGGCGCCGACACCTGAAATCGAAGCGCTACTGGCCGAAATCCGGGCTGCCGAGGCCGAGGGGCGACCGAGCGAGGCGTTGCACCGCAAATTGCAAGCGGCGATGGCTGCCTTGCGCGACGACGGCCACTCCATGCGCACCGTGAAGACACGCAGCGCGCCGCCGCGAGCGCTGGTGATCACCGCCCGTCGTGCGCAGCCCGGCGCCGAGCGGGTGCAGTTCGTCAGCGGTCGTGAGCCGGCGGCCAAGGCGGGCGCGGCGCGAGCGCGCAGTGGCGAGGCACAGCGACAGCCGCCGGCTCGTGAGCGTCCCGTCAGCGATCGGGCAGAAAATACTCGAGCAGGCGGTTGAGGAAGCGTCGTCCGCTGTTGCTGGGCGCGAGGCGCCGGATTTGACGTTCGAGCAGGCCGGCGGCCTCGGCGCGTCGTACAGCGTTTTCGATCGCTGACAAAGACAAAGCCGTCCGCTGTTCGAACAATAGCGGGTCGAAGCCGTCGAGCAGACGCAAGGCGTTGAGCATGAATTCGCCGGGCAGATCGACCGGTGCGACGTCGAAAAAGGTCTGCAGCGGCGTTCCCGCCGACACTTGCCGCAGGTATTGCTCGGGATGCTTCCAGCGCATCTGTCGCACGACGCGGTCATGCTGCGTCAGCTTGCTGTGCGCGCCGGCGCCGATTCCCAGGTAGTCGCCGAAATGCCAGTAATTGAGATTGTGCCGGCAGGCGCGACCGGGCTGCGCGAATGCCGAAATCTCATAGTGCTGATAGCCGGCGTCGGCCAGCCGTAGCTCGCTGGCGTCCTGCATGTCGGCGCAACGGTCGGCATCGGGCAGCGCCGGCGGGTCGGCGGCAAAGGCGGTGTTCGCTTCGATGGTCAATTGGTAGCACGAAAGGTGCGTTGGCGTGTACGACAAGGCGATTTCGAGGTCGGCAACGGCCTCTTCCAGCGTTTGCCCGGGCAAACCGTACATCAGATCGAGGTTGACGTTGTCGAAGTGATGCACGGCGAGTTCGCAAGCCGCGCGCGCCTGTAACGAGTCGTGGATGCGGCCGAGGGCGCGCAGCGACTCCGTGCGAAAACTCTGGATGCCGAGCGACAGACGGTTGATGCCGGCAGCGCGGAATTCGGCAAATTTGTCGGCGTCGACCGTTCCCGGGTTGGCTTCCAGGGTGATTTCCGCGCCCGGCAGCAGCGGCAGCCGGCTGCGACAATCGGCGAGCAGCCGGTCGATGCCGGCGGCGGACAACAGACTCGGCGTGCCGCCGCCGAAAAACACGCTGTCAACGCGGCGACCCCAGACTTGCGGCAGGGCGCTCTCGAGGTCGGCGACCAGCGCGGTCAGATACGCATCTTCGGGAATCCGTTCGACAGAATCTGGCAAGGCGTGCGAGTTGAAGTCGCAGTACGGGCATTTGCGCACGCACCATGGCACATGGATATACAGCGATAGCGGTAGCGGATGGCGAAAAATCAAGGGTCCGGCGGGAAACAACGCCGTCGGTTCGACCCGGTGCAGCGGAATCGTCGTCAACCGCTCGTTCGACGCCATCAGCCTCCCAGCCGCAAGCGTTCGACCAGCCGGGCCAGCGCCTGACCGCGATGCGAACGGCGGTTCTTCTCGGCCGCGCTCAGTTCGGCGGCGCTTTGCCCGAGTTCGACGATGCCGAACAGCGGATCGTAGCCGAAACCATCGTCGCCACGCGGCGCCGTCAGAATTTCGCCGTGCCACTCGCCTTCGGCGATGATCGGCTGCGGATCGTCGGCATGACGGACAAAAACGATCACCGACACGAAGCGCGCCGCGCGCTGGCGGCTGCCGGCGAGTTCGGTGAGCAGCTTTTCGTTGTTGCGCGCATCCGATTTCGGTTCGCCGGCATAGCGCGCCGAAAAGACACCGGGTTGTCCGCCCAGGGCGTCTACACACAGCCCGGAGTCGTCGGCCAGCGCCGGCAAACCGCTCGCTTGTGCCGCATGACGCGCTTTGACCAGCGCATTTTCGACGAAGGTAACGTGCGGTTCCTCGGCTTCCGGGATGCCGAGTTCGCCTTGCGCCATCAGTTGCCAGCCGAGCGGGGCGAGGATGGCGTCGAGCTCGCGCAGTTTTTTGCCGTTGTTGGAGGCGAGGACCAGTTTCATGCGGCAAGCGCCGCTTTCTGCAAGGTGATCAGTTGCTTAATGCCGTCCGTGGCCAGATCGAGCAAAGCGTCCAATTGCTGACGGCTGAAAGGCGTGCCTTCGGCCGTTCCCTGCACTTCGACGAGTCCGCCCTCGCCGGTCATCACCACGTTCATGTCGGTCTCGCAATGCGCATCCTCGGCGTAATCGAGATCGAGCAGCGGCACTCCGCCATGGATGCCAACCGAAACCGCGGCCACCTGGTCGCGCAAGGGACTGGCGGCCAGCCGGCCGTCATCGACCAGCTTCTGGCAGGCGTCGTGCAGCGCCAGCCAGGCGCCGGTGATCGACGCGCAACGCGTGCCGCCGTCGGCCTGAAGAACATCGCAATCGATGGTGATCTGCCGTTCACCGAGCGCGGCCAGGTCGGTTACCGCGCGTAAGGAACGGCCAATCAGGCGTTGAATTTCCTGGGTGCGACCGCTCTGTTTGCCTTGCGCCGCTTCCCGGCGGCCGCGCGTGTGCGTCGCGCGCGGCAACATGCCGTATTCGGCGGTGACCCAGCCATGGCCGCTGCCGCGCAGGAAAGCGGGCACCGTTTCCTCTATGCTCGCCGTGCATAACACCCAGGTGCGACCGATTTCGATCAGCACCGAGCCTTCGGCATGAGCGGTGAAGCGGCGAGTGAAGCGGACGTGACGAAGTGTCGATGAGGGTCGCTGTTCGCTACGCATGAGACCTCTGATTTGGCGTAAAAGCCGCCAAGCGACTCACCGACCTTTCCTCGCTCCTTGTGGAAGAGCGGACTGAGGTGAGGCAGGCGGACCGAGCATTCATGATGCGGGGAGGATGAAATGAAAGCATGTCAGTCAAGGAGCATATTTCTGAATGGTCGCGCGGATTTCCTCGATCGCACTTTCGATTTCCTCGTCGGAAAGTTCTGTTTTTTGTCCCTGACCGCGACCGAATTCCTGAATTTTGGTGGTTACCGAATAGCGATCCATCGATTTCGTTGAAATCATGCTGCTGGCGTCGACATAGCTATCCTCCCAGCGCACACCCAGCGCTGACAAATTGTCGGCGTGCGGGCCACCCTTGCTCTCGGCGGAGTCCATCAGCGACGGAATGGCGCGCGTCAGCGGCGTGTTTTTTACAGCGTTGGCCAGCATGTCACCGGCAACGCCGCTCCATAGCCCATCGGTGCACAACATCAACACATCGCCGGCTTCCATGGTCATCTTGCGGGAGTAGGTAATTTCAGGCGATTGCTGCCCGCCGAGACAACCATAGATTTTATTGCGGTCGGCATGGCCGGGCATCTGATGTTCGCTGATTACCCCCTGATCGACGAGTGCCTGCACGCGCGAATGGTCTTTGGTACGTGTGAGAACCTTGCCTTTGCGCAGCATGTAGAGCCGAGAATCGCCGGAATGCGCCCAGTAGGCGACATTGCCCTGCACGACGCAGGCGACGCAGGTCGTGCGCGGCGAGTCGGCCAGATCATGCGTAGCGGCAAAATCGAGGATCGCCCGGTGTGCGTTAACGAAACCCTTTTGCAGAAACATGAAAGGATCGCTCAGCTTCGGCTGTGCCTCGCGCTGGAACGATTCAGTCAAGGTC
>CAYRXO010000193.1:0-6400 GCA_964428215.1 uncultured Candidatus Accumulibacter sp. | reverse complement strand
TCGACGATATCCGGCAGGTCGACCAGATCGTCCTTGTCGACTTCGATCAGGCGCAGCCCCTGCCCGGCGTAGGCGTTGAGCAGGGCCTTGATCAGCGAGGACTTGCCAGAACCGCGCGCGCCGGTGAGCAGCACGTTGTTGGCCGGCTGCCCGGCGACGAAATGGCGCGTATTGGCTTCGATGCGCGCTTTCTGCGCGTCGATGTCCTGCAGATCGGCGAGGCGGATGCTGGCCAGGCGGGCAATCGGCTGCAGATAGCCGCTGCCGCGGCGGGTGCGCCAACGGAAGGCCAGCGCGGCCTGCCAGTCGGGCGCGACGTCGGCCGGCGGCAGCAGCGGCGTGAGACGATCGATGAGTTGTTCGGCGCGGACCAGGAAGCGCTCGATTTGCCGGAGCGTGTCGATCATCGGACAGTATACTTGGGCGGGTTGACGAACCCGACACTGTAGACAAATCGATGCGCAAACGCCAATCAAGCACTTCCTGGATTCTCGCCGCGCTGTGCAGCGCGCTGCTCGTCGCCTGTGGCACGACCCGCCCGCCGGCGGAAGAATGCCCGGCGTGCGCCAGTTGCACGCCTTGCGCTTCGACGACGCCGGCCACCGCGGCCAAACCGCTGCGCGCCGCCGCGTGGAGCGAGCTGCCCGGCTGGGCTGACGACGATCTCGCCGCTGCCTGGCCGGCATTTCTCAATTCATGCCGCTCGCTGGTCAACCGGCCACCCTGGAAAGCGGTGTGCGAAGACGCGCGCGCGCTGAAAGCGCCTGCCACGCCGGCGATCCGCCGCTTTTTCGAAACGCGGCTGCAACCCTGGCGGGTGGTCAACGCCGACGGCAGCAGCAGCGGATTGGTCACCGGCTATTACGAACCCCTGCTGCGCGGATCGCGGACGCGTAGCGCACCCTATCTGCAGCCGGTGCTCGGCGTGCCGAACGATCTACTGATCGTCGACCTCGGCACGGCGCAGCCGGAAGTGAAAAACCTGCGCCTGCGCGGCCGCCTGCAGGGCAACAAGATCGTGCCGTACTACAGCCGCGCCGAAATCGTCAGCCGCGAGAAGGAGTTCGCCGGGCGCACCCTGTTGTGGGTTGATGACGCCGTCGAACTGTTCTTCCTGCAGGTGCAGGGTTCCGGCCGCGTCAAGCTCAGCGACGGCAGCACGACGCGGCTGGCGTACGCCGACCAGAACGGGCACGCCTACCAGTCGATCGGCAAGCTGTTGATCGAGCGTGGTGAATTGAGCGCCGAACAGGCGACGATGCCGGGTATCAAGCAGTGGGCGCGTGCCAATCCGGGACGACTGCCCGAATTGCTCAACGCCAATCCCAGCTATGTCTTTTTCCGCGAACAACCGCTGAAGCCCGGCGACAACGACGGCCCGACCGGCGCGTTCGGCGTGCCACTGAGCGCCGAACGCAGCATCGCCGTCGATCCGCGCTTCGTGCCGCTCGGCGCGCCGGTCTTCTTGGCGACCAGCCAGCCCGAAGCGAACGCGCCCTTGCGTCGGCTGGTGCTGGCGCAGGATACCGGCGGCGCGATCCGCGGCGCCGTGCGCGCCGATTTCTACTATGGTTTCGGCGACAAAGCCGGGCAGCAAGCCGGCCGTATGAAACAGCCGGGGCAGATGTGGGTGCTGCTGCCACCCGGAGCGGCGACGAAATGATGCCGAACAGCCTGTTTCCGTCCGCACTTCGCCCCAGATTGGTGCCTGCCGCAAGCGCTTACGCACCAGCGCGGGGCGGCGGCGCACCAATCGTGACGGCAAAGTCGGTCGGATCGACCGATCCGACCTGGAACGGTGCTTGCTTGGTGGCTGGCACCCGATATTCAGGAACGATAATGGAAGCTCTCAAAACAGGTAGCGACGTCCTCTTCATCTTGCTCGGCGGGATCATGGTCCTCGCCATGCACTCCGGATTCGCCTTTCTCGAACTCGGAACGGTACGCAAAAAAAGCCAAGTCAATGCGCTGGTCAAAATCCTCACCGATTTTTCGGTGTCGACGATTGCCTACTTTTTCATCGGCTACAGCATCGCCTACGGCACGCACTTTTTCAGCGGCGCCGAAACATTGGTCGAGAAAAATGGTTACGAACTGACCAAGTTCTTCTTTTTGCTGACCTTTGCCGCGGCGATCCCGGCCATCATCTCTGGCGGCATCGCCGAACGTGCCAAGTTCTACCCGCAACTGGCGGCGACTTTTCTCATCGTCGGGCTGATCTATCCCTTTTTCGAAGGCATCGCCTGGAATCAGGCTTACGGCATTCAGGCGTGGCTGAAAGCGACCTACGGCGAAGAATTCCACGATTTCGCCGGCTCGGTGGTCGTGCATGCCATGGGCGGCTGGATCGCGCTGCCAGCGGTGCTGCTGCTCGGCGCGCGTTCGGGACGGTACACCAAGGAAGGCCGCATTTCGGCGCATCCGCCGTCGTCGATTCCCTTCCTGGCGCTCGGCGCCTGGATTCTCACCGTCGGCTGGTTCGGCTTCAACGTCATGAGCGCGCAGACGATCGACAAGATTTCCGGACTGGTAGCGATCAACTCGCTGATGGCGATGGTCGGCGGCACGCTGGTGGCGCTGGTGGCCGGCAAGAACGACCCCGGCTTCGTGCACAATGGTCCGCTGGCCGGGCTGGTGGCCGTCTGTGCCGGTTCCGACGTCATGCATCCGATCGGTGCGCTACTGGTCGGCGGCGTCGCCGGCGGCCTGTTCGTCGTCATGTTCACCCTGACGCAGAACCGCTGGAAGATCGACGATGTGCTCGGCGTCTGGCCGCTGCACGGACTGTGCGGCGCCTGGGGCGGCATCGCCGCCGGCATCTTCGGCGCCAAAGCCCTCGGCGGCGTCGGTGGCATCGCCTTGATGCCGCAACTGCTGATGACCGGCCTGGCCATCGTCATCGCCCTACTCGGCAGCTCCCTCGTCTACGGCGTGTTGAGGAGCTTCGTCGGACTGCGACTCGACCAGGAAGAGGAGTACTACGGTCCCGACCTGTCGATCCACAAGATCACCGCCACGCCGGAACGCGAGGTGAACTGGTAGACCGTATTAAGGAAGTGCGGATTAATTCGAGTTTGCTGCCCAGGCGGAAAATTAACCAATTGATTTTATTGTCTTTAAAATGCCGAAAAGTGAATTAATCTGCGTTTCCCTAACCTTCAAATCGGGAACCGATTGGATCATGCGCGGCGACCATCTCAAGAGGGCGCTGGCCGCTATGGGGCCGCCGTCTTGCCTCGCTTCAGCCGCCGCGACGCGGGGTAATTGCGATTTTAGGCCGGGGTTGGCGGAATTGCTGCGATTTTATCTACCCTAAAGAACGTTTCAGTCGTATCGTCGCGGCGATCGTCTCGCCGGCCTGTCGCGATTTATCTGCTGAAAACGCCGCGGCACAGCGCTGAAAAGCGGTTTTCGATCGATGTTATTGGATGTTTGTCGATGATCGACATGTTCACCGAGGCGCTACGTGCGCAGTTTCAGAATCAGGTGGTCGCTGGCGGGCTGGTGCTGGCGCTGATCGGCGTGCTGGTCGCTTCCTTGCGTACACTGCCGGGCAAGTTGTGGGATTACGCCAAACGGGCGCTGGTGGTGACGGCAGTGATCGATTCGCGCAACGATCTGTTCAATGCCTACATCGCCTGGCTCAACGAGCTGCCTTATGGGCGCGGCAGCCGCTTGTTCACCGTGATTCAGGACAATCGTGACAGTGGCGGGACGGAGGCCGGCGATGAGCTGCCGCGGCTGCTGTACAGCCCGGCACCGGGATTTCATCTCTTCTGGTACGGGCAGCGGCCGATGTGGATTCAGCGCGACATCGCCATGAACCTGCAGGTGATCGAAACGGTGCGCATCAGTGCACTGTTCGCCTCGCGCCGGCTGCTCGAGGAGATGCTCGAGGATGTCGTTCGGCGTGCCTACGCCCGATTGGCCGATCATACGATGCTGTACACCATCGACCGTTGGGGCGAGGCGTGGAATCTCGCTGGCGTGCGGCCACGGCGGCAGATTTCGTCGGTAGTCCTGGCCGATGACCGCGCCGAACAACTGCTCGCCGACGTGCAGGAGTTTTTCCAGCGCCGTCAGTGGTACGCCGACCTGGGTATTCCCTGGCGGCGCGGTTACCTGCTCTACGGCCCACCGGGGACCGGCAAGACCAGTTTCGCCTACGCGCTGGCCGGCGAACTGCATCTCAAGTTGTGCGCGCTGTCGTTGACCAACGCCAAATTGACCGATCAAACGATCGCTGATCTGCTGCAGAAAACACCGCCGCGTTCGTTGATTCTGATCGAGGATATCGATGCCTTCTTCGTCGCCCGCGACAAGCAGGACGCGCGCATCGAGGTCAGTTTCAGCGGTTTGCTCAATGCACTCGACGGCGTCGCGGCGCAGGAGGGACGAATCGTCTTTCTGACCACCAATCATCTCGAACGGCTCGACCGCGCGCTGATGCGTCCCGGACGCGTCGACCGGTTGGTCGAGCTGGGCAACGCCAGTCGCGCGCAGTTGCGGACGATGTTCCTGCGCTTTTATCCACAGGACGCGGTGCTCGCCGAGACGGTCTGCGCCGCTTATGTCGACGGCACGTTGAGCCCGGCGGCGATCCAGCAGGCGCTGCTCGAAGCGGACGACGCCAGCGAAGCGCTCAGATTGTTGCAGACGAAAGCGGCAGAAGCGCGCACGAACTGAAAGCGCTTGCCGACGGCGCGGCACAACGCGGCGGCGGCCAGACGTTCAGAGCGGCAGCGGCGCGAACAGTGCAGCCAGATCCTCGTTGCTGAACTTGGCATCGATGCTCACATCATCGGCGAGAATCTGTGCCGCCAGCTCGGCCTTGCGCTCCTGCAGGGCAAGGATTTTCTCTTCGATGCTGCCGGCGACGATCAGCTTATAGACAAAGACCGGTTTGTCCTGGCCGAGGCGGTGCGCCCGGTCGGTGGCCTGATTTTCGGCTGCCGGGTTCCACCACGGGTCGTAATGGATGACCGTGTCGGCAGCGGTCAGATTGAGGCCGACGCCGCCGGTTTTCAGGCTGATCAGGAAGATCGGCACCTCACCGCTCTGGAAGCGCTGCACCAGATCTTCGCGGTCGCGCGTCTGGCCGGTGAGCAGCAGATAGTCGAGACCGGCGAGGCGCAGCTCCTTTTCGATCAGCTGCAGCATGCTGGTGAATTGCGAGAAGAGCAGGATGCGCCGCCCTTCCTCGACCTGTTCGGGCAGCATGGTCATCAGCAACTCGAGCTTGGCGCGTTCGCGCACCTTCTGCGCGGCCTTGGCCTTGACCAGCCGCGGGTCGCAGCAGACCTGGCGCAGCTTGAGCAAGGCATCGAGGATGACGATCTGGCTGCGGTTGAAGCCCTTGCTGGCGATTTCGGCGCGCACTTTCTCGTCCATCGCCACGCGCACCGTTTCGTAAAGATCGCGCTGACCGCCGACCAGCTCGACCTTGCGCACGATGATCGTTTTCGGCGGCAGCTCGCGCGCGACTTCTTCCTTGCGCCGGCGCAGAATGAACGGCTGCACACGGCGCGCCAGGAGATCTCGTCGTGACGGATCGTCCTGTTTCTCGATCGGTGTCCGCCAATATTTGGTAAACGCATGGTTGCTGCCGAGAAAACCAGGCAGGAGAAAATCGAACTGGCTCCACAATTCACCGAGGTGATTTTCCAACGGCGTGCCGGTGAGGCACAAACGATGGCGCGCGTCGATCTGCCGCACGACGGTCGCACCTTGGCTGCGCGCGTTCTTTACTGTTTGCGCCTCGTCGAGGATCAGCAGGTGGTAATGATGGCTGGTCAGCTCGGCCGCGTCGCGCCAGAGCAGCGGATAGGTGGTCAGCACCACGTCGTAACGGTCGATGTCGGCAAAATGGCTTTTGCGCTCCGGACCGTGCAGCGAAAGAATGCTCAGCGCCGGTGCAAAGCGCGCCGCTTCGTTCTTCCAGTTGAAGATCAGCGAGGTCGGCAGGACGATCAGGGCCGGATGATCGAGCCGTCCGGCTTCCTTTTCGAGCAACAGGTGCGCCAGCGTCTGGGCGGTCTTGCCAAGCCCCATGTCGTCCGCGAGGATGCCCGCGAGATTCTGTTCGCGCAGGAACTGCAACCAGGCCAGACCTTCGGTCTGGTAGTGACGCAGTTCCAGCCCCAATCCGGCAGGCGGATCGATGTGGCCGATTCCCTGCGCGGCCGTCAATTGCTCGGCGAGCGCCAGCACATCACCCTGCCCCTTGAACTGCCAGCGACTGCTGTCGTTGAGTTCCGCCAGGCGCGGTGCGTCGAAGCGCGACAGACGCAGGCTGTTGCCTCCGGGAAAGTTGTCGAAGAGATCGATCAGCGTCGCTGCCAGCGGCTTCAGACGCCAGGCCGGCGCACACACGCGCAGGCTGCCCGGCGTCACCAGTTCG
>CAYRXO010000192.1:0-6402 GCA_964428215.1 uncultured Candidatus Accumulibacter sp. | reverse complement strand
GCTTCTCGGTGCGTTGCCGTTCCTGCGAGCCGCCAAAAATCAGGAAATGTGCCGCGGGCCAGACGGTACGGATGCGCTCGCTGAGCGCGATGAAATGTTCGAGAGGCCAGTCGCGGTAGGCCTTGGTCGGAAAACTGGCCACCTGCAGGCCGAACAGCGGCGTCGCCTTGTCTGGCAGGGATTGCGCCAGTTCGTCGCGCGCCCAGGCGCTTTCCTGGCGGGTGACGCAATAAGCCAGGTGGAGACCTGCCGGGGCGATGTTCAATGCGCCGGGCAGGCGCAACTGAATGCGCACCGCGTGTTCGGTTTGAAAAGGCGGAGGGTCGACGGCCTTGAACAACCGGGCGTTCAACTGCGGATCGGTTTGTTTGAAAGCGACGACCTTGTCAGCCACCCGCAGGGCATAGCGGATGATCTCCGTGTCGTAGCCGCAGATGAACGCCAGATCGAAATTTTTCTTGCCCAATCGGCCGAGCCAGGTGGCGCGCTGTTTGCTGATCGTGCCGACTGTTGTCGCAAAGGGCAGGTGTTGCAGAATTTCAGCACGTTTCGGATGACCGAGCAGCGTCATCCGGGCTGACTGGAACGCTTGGGCGACGGCACGCATGGCCGGCGTGGCCAGCAGGGTGTCGCCGATTCTGGAAACGTTGACGTAGAGAATCCGTCGCGGGCTTTCAGTCACGGCGGGAAAACTCATACAGGTAATCGGGAAAGCTGTATTCCGGCGGAGCGAAACGCCAGGACAATGATTTGATCATCCGGGACAACGCAGAGAAATGCTTCACCAGATGATAAGCCTCCAGCGTCAGGCCGGCACGTCGGGCCAGTTCCATGGCTTGCGTCGGGGTGATCCAGGCCACGTGGTCGAGATTGACGACCAGCAACCCTTTTTCCCGGCGGAATTGGCGGTAGAACTTGCGACTGAAAGGGTTGGGCGTGGTGGCGAAAACCCGCCCGCCGGGCGACAGGTGCCGGCCGGCAAAAGCGAGCAGATCGACAGGATTATTGACGTGCTCGAGCACATCGCCGATGAAAGCGAGGTCAAAACGTTCGCCGATATCCGCCTGCGAAGTGGCGTCGACGCAGCGGACGTTGAAGCCCCGGGTGTTCAGTTCCTCGACCAGCGGCGCGAGAATGTCCAGCCCCAGGCAATAACTGGCGGCTTTGGCGATACGGCCGTGCCGCCAGTCGGGCTGGTCGAAATAGCGCGCACTATGCGAAACGACGCCGATATCGAGCACTCTTTTCCCGCGCACCAGCCGATCGATGAATCCCGACAGGTGGCTGTCGGTGTGCAGGCGGCGCGCGGTTGGCAACCATGCGCGCACCGCTTCTTTGGCCTGCTGATTGTTCGGGTCGTCGGAAAAAGCGGTCCAGTCTGGCATGGTCATCCTGTCGTTGCTGAGAAAATCGCTTCCATGCGTTCGAGCATGCGTTCGCGCGCGAAATGCTCGCCTGCGCGTTGCCGCGCCGCGCTGCCCAGCCGTGCTGCCAGCGCAGGATCGGCCAGCAAACGTTGTACCGCGTCGGCGAGCGCCACGGCGTCGCGCGGCGGAACGACCAGCGCGCTATGGCCATCGCGTACGGCTTCGAGAATCGCGCCGACCGGCGTCGTGACGATCGGCAGCCCGCTCGACATGGCTTGCATGATCGCTTGTGGCACGCCTTCGTTGGCGTAGGAGGGCAGGCAGAAAACGTCGAGCGCGCGCAGCCAGTTTTCCGGGTCGAGGCGCTGTCCGGCCAGCAATACACGGTCGGCCAGTCGCCGTTCGGCGATGCGGCTGCGGATGTTGTCGAGCATCGGTCCTTCGCCGACGATCAGCAGTTGGCAATTGTCCTGCCGTAGCTTGGCAAAAGCGTCGAGCAGATAGAGATGGCCTTTCCAGCTGCGCAAAGTGGCGACGATGCCGAGGTAGCGTTTGTCCGGCTCGAGACCGAGCGCCTGCCGCGCAACCGCTTTGTCACCCGGGGCAAAACGCTGCGTGTCGATGCCGGTCGGCACCGAGGTGACACGCGCTGGAGAAAGTTGCAGATCGTCGATCAGCGTTTGCCGCAAAGCTTCGCCGGTCGTCACGACGTGTCGCGCCGAGCGGCCGTATAGCCAGCGCGACGCGGCATTGACCGCGATCGGCGCCGAAATGTGACGAGTGCGGACGATCGCCGGCGGATCGCGCAACGAGGCGCAAGCCAGTCCGGCCAGCCAGCTATCGGTCGAGCTGTGCGTGTTGACGACGTCAGGCCGCTGCTGCTTGAGCCAGCGGCGCAAGGCGAGTACGCCGGCCAGCCGTTTGCGGCCGATCGGCAGCGGATGCGCCGGCACGGCGAAACGCGCCGCTTCAGAATAAATGCGTGCTTCGGGCGGACAGAGCAGGCTGACGTCGTGACCGCGCGCGATCAGGCCGCGCGCTTCTTCGAGAATGCGGATTTCCTGACCGCCCCAGCCGCAGGAAGCTTCGCTATGCACGATACGCAGCGATCGGGTGTTCGCGCTGCTCATGCGGTGGATTGTTCCGAAAACTGCAGTTTATGCAGTTGCGCGTAGGTGCCTTCACGCTGCAGCAGTTCCTGATGCGTGCCGGACTCGACGATTTTTCCTTGCTGCAGGACGACAATGCGATCGGCTCGCTCGATGGTCGACAGCCGATGGGCGATGACCAGCGTCGTTCGGTTGCGCATCAGGGTGTCGAGTGCCGCTTGTACCTGTCGCTCCGATTCGTTGTCGAGCGCCGACGTCGCTTCATCGAGGATCAGAATCGGGGCGTCCTTGAGAATCGCGCGGGCGATGGCGATCCGCTGCCGCTGTCCGCCGGAGAGCCGCGAACCGTTTTCGCCGATCAGCGTGTCGAAACCCTCGGGCAGCGCCCGGATGAAGTCCAGGGCATGCGCGCCGGCGGCGGCCGCTTCAATTTCGGCAGGCGTCGCCTGGCGCGATACGCCGTAGGCGATGTTGGCGCGGAGTGTGTCGTTGAACAGGACGATGTCTTGCGAAACGATGGCAATCTGGGCGCGCAGACTGTCGAGCGTCACCTTCTGCGTATCGTGTCCGTCAAGCAGAATGCGCCCGGCCGTCGGGTTGTAAAAGCGTGGAATCAGGTTGGCCAGCGTCGTTTTGCCGCCGCCGGACGTGCCGACCAGCGCCACGGTCTGTCCGGCAACGATTTCCAGCGACAGTCCGGCCAGCGCATCGCGATCGGCTGCCGGATAGCGCAGGTGCACATTCTCGAAGCGCAAATGACCGGCAACGCGCGGCAGGACGATCGTCCCCTGATTGTCTTCCGGTGCTTCGTCCAGCGTGCGGAAGATGCTTTCCGCGGCGGCGAGACCGAGTTGCAGGGGCGCATTGATGCCGGCGAGGTGTTTGATCGGCGCCAGCAGCATCAGCATCGCCGTGATGAACGATACGAAGCTGCCGACCGTCGTGTCGCCCGCCTGTGATTGGCGCATAGCGATATAGACGACGATGGCCACCGCAAAAGAGGAAACCAGATGAATTGCCGGCGTGGTGGCCGCCGCCGCGATTCCCTGACGCATGGCAAAACCGCGCAATGCGTTGTTGACACGGGCAAAACGACCTTCCTCCTGTTGTTCGCCACCGAAAACCTTGATGATTTTCTGACAGTTGATCCCTTCCTGCAGCGTTTCGTTCATTTCCGCCATCCCCTGCTGCGCCGCCCGGCTCATCTGGCGCAGCCGTTTGCCGAATATGCGCGTGAAGACGGCGATGGCTGGTGCGACCAGCAAGGTGATTACCGTCAGGACCCAGTTCAGATAAAACAACCAAGCCAGCAAGCCGATCAGAGTCAATGAATCGCGAATCAGAACGGTGCTGACCGAGGTCAATGCACCAGTAATGTTGCTCACATCGAAGATCACTTTTGAAATCAGTGATGACGATGGCGTCTGATCAAAGTAATTCGTCGGCAAGCGCAGCATTTTGTCGAACAATTGCCGGCGGATGTCGGTAATGATTCGGTTCTGTACCCACGACATGGCATACGACGCCAAAAAACCGAGGATGCCACGAGCCAGGAAAATGCCGACGATCAAGCCGGCGATCATCAACGGTGATTGAGCGGAATCGGCGGCAAAACCGTGATCGAGCAGCGGCTTGAGCAACGCCGGAAAAAGCGGTTCGGTCGCTGCCGCCAGAGATGTCGCGACCAGACCGGCTGCCAGGATGCGCCAGTAAGGTCGGAGATAGGATAACAGGCGAAAATAAAGTTTTCGGCTGTCTGGAGGATTGGCCGCGGACATGGACAGGCGTCAAACGGCGCATTATAAACTGTCACAGCCATTTATTCCGGAAACCCTGATTGGCTGTCAGCGCGAGTGGATGAATGTCCTTGTCGCAATCCGCTTCAAATAGTCCTTTGATATTGTTGAGTGACGAAGTTGCGGCTCACGGCTTGCCGATGATTGCTGGTGCGAGCGCAGCGTTGAGTGCTGTTCGCCGCCTCGTCCATCGATTTGATTCGCCGCGCTGGCGGCGCATCTTTCACCTTGCGCCTCATCCAGCCATTTTTCAGCGCTATCCGCAAGCGCCGAGATCTACGAAACTGCATAAATTCATTTGCTTGACTGGCTCGACACGGCGCGTCTCGCCGTAGCCGGCTGCATTGCTTTACAATACAAGGTTTTGATCTCGAGTTGGGTTGGCAATGGCGCTGATAGTTCAGAAGTTTGGTGGCACGTCGGTGGGTTCGACGGAGCGCATCAAAAATGTGGCCAGGCGAGTGGCTCGCTGGCGCAAACAAGGACATGACATCATTCTGGTTCCATCGGCCATGGCCGGTGAGACCAACCGTTTGATCGCGTTGGCCAAAGAAATTTCTCCGACACCGGACCCGCGCGAGCTCGATGTCATTGCCTCCACGGGTGAGCAGGTGACGATCGGATTATTGGCCATGGCCATGCACGCCGAAGGTATCAAGGCGAAAAGCTTTACCGGCTCTCAGGTCGGCGTCCTGACCGATAGCACCTTCACCAAAGCGCGAATTCTGAAGATCGATCAGGCACGTATCCGCAAAGCACTGGGCGAGGGAAATGTCGTCGTCGTCGCCGGGTTTCAGGGGGTTGACGAAAACGGCAACATCACCACCCTCGGGCGTGGTGGCTCGGATACTTCCGCTGTTGCCCTGGCGGCAGCGATGCACGCCGACGAATGCCAGATCTACACCGACGTGGACGGGGTTTATACCACCGACCCGCGTGTCGTACCCGAAGCGCGCAAGCTCGATACGATCACCTTTGAAGAAATGCTCGAAATGGCGAGCCTGGGCTCGAAAGTCCTGCAAATCCGTTCGGTCGAATTCGCCGGCAAATACAAAGTCAAACTTCGTGTCCTCTCCAGCTTCGAGGATGAAGGCGACGGCACATTGATTACTGTTGAGGAAAAAGGAACCATGGAACAACCGATCATTTCCGGCATCGCCTTCAATCGCGATGAGGCCAAGCTCACCGTGTTGGGTGTTCCCGACCGTCCGGGCGTTGCCTCGCAGATCCTGGGGCCGATCGCCGACGCCAATATCGATGTCGATATGATCATTCAGAACATCGGTCGCGAAGAAACGACGGATTTTTCCTTCACCGTCAACCGCAACGACTATGCCAAGGCGCTGAACATTCTTCAGGAGGTGAAGACCCGCATCGGCGCGCGCGATGTGGCGGGCGATACGACGATCTGCAAGGTTTCAGCCGTTGGTGTCGGCATGCGTTCGCATCCCGGAGTGGCCAGCAAAATGTTTGCCGCGCTGGCCAAGGAAAGCATCAACCTGCAGATGATATCCACATCCGAAATAAAAATTTCCGTCGTGATCAACGAGAAATACCTCGAACTTGCCGTGCGCGTCCTCCATAAGGCCTTTGGACTGGAAAAACCACCTAAAGCAAAGTTGGGTTTGACCGGCCGGGGTGAAACCGATATCATCTCGCCCTCTTAGGAGACGTGGCCGAGAGGTCGAAGGCACTCCCCTGCTAAGGGAGCATGCGGGCATAAACCTGCATCGAGGGTTCGAATCCCTCCGTCTCCGCCAGAAACATGCACTAAAGCCCTGATTATTCAGGGCTTTTTTGTTTCTACCGCATCACTACCCACGTTTTTACCCATTGTTTGGTAGTGCATTCACCCACGTTAGCAATACCGGCCCAACACTGGCGGCTAGTGAATAAGCGCCTTCTCCGGCCTTTCTGATTTTGTCGAGGTTGTCCGCAACCTTTGCCGTTTTCTCTATGAATGCGCTTGCCCGTGCCAAGATTCCTTTCGTTGGCTCAGATGCGGTAGCGTTCTCAGCTTCAAGACGTGTTCGTTCAAAAGCGCAATCCCCCGCAACCTGCTTCAATGCTGTTTCAATGCATACCCTTATACACAACTCACCCCGGGGCCGCCTCACGGATGAACTGGAG
>CAYRXO010000191.1:0-6481 GCA_964428215.1 uncultured Candidatus Accumulibacter sp. | reverse complement strand
TCGATCTGTTCAAGGATCACAAGGAAGAAACGCTGATCGATCTGCAGGAAAGTCTCGAGCGCCGTTCGCTGCTCAAGGACGAGAAGGTGTACTCGTTTGGCGACCCGGGAAATGAACTGTACGTCATCCGCAAAGGGCTGGTGCGCGTCACACTACCGCCAGGTCGGGGTGAAACGGTTGGCCACCACGTGTTGACCTATGGTCGCGGCGATTTCTTCGGAGGGATGGGTTTTCTCTCTGAAATGACCCGCTTGAACGATGCGACGGCACTGGAAGATACCGAGTTGTTTGTTCTGAACCGCGAACAGTTCGCCAGGATCCGCGAGGAGCACAAGCGTTTGGCCTGCGAACTGGTCGAAGCCGTGGCCAAAGTTCTCGCCATGCGTTTACGCTATGCCGATAAGGAATTGATGGCGATGCAGGAGGAGTCGTAAAGCGCACATTTTGTCCGGGCCCGTGACGGCAGGCGTGCCATGTGACAAAGTGTTGTCGATGAGGCTGCTCGATTGATCTTGTCGTCCGACGTCCGGACAATGTCCGTGTGTAGACCTTAGAATGCGTCAACCGAGTTGAACAGGTGCCGGGCAGGCAACGCCACAAGCCCGGTAACGATATCGTTTTTGATCATCGGCGCTCCAGGGCCTGAGGAATGCCGGCAATTTAGAGGTGCCAAGATGTTTCAGCATATCCTATTACCGACCGATGGCAGTCAGCTGTCTCGCGAGACAGCGGCGAAAGCGGTGGCGTTCGCCAAATCGAACGCTGCCAAAATTACCGCGATGTACGCCAAACCGTCCGGACGCCTTGAAAATGATGGCGATCTGTCCGAGCCAGCGGTTGTTGAACGGATGGTGATCGGTGGCGATGCGAAAGCCAAGGAATACCTCGGTTTCATCAAAAAATTGTGCAAGGACGCCGGTGTCGATTGCAATCTGGTGGTGGTGGTTAACGATACCCCTTGGGAAGCGATCATCGACGTTGCTGAAGAGCGTGGCTGCGATTTGATCTTCATGTCCAAACACGGCCGCAGCGGCCTGTCTTCACTCTTGCTCGGCAGTGAAACCTATCGCGTGCTGACGCATTCGAGCATTCCAGTGCTGGTATATCGGCCGCCGGAAATTGATGCCAAACGCCGTATCGCCAAAGCGAAAAAGCAAAAGAAAAAAGGGTGATGCTTTAGAACATCCGTTCGCGCGGTCGAATCACGCGCCTTGCGCGTTAATGGCTTTGCGCTTCATTCCGCGCCGCCATTTCTTCAGCGCTTACATGCCTTTGGGCGACCGATTGATCGATGACTCCCGATTTCTGGCCGCAAGCGGTTGCTGAGTTGTCGCGACGCGATCCCGTGATGGCCGAGCTGACCCGGCGTTATCACGGAGTCGCTTTGGTTTCGCGCGGGGAGCCTTTCGTTACCTTGGTCCGCTCGATCGTCGGACAACAGATTTCAGTCAAGGCGGCCGACAGCGTCTGGCGGAAAATCCAAGCCGCTTTTCCTGAGTTGACGCCGGATCGGATTCTGAACGCCGAAGCGCCGGATCTGCGCGCCTGCGGCCTGTCAGCTCGCAAGACCGAGTATCTTGGCGATCTGGCCCGTCATTTTCAGGAAAATCGCATCCACATCGAGCAATGGTCAACGATGAGCGATGCCGAACTGATCGCAGAATTGACATCGGTACGCGGCATCGGTGTTTGGACTGCTGAAATGTTTCTGATTTTCAATCAGTTGCGGCCAGATGTCTGGCCGGTCGACGACATTGGCCTGCAAAAGGCGGTGGCACGCTTTTTCTTTCAAGGCGAGCGTCCAAGCCGTCAACATTTGCATGCCTGTGGCGAACGCTGGCGGCCTTGGCGGTCGGTGGCCACTTGGTACCTGTGGCGTAGTCTCGATCCGCTACCAGTCGAATACTGAGTCGAAGTCTCTCTGCCGATACGCCGGCAGGGTCTGCCTGTCTGCCAGTGCCACTCGTTTTTCCCGCTGCAGTGATCGTCGACGTCCTGATTTGGCGTCAAGACATGCCAGAAAACCAACTGCAGAAGTGCCAGCAATTAATTTAATGGTATTTTATGCTTCTTGTCCGACGGCTTGTCGCGACAACAATTGCGGATTGCAGAGAGCTTGGAATTTAAGAAAATTAATTCTTGTCGCTTACTAAATAAATAGCTGCAATTTTCAGATGAACGTGCTATCGTTGCTCCATGGCAAATGGACTGGCACGTTATGAATTCAGCGAGCGGCTCGCCGACATCCTGGGCGAGTCGCGTCGTGATCTGCGCTTTCGCGTCACCTTGATGGTCGCCGGCGGTTTGTTCCCGCCCGGTCCGCGTGGCCGTGGCTCGCCGCCGGCGACGCCGCAATACGCGGCCGACTTGCTGATCGGCGTGATGGCGGCGCCGCAGCAAGCGCAGACCGTCGAAGCGATTCGTTGTTATGCCGATCTCTGCGCGAACAGCGTGACGCCCGATGCGCATACGCCGCGAGTTCTGTTCGGTCCGCGAAAGCTCGTCAGCGAGGAGACGGGTCTTCCCTTGTCGGCGAAGGTGCTCGATGGTTTTCGCTTCGGGGAAGCTCTGGCCAATTTGCTGACGCTGGCGGCCAGCGAGGAAACGCGTGCCATTGTCGCTGACGAATTATTCGGGGTCTGGTTGAGCCGGGGTTGTCCGGTCGCCGCGCTGCAGTTCAGCCGCTGGTGGCAGGGAAGCCGCGCGGTCGTCAGCCATACCTATGGCCTGGCGGCAGATGCCGATCCGCCTGCCTGGCTCGATCCGCGACGCGAAGGCCGCGTCGAACCGGGACTGTCCCATGCCGTTTTTCTGCCGGTCCGCAAATTGATCGAGATCGGCTCCCTGACAACCTTGTCTGCTGACAGGAGTAACCCAATGTTGAATAAACTGAGCCAGAAAATGGCTTCAATCACCAAAATGGCGCAGCTGGCTGCCAAGACGCCGCACGGCAAGCGCTGGGAAAAGTTGCTATCCACCTTGGCCAATGTGCAGGCCTGGTCGGAGCAGGTCGAAGCGCAGGAAACGCGTTTGCGCGAAGTGAGCGGATTCGGCTCCAATCCGGGCGAATTGCGCATGCTGACCTATCTGCCGGAGGCTTTGCCGGCTAACGCGCCGCTGGTCGTCGTGCTGCACGGCTGTACGCAGAGTGCGGCGTCGTATAACAAAGGCAGTGGCTGGTCGACGTTGGCCGACCGCTATGGCTTTGCGCTTCTGTTTCCGCAGCAACAATGGAACAACAATCCTTTGCGCTGTTTCAACTGGTTCCGTCCGGAAGACAACGAGCGCCAGAAAGGCGAACCCTTGTCGATCCGGCAGATGGTCGACCACATGTTGACTGCGCACGCACTCGATCCTCGGCGGGTGTATGTCAACGGCACGTCTTCCGGCGGCGCGATGAGCGCGGTGATGCTGGCGACGTATCCGGATGTTTTCGCCGGCGGTGCGGTCATCGCCGGTGTGCCGTACCGCTCGGCGCAAGGTTTGCAGGAAGGGCTGGAAAGCATCTTCGTCGGCCGCTGCCGCTCTGCCGGCGAATGGGGTGATCTGGTGCGGCAGGCGTCGGAGCATCGCGGGCCATGGCCGAAGCTGTCGATCTGGCACGGCGACGCCGATAGCGCTGTCAAGCCGGTCAACGCCGAGGAAATGATCAAACAATGGACCGACGTGCATGCTCTGCCTGTCGAACCGACCGTGCAGACGATGGTTGACGGTTACCCGCGCCGCGTCTGGCAAAATGCCGATGGCGAGGAAGTGCTTGAAAGCTATACGATCACCGGCATGTCGCATGGGGCGGCGCTCGATCCGGGGCCCGGCCCCGAGCAATGCGGTACCGCGGCGCCATTTTTCAACGCCGTCGGAATTTCTTCGACGCGGCGTATCGCCGAGTTCTGGGGCCTGCTGGATCAGCAAGCGGCTGTTTCCCGACCATCTGCCGCCACGGCTGGCCAGGAGCAGGCACAGGAACGTGCCAGGGCTGACGAAGCGACAGTCAGTCCTGCGGTTGGTTCGGCTGATCAGTCGGCAGACCAGGGGCAAACGACCCGCGACCAGGCGCGCGCCGACAGATCTGCCAGACAGGAGGACCCACGCGCAACGTCCGGCAAGTCGTTCGGACTCGATGTGCATGGCATCATCTCCGCTTCACTGGAAGCGGCCGGCCTGTTGAAGAGCGGCACTACCGCCAACCGTCCGGCCAGCGGCGCACCGCTCGGCATCGACGTTCCCGGGATCATCTCGACGGCTTTGCAAGCGGCCGGCGCGGTCCGCGAGCGTTCGCAACGTTCGGGAACGCAGCACTCGACAGCCGATCTGTACACGGCCGGCTGGGAAGGCTCGGGTTGGGAAATGCTGGTCAACGATCCGCGAGCCTTCCGTGGTGGCTCGCTGCTGCATGGTTGTGCCATTTCGGGCGAAAAAGGGTCGATCGGCCCGCGCACGCAAGCGATTTCGCGGCGCATCGAACTCGGTCAGCACCCCGAGTTGTCGTACCTGCGTCGTCTCGATCTGCAAGCGGCGGTCAACGACTATACGCGTGCCAGCTTCCGTATCTTGATCGAAGGCGTGGTGGTCGACGAAGTGACGGCCATCGGCATGGCGCACCAGGAAAACGAATGGCTGCGTCAGACAGCAATCGATCTGTCGCGCTTTGCCAATCAGACCGTGACGCTGACCCTGGAAATGGCTGCTTATTCGAATCTGCATACCCCGGTCGTCGCTCGCGCGTGGATCGACCAGATTGCCATCCAGAATGCGGTCGACCTGACGCCCTGCTGAAATTCAGGGCGGGGAAATACGATCGCTCTATCATCCGGGCTGTGCCGGATGAAACGACAACGACCTGCCGTCAGAAAGTCGACGGCAGGTCGTTTTTTTGTAGCCGGCGACAGAGCCGGCTGGTGCAGGAAATTATTTGTTGGTGAAAGCGGCTTTACGCTTTTCAACGAAAGCGGCCATGCCTTCTTTCTGGTCGTCGAGCGCGAAGACCGAGTGGAAGGTACGCCGTTCGAAGAGCAGGCCTTCCGAAAGCGAACTCTCGTACGAGCGGTTGATGCATTCCTTGATCATCATCACCACCGGCAGCGAGAAGCTGGCGATCTTCTTGGCGGTGGACAGCGCTTCCTCGAGCAGTTTGTCGGCGGGAACGACACGCGAAACCAGTCCGGCACGCTCGGCTTCCTGCGCATCCATGTTGCGCGAGGCCAGACACATTTCCATCGCTTTGGCCTTTGAAATGGCGCGCGGCAGACGCTGTGTGCCACCCGCGCCGGGCAGCACACCGAGGCGGATTTCGGGCTGGCCGAACTGGGCTGTGTCGGCGGCGATGATGATGTCGCAGGTCATCGCCAGTTCACAACCGCCGCCGAGCGCGAAGCCGGCCACTGCAGCGATCACCGGCTTGCGGCAAGTCTTCAGCGTTTCCCAGTTGCGGGTAATGAAGTCGCCCTTGTAGGCCTCCATGTAGCTCAACGACTGCATGACGGTGATGTCGGCGCCGGCAGCAAAGGCTTTTTCCGAACCGGTGATGACGATGGCGCCGATGTTCTCGTCAGCCTCGAAGGCCAGCAGGGCTTGCCCCAGCTCATTGATCAGATCGTCGTTGAGCGCGTTGAGCTGCTTGGGACGATTAAGAGTGATCAGACCGACTTTTCCTTGCGTTTCGACGAGGATGTTGCTGTAGCTCATAAGGGAAATCTCCACGGTGAGAATTTTGAAAACGTTTGTGTTGAATTGTCGGCGAAGCAAACTCGCTGTCCGCCGCGGACAGGCTTATTTTTGCCGATCAGTGACCGCCGAACCATTATCAACGAAAAATCGCCGGCTCGAACTACGGTCCGGCCGGCGACTGTCTACTGCGGTGGCTGTCAAGCGCAATCCTGAATAAGGAAAGTCTATGCCAGCCGATCACTCCGGGCTCAGGCCGAGAGGTCCATCTGGAACTTGACCGGGCCGCGGCAGGCATTGCCGTTGGCGTCGGTGAACGCGCCGTTGACCGGTGCTTTCTTGGCATACGGGCTGGTCAGAATCGCCACGTGTCCGCCAAAGAAGGCGACCGACTCGAGGCCCTTCCAGTCGCCGAGATATTTGTTGCCGGCAGTGGCACACGGCGGCGTGACCAGATCGTCCTTGATGGCGTAGTTCTGATACCACGGCACGTTCAGGTCGATCAGGCTCTTGATGTTCAAGGGTTTGTCGAACAGTTTCACCGGCAGCGTGCCGTCGTCGGCGATCGGGTCCTGGAAGGTATGCGAACTCATGTTGGCCACCGCCAACGGCAGGTGCACGCGTTCCTTGAGCAGCCAGCGGAACAAGGCGGCCGGCGTCTTGCCCGGGTTGCGATCGGTGGCGCGATGCAGCGAGGCTTGGTCGAGTACCTTGACCAGCGGCGTTTCTCGGTCGATGGCCACGAAGCGCATGCCGAGACTGAGCAGGTAGCCGTTGGCGACTTTGTTGCCGCTCGGCAGGGTGGTGGTGATGAAAT
>CAYRXO010000190.1:0-6527 GCA_964428215.1 uncultured Candidatus Accumulibacter sp. | reverse complement strand
AAGACGATCTTCCTCGTGATGACCGACGGCCAAGAGAACCAGTCGGTCGAGTTCACTCGTGACAAGGTGAAGCAGCTCGTCACCACGTACGGCGAGAAGTTCGGTTGGGAGTTCGTGTTCATCGGCGCCAACCAAGACGCAGTTGTTGCGGCCAAGGGGCTTAACATCTCTGCGGACAATGCCATGACTTACGCGGCCAATGCTGGCGGAACTAAGGCGGCGTTCGGTTCCTTGTCGGCCAATACGGCTATGTACCGTAGCGGCGGTGTGGCGCATATGTCGTTTTCAAATGAAGACCGAAAACTGCAAGCGGATCAAGGCGCCGCTTAAATCGTCATGACATACGGTTGCCAGCAATTCCCCATAACCCGCCGAGGCTATTTGGCGAGGATTTGTGGTGATTGGTTTTCCAAGTATTACGCGCCATAGGAGGTTGAAATGCACAAATACATGACTGTAACAATGCCTGACGGATCAATTTACGGCGTTCCTGTCGATATTATTGCCCGCAATCGGGCTGCTCATTACGCGCAAGAGTTTGACGGAGATATTCGAGCAAGCCTTGAAGAAGATACGTTGCCGCTGTTCGAGTCTGACGATTACGAGATTCAAGATTGGGCCGTCAATAACATGAACTGGTCAGATTTTTACGGACACCAGATCAAGATCAAAGAAGCTCCACCACCTGATTTTCAGGATGCGTGGATGTGCGGTGATAAGGGGTTTCACGGAACTGTATGACCTACGGATGCCAGCAATACACAATAACACGCCTATGCCGATTCGACCGCCGTGCAATTGACCGCAAATGCGATGGATGCCAGCGGATGACAGACCGGGATTATCTCGAATCGCAAGGGCTGTGGATCATTGGTATTTCGCACCAGCCGTTGCCGCGCAGCGAGGCCGAGCGCATGGCGACGGCGGAAGTTGCAGAATGGGAGAAGAAGAATGGATGTGTCTAACCAGGCGACGCGCCAGGAGGAATTGATGCGCGAACTCGCCATAAAGCGCGCGGCAAACAACGTGCCAGTCATTCCAGCGACCGGCGCTTGCCACTGGTGCGATGCGTTGATCCCAGTCGGTGCCCGTTTCTGCGACAAGGATTGCAGGGACGACTGGGAACGAAAACAAATGGCTGCATGCCGATGAAGACCATGCGCGTGACGACCGAAACGGTTGAGGAAGTGATCTATCGGTACATCAACGAATGCGGCGAGAACCGCTTCACGACCACGGATATTTCGCGTTTTATGGGAGCAGATGAGTATCAGGTACGGGCAGCAATCAGGTGGCTTCACGACCACGGAAAAGTCGAACCGATTCAAGGTTTGCGGTCATGTCGCTACACTAATACTTGCGGCGAAAAATATTCGGCTGCTGTGTATCAGATCAGGCAACAGACGCAGGTCGATTTTGTAACGCTGAATAGGGTGTTTTGTGGTGGGTGATGTTGTTCAATCTGGCATTGAGTTGAAGCCGCAGCATGAGAAGTTCGCTCAGGCAGTTGCCAGCGGAAAGAGCCAGGCGGAAGCGTATCGAGAGGCGTATCCGTTGTCGCGCAAGTGGAAGGATGCGGCGGTATATACACAGTCGTCTGCGCTCATGGCCGACAGTAAGGTTTCAACAAGGGTTTCGGAATTGCGGGCTGCCATTGCAGAGCGCGCCGAGGTCAATGCAGCCGACGCGCTGCGCGAGGCTTACAACATCCTGATAGCAGATCCTCGCGAACTGGTCAGCTACATCGTGCATTGCTGCCGGCACTGCTATGGAGAAGGTTTCAAGTACCAGCGCACCGCTTTCGAATTCGAGGCAGATCAGCGACAGCATGAGATCGATGTGGCCAGAGAAAAGGCTGAAGGCGAATTCAATCCACAGGGCGGAATCGGTTACGACGAGCGCCTGGCGCCGAATCCGGCTTGCCCGGCGTGCTTCGGCCGCGGAGTTGGCCGTGTGCTGGTTGCCGATACACGTAATGTCAGCAAGCAGGCGGCATCGCTTTACGCCGGGATCAAGCAGACCAAGGACGGGCTTGAAGTCAAGTTGCACTCGAAGGTTGATGTGATGGACAAACTGTTCCGGCACTTCGGGCTGTATGAGGCCGACAACAAGCAGAAGAGCGCGCTCGACGGCTTGCCACGCGAACTGCTTCAGGCGATGGTGCAACGCTTGAAAGCGCTGAATGGTCAGTCTTGATAAACTGGACGACATGATTTCCGGCCTGCCGCCGGAAGCGCGGGCGGCATTGTTGGACGACGCAATGCGGCAGCTTGCGCGCAACAAGATCGCCGATTACCGACCGTATCCAAAGCAGCGAGAGTTTCACTTGCTCGGCGCGACAATGCGCGAACGCTTGCTGCGCGCCGGAAACCAGTGCGTTACACCTTGGACGTTTATTGAAACGGCTGATGGGTTGCTCCGATCCGAAGAAGCTTTTTTTTCTGAAGATGTCCGTGTTGTGGCCCTGGCTGGTGAATCTGAATGTGTCGCTCAAGCGCAGAACGGATTTCTGGTTGGCATTGAGCCAGCGTATCGTTTTGTGATGGAGTCTGGAGAGTTTTTCGACTGCTCGGCATATCACCAAGTAGCGACCGAACGCGGCTATCTCCGTATCGACCAGATAATGTCTCTTTCAAGTGGTCGGCATTGCTGGCATAGAGCCGAAGATTATCAGGCCAATTGTGTTGAGGATGGCTATCTATGTGATCCACAACTTCTGACGGAAGAAGGTATCTTCCGAGAACTACCTCAAGCACAAGCCTATGCTCTAAACAGTACCCTGTCGTTTTCGCAAAAGGATGTAGCGGAGCGTATATCGCTATGTACCAGCCTTTCTCTACAATCCTTCCACCAGACCATCGCTGACGATGCTGCGCTCCAGCGCGCGGCCCTGTTCTCGCAGTTTGCAGGCCCAGCTTCGCACAAATCCGTTCTATCGCTGACAGGCTACAGCCGCATTCTTCAGCAACCCGAGATTGAGTCATCCCGGCTGCAATCAGGGAACGTACTTTCTCGCGTGAAATCGTCGGCGTTTTTCCGCGCGATTCCCTGGTCATGCCAATTAGTCGGCGCTGAAGATATGCTTGGACTGCATATTTCGTCAATCCAAGAACATGGGCGATCTCTTGACGCTCTATCCCTTGGCTGTTCATTGCAAGAATTGCATCGTGATGAATCTCGCATTGCGACGTTTTACCCATATAAACATCCTGAATTAATTGGTGGAAAACGCATTATAGCGGTCGTTCCAATTGGTTTCCAGCCATTATTAGACGTTCAGATTGAGGATGTTCATAACTACAAGTCTGCTGGTGTTTATCATCACAATTGCGGTAAAAGTTTCTCTGTTGGCGCTGAAGTGTCCTATCACCTTACCGGGCTGTATCCAGACTGGTGGGACGGTCGCCGCTGGGCGCGTCCGACCGTCGTATGGGCATCCGGAGAGACAGCAGAGGCGACGCGCGACAATCCTCAGCGCGTATTGCTTGGACTGGCCGGCGAAAAGGGAACCGGAGCCATTCCGGCAGATTGCCTGGGTGGAGATTATGGTCTGGCATCGGGAACAGCAGACCTGTTCGACTACATAAAGGTTAGGCACCATACGAATGGCGTTTTCGATGGCTGGTCGTTCCTGCGTTTCAAGTATTACGCACAGGGGAGAAAGAAATGGCAGGGGCCGCCAGTTGATTTCGTTTGGTTCGACGAGGAACCGCCAGAGGAAATCTACGACGAAGGATTGGCGCGGACGATCGCAACAGGCGGAATGGCCGCCATGTCATTCACGCCGCTGCAGGGGATGTCGACCGTGGTGCTGCGCTTCCTTGGGAAAGAGAAAACCGCCGACCGTGCCGACGTCAACATGACGATAGAGGACGCCGAACACATATCACCGGAGGAGCGGGTTCGGATCATCGCCAGCTTCCCTGCGCACGAACGCGAGGCGCGCGCCAAGGGCATTCCGACACTAGGCAGCGGACGCATCTTTCCGGTCGAAGAAGACTCAATCAAGGTGGCGTCGTTTCCTATCCCGGAGCATTGGGCGCAGATCAACGGAATCGATTTCGGCTGGGATCACCCGGCCGCTGCTGCGCGTTTGGCTTGGGATAGAGATTCAGACTGCCTCTACGTCATCAACACGCATCGCGCCAGGGAACAGACGCCGATCCTGTTTGCGCCTTCGGTCAAAGCCTGGGGAGACTGGATCCCTGTCGCTTGGCCGCATGATGGCCTGCAACACGATAAGGGCAGCGGCGAGCAGTTAGCCGAGCAGTATCGCTCTGCCGGCCTGAACATGCTGGACGAACGCGCCACCTTTGAGGACGGCGGCAATGGCGTCGAGGCCGGTGTGTTGGAAATGCTCGACCGGATGCAGACGGGGAGATTCAAGGTATTCGCTCACCTGGATGAGTTCTTTGAAGAATTCCGCCTGTATCACCGCAAGGACGGGAAGATCGTCAAGGAGATGGACGACATCATTTCGGCGGCACGCTACGGGGTGATGATGAAGCGCTTCGCCAGGGTTCCGCCAAGGGCTGATCGCCGCGCGCATCGCAAGGAAAGAGATTGGCGAACGGCTTAAATACTGGCTGGCGGTTCACAATTCGCGCAACTATCCTCAGCTAGCTACGCGCATGAACCTGGAACACCCGATACTATCGTCGGACGGAAGTCGCTATTTCAGTGTCGGCGGCGCCGCATCCTTCAAAACCTTCACGCACCGAGGCTATAACTGCTCGCTTGAGTGGGTTGATGGCGAGCCGGCAATGCTGATCTGGTCCGCACGCGGCGGCCTTGACGCCGGGGTGTTCGGGATATGCCTGTCATCAGCAGCCAAGTATGCTGACCCGTCCGGAGACATCACGCCAGCCGGCTATCTGGAAATCATCAATGCCCTGCCGGTTCTCGGGAAGCCACTACTGGAAATCGAGGCCAAGGCGCTTCGTGATTGTGTGTTGCTGTGGATGCCTGACCTTCTGCATATGCCAGCCTGTCCATCCGCTGTCCGCATTGCCGACCGCCCGGAAGCGCTCTGGGAAATCACCCACAAGGACCAGAACGGCAAGGTCTTGAGCGAGGCCAGTATATGAGCAAGAAAGTCGCGGTCGGCCCGGCACTGAAACCGGCAGACGAGATGAAGAAGCACGCGCAGTTGATGACGTGGTTCCAGCAGGAAATGCGCCGGCAGTCGGTGAATCGCTATCAGATGGCGCTCGACGAGGATTACTACGACTCCGAGCAATGGACCGCTTCTGAAAAGGCTGTGCTGCGCGCCCGCGGCCAGGCTCCCGTGGTCTACAACGAAACGAAGTCGACAATCGACTGGCTTATCGGAACCGAGCGCCGGACGCGAACCGACTTCATGGTGCATGCCCGCGAGGAATCTAAAGAAGCGGAAGAAGATGCCAAGGTTAAGACCAAGCTGCTGAAGTACCTGCATGACGCGAACAACACAGGGTTCGAGCGTTCGGCCGTGGCTGACGATGTGTTCAAGGCCGGGATGGGATGGCTCGAAGTCGGAATCTCGGAAGACCCGGAAGACGAACCTGTGTATCAGCGCTACCAGTCCTGGCGTGGCATGCTGCACGATTCGCTTGGCGAGCGGCGCGACATCAACGATTCGCGCTACCTGTTCCGCTTCCGTATGGTCGACCTCGATCTGGCCATTGCTTATTTCCCGGATAAAGAGCGGGAACTGCGCGCCGCAGCGGTTTCATCTGACTCGCAGAGTTACCTCGAATGGTGGAACGGCAACCTGATGGACGACATCGGCACCGGAACGCCGATGCCAGGCAAGTACACGATGTATGACTCGGACGCCTGGGCTAACAACCTGCGCGAGCGCGTGTTGCTGATCGAGTGTTGGTATCGGGAGCCGACCACCGAAAGGGTTGGCATTGGTCCGTCGTCAGTCGATTGCGTGCGCATGAAGATGCGCGTGTCGATCCTGACAGAGAAAAACATCATCACGGACCAGCCGAGTCCGTACCAGCACAACAAATATCCGTTCATCCCGTTCTGGTGCTATCGCCGCAAGCGCGACGGGGCGCCGTATGGCGTGGCCAGGGCCATTCGCGGGCCGCAGGATGCGCTCAACAAGCGTATGTCAAAGGTGCAGCACATCCTGTCGCAGTCACAGATCATCGCCGAGAGCGATGCGTTTGACGACGAAATCATGACCGCCGAAGAAGCGCGCGAAGAATACTCGTCTCCCGATGGCATGGTACTGCTGGCGCGTGGCGGCCTGTCGAAGGTCAGGACTGATCGCCAGAATGATGTGGCCGAGTCGCACGTTCGCCTGATGGATGCCGATACCGCGATCATCCGCAACGCGGCCGGCGTGACGAACGAGAACCTGGGGCGCGATACGAACGCAATCAGTGGCATCGCCGTGCAGAAGAAGGTCGACCAGGGGTCGGTGCTTACTGCCGAGATTTTCGACAATATGTTGCTGGCGCGTCAGCTTGAGGGTGAAATCACGCTGTCGCTGATCGAGCAGTATTACAATCAGCCGAAAGAGTTCTCGATTA
>CAYRXO010000189.1:0-6595 GCA_964428215.1 uncultured Candidatus Accumulibacter sp. | reverse complement strand
GCCGCGTAATGGGGAGCATCGACCAGCAAGACCTTGCTGACGCCAGCCACTTTGGCGGCGCTGTCGGCCACCGCGGCACAGCCGCCGCCGGCGACCAGCAGATGCACTTCACCGCCGATCTTGCCGGCAGCGGTCACAGCGTTCAGCGTCGCCGCCTTGAGAGTGCTGTTGTCGTGTTCAGCGATAACGAGAATGGCCATGATCAGATCACCTTTGCTTCAGTCTTGAGTTTCGACACCAGCGTCGCGACATCGGCGACGACGATCCCGGCGCTGCGTTTCGGGGGCTCGGCCACCTTGAGCGTCTTCAGCCGCGGCGTGACATCGACACCGAGAGCCGCCGCGTTGGTCGTCTCCAGCGGCTTTTTCTTGGCTTTCATGATGTTCGGCAAGGTCGCGTAGCGCGGTTCGTTGAGGCGCAGGTCAGCGGTAACCACCGCCGGCAGCGGCACCTCGACGGTTTCGAGACCGCCATCGATTTCGCGCGTCACCGTCGCCTGAGCACCGGCGACGACCACTTTCGAGGCGAAGGTCGCCTGCGGCCAGGCCAGCAGGCCGGCGAGCATCTGGCCGGTCTGGTTGGCGTCGTCGTCGATCGCCTGTTTGCCGCAAATGACCATCTGCGGCTGCTCTTTCTCGCACACCGCCTTCAGCAGCTTGGCGACCGCCAGGGGCTGCAGTTCGCCGTCGGCCTGGATCAGGATGCCGCGGTCGGCACCGATGGCCATCGCCGTGCGCAAGGTTTCCTGACAATTGGCGACGCCGGCCGAAACGACGACCACTTCCGTGGCGACACCGGCCTCCTTGAGCCGGACGGCTTCTTCGACGGCGATTTCATCGAAGGGGTTCATCGACATCTTGACGTTGGCCAGATCAACGTCACTGCCGTCCGCCTTGACGCGGACCTTGACGTTGTAATCCACCACCCGTTTGACTGGAACGAGGATCTTCAAGTTACTCTCCTTATCTCACTGTTTCGAAGCTACCCGCATTTGACATTGCCGAATTCTGGCCGGACAATATTCCATACCATACGGTATGGAAAGCGTACGGTAGCGTATGGAAACTGCGCTGTCAAGCGTTGTCCCGTTCGATGCCGAACGCCAGCCAACAATATTGCCTCAGCGGCGCGCTTTAGGAAAGGATCTGCAGGCATGAGAAGCGTCAGTGACAAACCACGTCCGGTGCATGACCGCAACGAGTGGGTCGAGGCGGCGATCGACATCCTCGCCGAGCAAGGCGTCGCCGGCATGCGCATCGAAGTGCTGGCCAAGTCGCTGAACGTTACCAAGGGCAGTTTTTACTGGCATTTCAAGGATCGACAGGATTTGTTCACTGCCGTCCTCGAAACCTGGCGCGATGGCCGCATCCGCGACATCCGCAAGCAGACCGAGGCCAATCCCGGCAGCGAGGAGCAGCAATTGCTGCGCCTGATCGACATCTACGGCGCGACGCGCAACCGCAAAGGCATTTCGATCGAACTGGCGGTGCGCGAATGGGCTCGGCGCGACGGGCAAGCGGCGGCGGTGGTCGAGGAAGTCGATCACTGGCGGCTGGAATGCACCCGGCAACTGTTCCTCGCCCGCGGCTTGAACGACGACGAAGCGAAAAGCCGCAGCCTGCTGCTGTACGCTTACGTTTTCGGACAAAGTCTGATGGCCTGCGACAACTACGATCCGCAACTGGCCGATTTCAAACGCTGGATTGCCGGCCTGATTGTCGCTGCCTGAACGTCGAGTCGCTTCCTGCTGTCTTTTTTCACCGCACTGGAGCCTGCACGATGCCAACCCCGACGCGTTACATTCTGGCGCTCGACCAGGGAACGACCAGTTCGCGCGCCCTGCTCATCGACCGTCAGGGCCGACCCTGCGCGCTGGCACAACAGGAATTCAGCCAGTATTACCCGCAACCCGGCTGGGTCGAACACGACGCGGAAGAAATCTGGCAAACGCAACTGGCGGTGGCGCGCGCCGTCCTGCGTGACAACAACATCGCCGCCAGCCAGATTGCCGCCGTCGGCATCACCAACCAGCGCGAGACGACTATTTTGTGGGATCGGCGCAGCGGCCAGCCCCTGCAGCGGGCGATCGTCTGGCAGGACCGGCGCACCGCCGAGCGCTGCGCGCAACTGAGCGCCGCCGGTCATGACGCACTGTTCCAGCAACGCACCGGCCTGGTCATCGACGCCTATTTTTCCGGCAGCAAGCTGCAGTGGCTGCTCGACCACCTGCCGGGCGCCCGTGAACGCGCCGAACGCGGTGAGCTGGCTTTCGGCACCATCGACAGCTGGCTGGTTTGGCGCCTTTCCGGCGGGCAGGCGCACCTGACCGATCCGTCGAACGCAGCGCGCACGCTGCTCTTCGACATTCGGCGCGGCGAATGGGATCGGGAACTGCTGGCGCTGTTCGACATTCCGCCGGCCGTCCTGCCGCAAGTGGTCGACAGCAGCGGCGTATGCGCGCGTGCGTTGCCGGAATGGTTTGGCGCCGAATTGCCGATCGCCAGTCTGGTCGGCGATCAGCAGGCAGCGACCTTCGGCCAGGCCTGTTTCGCTGCCGGCATGGCCAAGAATACCTACGGTACCGGTTGTTTCATGCTGCTGAATACCGGCGCGCAAAGCCGGCTCTCGCGGCAGCGGCTGCTGGCGACCAGCGGCTGGCGACGCGCCGGGCAGACGACGTATCTGCTCGAAGGCAGCGTTTTCATGGGCGGCGCAACGCTGCAATGGCTGCGCGACGAACTCGGGCTGATCACACACGCTGCCGAAAGCGAAGCGCTGGCCCGGAGCGTGCCCGACAGCGGCGGGGTATACCTGGTGCCGGCCCACACCGGGCTCGCCGCCCCCTACTGGGACCCATACGCGCGCGGTGCGCTGCTCGGTCTGACACGCGGCAGCAATCGCGCGCATATCGTCCGCGCCGCACTCGAAGCCATCGCCTATCGCAGTGCCGAAGTGCTGGCGGCGATGCAGGACGACGCCGGCGCGCCGCTCAGCGAGCTGCGCGTCGATGGCGGTGCGGCGAACAACGATCTGTTGCTGCAATTCCAGGCCGACCTGCTGGGCGTGCCGGTCATCCGGCCGCGCGTCACCGAAAGCACCGCGCTCGGCGCCGCCTATCTCGCCGGACTGGGCGTCGGTTTCTGGCACGATGAAACCGAAATCGCCGCCTTGTGGCAGGAAGACCGACGCTTCGAACCGCAGTTCTCTGCGAGCCGACGCGCCGAACTGCTCGCCGGCTGGCGGCATGCCGTCGAGCGGTGCCGGAACTGGTTGCCGGTAGAGTAAGCGAAGCAATGTTCGTCCCGCCTGTCGACATCGACCGAGGCCCTTTCCGTCATCGGCGGCAGAGCGAAGGGCAGCGCCTCGACGATGGCTCGACCATGGCCAACCATCGATCCCGGCAAGGAATTGCGCAGGCGTTTCAGACCTCAGGCGGTTTGAAACAAAGCGTTCCCATTCATCAGATTTCTTGACGGAAGTACTAGAAATCATTTCTTTGACAGAAGAAAATTTGCGACAAAACTTTATTAATGGCTGGAATTCCATGCCAAAATCGAACTTTTGCCGCCTGATTCCTTACCTTCTCCGGGACAAGCTGGTCAGATCGATATTCAGTGCCGGAAAGATCCACCACTAATTTAGGAGACGATATGAACAAGTCCGAATTGATCGACGCCATTGCCGCACGTTCCGACCTGTCGAAAACCGCAGCCACGAAGGCACTCGACGCCGCCATCGAGGCGGTCGTCGACGCAGTCGCCAAGGGCGATACCGTCACACTGGTAGGATTTGGTTCCTTCAAAGCCAGCACGCGCGCGGCACGCGAAGGCAAAAACCCGAAAACCGGCGAAAAGATCCAGATTCCTGAAATGACCGTCCCCAAATTCGCTGCCGGCGCGACGTTCAAGGCGCGTGTCGCCGTAAAAGGGAACTGAGATCTGGTCATCGCCAAAGACGACCGCCATTCACCCGTGCAGACTGTTCCCGACACGTCCCATCCGTCCTGGTGGACCGTCTGCTTCATTCGTTGCGCATCGGGCGGCAAGCTGCTGATATGAAGCATGAAGCCGCTGCGCAACGGTGGTCTTTCCCTTGGCCTCCGTTCGCTGCTGATCAGCGCCATTGATTTCAGAGCCGGCCAGCGCTCCGGGGCGTGCAGACCGTCGAGTGGTTCGCAGACATGGCCGTGCCGCTCGGCCATGCGCTTTCTCGACCATCTCGCGTATTTGATGAGACGGACGAAGGTGTGATGGCAGGGAATGCCATGCGTCCGTGGCCAATACTCGCGCAGCCAGTCCAGCTTTTCCCTGGCCGAGGCCTCGATTTCCACGCAGGAATCGGCGCCTGACAGCACCGCGCAGGTGGCGGCCAGCACCTAACCCTCTTCGCCTGCCCGGGGTCCCGCCTGCCCAGCCAAACGTCGATCGGCCGCAGCCGCCTTTCCGTCTCCATCAGCCGATCGAAAAAGACAGAACAATGGACGAATCAAAGGGCTGCGAACCTGTTCTTTCATAACCATCTGAAAGTTAAAAATAATTTTTGGCGGGTTTGCGACGAGGGCGATGCTTGCGATCGCCCCGGCGGTCGTTTCGCCGGCGGCGGAGCAGGCTTTCGCGCTACAATGCAGCCCTCCGCCAACCGCCACCTATCCCGGCAACGGGAGCCCGCTCGCCATGTACGTCATCGCTCCGAGCATCCTCTCGGCCAATTTCGCCCGACTCGGCGAAGAAATCGTCAACGTCATCGCCGCCGGCGCCGACTGGATCCATTTCGACGTCATGGACAACCATTACGTCCCCAATCTGACCATCGGTCCGCTGGTCTGCGCCGCGCTACGCCCCTTGACGACGGCGCCGATCGACGTGCATCTGATGGTCAAACCGGTCGATCGCATCGTCCCCGATTTTGCCGAGGCCGGCGCCAACCTGATCAGCTTTCATCCGGAAGCATCCGAACACATCGACCGCACGCTGTCGCTGATCCGCGAATACGGCTGCCAGGCCGGTCTGGTGTTCAACCCGGCAACGCCGCTCTCCTACATGGAGCACGTGCTGGACAAGCTCGACCTGATCCTGCTGATGAGCGTCAACCCGGGATTCGGCGGCCAGCAGTTCATCCCGTCGACCCTGGCCAAACTGGCGCAGGCGCGCGCGCGCCTCGACGACTACCAGCGCGCCAGCGGCCGCCAAATCCGCCTGCAGGTCGACGGCGGCGTCAAGATCGACAACATCGCCGCCATCGCGCGTGCCGGCGCCGACGCCTTCGTCGCCGGTTCGGCGATTTTCGGCGCGGCGCGCGACGACGACGCGCATCGCTACGACTCGGTGATCGACGCCATGCGCCGGCAACTGGCCGCGCTCTGAAACGACAATGGCCAACCCCGCATTCAGTGACATCCGCGCCGTTCTCTTCGACCTCGACGGCACGCTGCTCGATACCGTGCTCGATCTGCACGCCGCCGCGGTCGGCATGCAGGCGGATTTCGGCCGTCCGCCGCCGACCGTCGAGGCCGTACGCAGCTACGTCGGCCGCGGCATCCCCAATCTGGTCAAACGCATCCTGGCCGGCGCGCTGGTCGCCGCCGAAGACCCCACCCCGCCGCCAGCCGACGCGCTGGCCAGTTTCCGCCGCCATTACGGAGAAGCCAACGGCCGGCACGCGGCGCCGTACCCCGGCGTACTCGAAGGCTTGCGTGCTTTCCAGGCACTCGGTCTGCCGATGGGCATCATCACCAACAAGGCCGAGGTCTTCACACTGCCGCTGCTGCAACATAGCGGCCTGCGCCCTTTTTTCGAGGTCGTGGTCAGCGGCGACGTCCTGCCGCGCCCGAAACCCGACCCGATGCCGCTGCTCTGGGCCTGCGGCCGGCTCGCCGTTTCACCGGCGCGGACGCTGATGATCGGCGACTCGCGGCACGATTTCCACGCCGCCCGCGCCGCCGCCTGCCCGGTCTTCCTGGTGCCCTACGGCTACAACGAAGGACTCGACGTGCGCGAACTGGCTTGCGATGCCATCGTCTCATCGATCGCCGAAGCGGCCCGACTGGTCAGCCCGGCATGAAAACCACCCTCCTCCGTCGCCTGACCCGCCCGCCCGTCTGGCTGGAGGCCTGGCCCTGGCGACGCTAGCCCGTCCCTGCCACGCCTGATCGACGCCGCCCGCGGCGCCGAACCCGATGCCGACCGTAGAGCAATTTCCTGGTGGAGAACCCCGATGAGCGAAGCCTATTTCAACCGCTTGGCCGCCGAAGGCCATAACCGCATTCCCGTCACCCTCGAAACGTTCGCCGATCTCGACACGCCGCTGTCGATCTACCTCAAACTGGCCAACGGACCGTACACCTACCTGCTCGAATCGGTGCAGGGCGGCGAACGCTTCGGCCGCTACTCGATCATCGGCCTGACCAGTCCGACGCGCATCGTCGTCACCGGCCATCAGGTGTTGGTCCTCAACGGCAACCGCATCGCCGAACGCGAAGACGACAGCAATCCGCTCGCCTTCATCGGCAAATACATGCAGCGTTTTCGCGCCGCCCCCGCTGCGGGGCTGCCGCGCTTCTGCGGCGGCCTGGTCGGCTGCTTCGGCTACGACACGG
>CAYRXO010000188.1:0-6664 GCA_964428215.1 uncultured Candidatus Accumulibacter sp. | reverse complement strand
TCGGCAATCACAGCCAAATTCTCGCGGCACTTGAATTGTTCTGCGTTTCCTTAAGACCCGTCTTTGCCTGGCGGTACTTCGCCATGATGGCCGGCAGCGCCCACGGCATGGCCTACCACCTTGGCTGCCGACTGGCAGCCATCGAAGAGTAGTCAGTGATCTCGCCCGTCGGCGAGGATGCAGCCGACGGCTGAACGGCGATGAAGTTCACCGCTGGCCAGATCAAGACTGGCAGAAATGGCCGGACAGCAACTCGGCCGAGATGGTCCGTGGCACGCGCTGACAGACTTTAGGACGCACCTTATCGCTGACGCTGTTGCTGGATTCGGCCAATCAGAATGCCGATCAGTCCGCCGATCATCAGGCCAACGCTGCCGGCATACCACAGCGCATTTTTGGCTTCCGTCATCAGCGAATTGGTGAATACATTCGCCGACAGGTGCAATGAAACCACTTTCCATTGTCCGTCGATTTTCGCCGAGGTCGAGCTCCAGTGCGAACTCAGCTTGAACGGTCCGCGTGCCACCGGGAAGAATTCGTCTTCCATCGTGCCGTCAGCGACGGCGATCTGACCATCGGCAAAAAAGCGTGCCGAGGCGCCGACTTTGGCACTTGTCAGATAGCGATCCAGGATACGTTGTTCGCCATTCACCATGCGCCGGTAATAGGCGCGGATCTCGTCGTGTCCGCGCGAGACTTCACCGTCGAGCCAGGTGACCGTCGCTTGCGGGCTCATTTGCGCGACCATCCGTTCGATATCTTGCGCGTTGATCCCGGCTTCTACCTCCCGGAAGACGAGCAGCAAGGCTTGCCGGTCAGCCGCGTACGGATCGTCCCCGGCTGCGCTCGAGGAGACTGACAATGGCAATAGGAAGACGATGAGAGCGAACAATTTCTTCATGGCAACCCCTTGGAAAACAAGGCGGAACGACCCGGCATCGCAGGACGCCGACGACGTGAGTCCAGGATCAGCCGGAATCGCATGACGCGGCAGACGCCGATCGTTGCCGTAGCGTTTCGAACAGACAGACCGTCGCTGCGGCGACAACGTTCAATGATTCCGTCGCACCGACCATAGGAATGTAGACCCGTTCGTCGCTCATCGCCAGCAATGCCGGGCGGATGCCTTGCCCTTCATTGCCGAATACCCAAGCCAGCGGCCCGCTCAGTTCGACGGTATAGAGACTGTGCGCCGCCGCCGCGGCCGTCGCCAGTACCTTGCCGCGATATGTCGCCAGAAACGTCGGCAGATCGACGTTTTCGTGCAGCGAAAGAAGAAAATGCGCTCCCATGGCCGCGCGTAGCGTCTTCGGCGACCAGACTTGCGCGCAATCGTTCGACAGCAGCACCTGACGAAATCCGGCGGCGGCCGCGCTACGCAACAGGGAACCGAGGTTGCCGGGGTCCTGAATACCGTCGAGCAGCACGCTGTCGGCACGTTCAGCCAGCGGCAGCGGCGACGGCGGCCGAACGACGGCCATGATGCCGCTCGGCGTTTCGACAACCGACAGTTGCTTGAACAGGGCATCGCTGAACACACTGACGCGCAGACCATTAGCGGCTGTTTGCAGCCAGGCGGCGATTTCCGGACGAATGGCACCGCTCTCGCTGAGCAGCACTTCATCCGGTACCCCCTGCTGCGCACAGTAGGTTTCGAGCAGGTGCAGGCCGTCGAGAATCACCTGTCCGCTCTGCCGGCGTTCGCGCCCACTCGCGAGCAGTTTGCGCAGCATCTTGAAGTGTGCGTTGTCGCGCGAAGCGATCAACGGCATCACTCGCACAGACGGGCGACCGGAGCGAAACTGCGCCGATGTTCCGGGCAGGCGCCGTGTGCGAGCAAGGCCTGCCGATGGAGGGCTGTCGGATAGCCCATGTGCCGATCGAAAGCGTACTGCGGATAGCGGCGGTGCAGCCGCAGCATTTCGGCATCGCGCACCGTCTTGGCGAGAATCGACGCGGCAGCGATCGCCGCCACCTTGCCGTCGCCGCCGACGATCGCCTCGACCGGGTAAGCGATCGGCGGGCAGCGGTTGCCGTCGACCAGCACCCGCTCCGGCGTCCTTCCGAACGTGGCGACCAGTTGCTCGACCGCGCGCTGCATCGCCAGCAGGCTGGCGTTCAGGATGTTCAGCCGGTCGACTTCCTCGACGCTGGCGGCGGCGACTGCCCAGGCCAGGGCTTTGGCGCGGATTTCTTCTGCCAACACGGCGCGGCGACGCGCCGAGAGTTTTTTCGAATCGTCGACGCCGGCAATCGGCTGCCGCGGATCGAGAATGACGGCCGCGGCGACCACCGGCCCGGCCAGCGGTCCGCGTCCGGCTTCGTCGACACCGCAAATCAGCGCGTCAGGCAGCGGCAGCATGAAAGCGATTCGCCGGCAGACTGGCGACGATGGCGGCAGCGGCCTGATCGGCGGCGTTACGCCGCAACTGCCGATGCATGTCGTCGAACAACGCGCGGATTTGCGCGCAGACCGGCTTGTCGGCGTAGAGGTTGAGCAAGGCTTGCGCCAGATTCTCCGGCGAGGCATCGTCCTGAATGAATTCGGGGACGACGAATTTGCCGGCCAGCACGTTCGGCAAGCCGACGTAAGGCAAGTAAGCCATCCGGCGCATCAGGCGATAGGTGGTCGGCGACATCTTGTAGACGATGGCCATCGGCCGTTTCAGCAGCGCGGCTTCGAGCGTGGCCGTACCGCTGGCGACGAGCACCACGTCGGCGGCCATCATCGCCTGGTGGGCGTGTCCGAAGAGCAGGCGCAGCGGCAAATCGCTGGCCTGACAACGCGCCATCGCCTGCTCGAACAGGGTGCGCGTTTCACGGGTGGCCAGCGGAACCAGAAACAACGCCTCGGGCAGTTGCTGATGAATACGCCGGGCGGTCGCGAGGAAGGTGTCGGCCATGTAGTGCAGTTCAGACTGCCGGCTGCCAGGCAGCAAGGCGAAAACCGGCGTGGAGGCCGCGATGCCGAGCAGGCTGCGCGCCATCAGCCGGCCGTCTTCGAGTGGCAGCATGTCGGCCAGCGGATGACCGACGTAAGTGACGGGAATCCCTTTCGCTTCGTACAGCAGCGCTTCGAAGGGAAACAGCGCCAGGATGCGTGAAACCGAGGCGCCGATTTTGTCGATCCGTCCGCCACGCCAGGCCCAGATCGACGGGCTGACGTAGTGGATACTGGCAATGCCACTTCTTTTCAACGCTTTTTCGAGCGCGAGATTGAAATCCGGCGCATCGACGCCGATGAATACATCGGGCGGCTCGGCAAGCAGACGACGCTGCAGCGCCCGCCGGATGCCGGCAATCTCGCGGTAGTGCTTGAGAACTTCGATGTAGCCGCGCACGGCCAGTTTCTCGAGGGGATACCAGGCGTCGAAGCCCTGACCGATCATCCGCGGACCACCGATGCCGAAAAAGACGGCCGCCGGCAGGCGGGCGCGCAGCGCGAGCAGCAACTGGCTGGCCAGCAGGTCGCCGGACGCCTCGCCGGCGACCAGGGCGATCCTGACCGGGCGAACGGTCATCGGATGATGCCGCGCTTTGAAACGGCGAGAAAATCGAGCAGCGGCTGGATTTCGGGGTGTTCGCGCGCCTGTTCCTGCAATTTTTCTCGCGCTTCGTCGAGCATCAGCCCGGATTTATATAACGTTCGGTAAGCCCGCTTCAGCGCCAGCAGCGCATCTGACGAAAAGCCGCGCCGCTTGAGTCCTTCGGCATTGATGCCGTAGGGTGTCGCCGTATTGCCGGCGGCCATCACGAAGGGTGGAATATCCTGCAGCACGACGGTGCCGACGGCGGTCATCGTATGCGCGCCGATGTGGCAGAACTGGTGCACGCCGGTGTAGCCGCCGAGCACCGTCCAGTCGTCGATATGCACGTGACCCGCCAGCTGGGCGTTGTTGGCAAAGACGGTGCGGTTGCCGATCTGGCAATCGTGGGCGATATGCACGTAGGCCATGATCCAGTTGTCGTCACCGACGCGAGTGATGCCGATATCCTGCGCCGTGCCGACGTTGAAGGTGCAATACTCGCGGATGGTGTTGCGATCGCCGATTTCCAGACAGGTCGGCTCGCCGGCGTATTTCTTGTCCTGCGGTTCTTCACCCAGCGAACAGAACTGGAAGATGCGGTTATCGCGGCCGATACGCGTTCGGCCAGTAATCACCACGTGCGGGCCGATCACCGTGTGTTCACCGATCTCGACATATTCGCCGATGATCGAATACGGACCGACCGATACCTGCTGACCGAGACGGGCGCCCGGATGAATGATCGCCGTCGGATGGATCATCGTTTCAACTCCGCTCAAGCCACGTCACGCTTGGCGCACATCAGTTCGGCTTCGGCAACGATCTCGCCATCGACACGCGCTTCGGCCTGATATTTCCAGATACCGCGTATCTGCCGCTTGATTGTCACATGCAGGTGCAACTGATCGCCGGCGGTCACCGGTTTCTTGAAACGGGCGTTGTCGATGCCGACGAAGTAGAAAACCGAATGCGCATCCGGCTTGCTGCCCATGGTCTTGAACGAGAGGATACCCGCCGCCTGCGCCAGCGCTTCCATGATCAGCACGCCGGGCATCACCGGATGATGCGGGAAATGGCCGCAGAAGAACGGTTCGTTGATGCTGACGTTCTTATAGGCATGGATCGATTTGCCGAGCTCGAAATCGACGACGCGGTCGACCAGAAGAAAAGGGTAGCGATGCGGCAAGTGCTCGAGGATGGCGTGGATATCCATGTCGTTCAAGATTTGTTCCCCTTGTTTTGCAATTGTTTTTCCAATTCGCCCACCCGTTCGGCCAGCCGGGCCAAGCGCTTGATCTGGGCGGCGTTATGCCGCCAGTCGTCGTGCGCCTCGAGCGGAAAGATGCTGGTGTATTGCCCCGGCTGGCGCAGACTGCGCGTAACCATCGTTCCCGCCGAAATATGCACGTCGTCGGCCAGCTCGAGATGGCCGATGATCATCCCGGCGCCGCCGACGGTACACCGCCGGCCGATGTGCGTGCTGCCAGCGATGCCGACACAGCCGGCGAGCGCGGTTTGTTCGCCGAGGTGTACGTTGTGACCGATCTGAATCTGATTGTCGAGTTTGACGCCGTCGCCGATCAGCGTATCGTCGAGCGCCCCGCGATCGATCGAGGTATTGGCGCCGATTTCGACGTCGTCGCCGATCAGCACGCGACCGATTTGCGGGATCTTCAACCAGCGACCGTCCTCTTTGGCGAAACCGAATCCGTCGGCACCGATGACGGCCCCCGAATGGATGATCGCCCGCTTGCCGATGATGCAATCATGATAGACGACGACACGCGGATAGAGCAGCGAATCGTCGCCGATATACACCCCGTCGCCGATCACGCAAGCGGCATGGATGGTGACGTTTTCGCCGAAAGTCACCCGTTGGCCGATGACGGCATTTTCGCCGACGCTGGCCGAAGCCGGCAAAACCGAGTGTACAACGGCGCCTGCGGCGATACCGGGGCGCCGGGCTGGCGGTGGATTGAGCAGAGCGGCAACGCGGGCATAACAGGCGTACGCATTTGGATGCACGATGCGCGGCAGAACGCTTTCTTCGGCGAACGCCGGTGCGACGATGAGCGCGCTGGCACGGGTATTCACCAGTAGGCGACGAAATTTGGCGTTGGCCAGAAAAGCGATCTGCCCCGGACGGGCGGATTGCAGACTGGCGACTTGCGTCACGATCAGCGATCCGTCGCCAAGCAGCTTTCCCCCGCAACGAGCCGCGATTTCGTCCAGCCGCAAACCCGCCGTCACGTCGATCCCCCGCTCTGCGTGACTTATTTGGTGTCCGACAACGCCTTGATCACCTTGTCGGTAATGTCGAGTCTTGGACTCACCCAGACGACGTCCTGGACGATCAGATCGTATTTTTCGTTGTCGGCGAGCTGTTTGATCGCCTTGTTGGCCTTCTCGATGATCGCTGCGTTTTCCTCTTGTTGCCGGAGATTCAGATCCTCGCGAAATTCCCGCTGTTTGCGCTGGAAATCACGCGACATCTCGGCCAGATCCTTCTCTTTCCCGCGGCGATCGGAATCGCTCATCGTCAGAGCATTTTTTTCCAGTGACTCCTGCAGACTTTGCAATTGTTTCGCCAGACGCTGCAAATCCTGGTCGCGCTTTGAAAACTCCTGTTCGATTTTCTTCGCCGCTCTGACCGCCGCCGGCGCGTCGCGGAACAGACGCTGCGTATCGACGTAACCGACCTTGAGCTGATCCACGGCTGACGCGTAAGAGACCGGCAGCGAAGCGATCATTGCAACCAGCACCTTGACCATCGTCTTGTTCAAACTGACTCTCCTGAATTAAAAAACCGTTCCCAATTGGAACTGAAATTTCTGCAATTTGTCGTTGCTTTTTTGATTGATCGGCTGACCCACGCTGAATTTCAACGGCCCCAGTGGCGACAACCAGGCAGCCGACACGCCATACGACATCCGCAGCCCCTCACTGGACATTGTATACGTATCGGTAAAAACGTTGCCGGCATCAAAGAAAGGTCCAAAGCGGAACGATTTGTCGACACCCGGCAACGGCATCAGCAATTCGCTGTTGAAAATCACTTTGCGCGTACCACCAAGACGGGTATCCGCATACGCCGGATTGACCGGACCGAGACTGGCCGTGTCGTAACCACGTACCGA
>CAYRXO010000187.1:0-6671 GCA_964428215.1 uncultured Candidatus Accumulibacter sp. | reverse complement strand
GCGCCGGCTGAGCGTCGAGCTGGTCGACGGCCGCGGCGTCGCTTCGCCGCCGCTGGCCATCGGCTCCTGCAGCCAGCTCATCGCCGCTTCGTTGTTCATGAAAGTACCGATCCACGACAGATCGAACTGCGCCAGCGAACCGCTACGCAGCAGCGACAGACGCACCTCGCGCACCTGGTATTCGTCCTGCAAACGCCACGCCAGGTAACGCAAGGCCTGCAACAGACCAAAACTGTCGACGCGCAACCACAGGTCGTCTTCGACCGTTTCAGTTTTGACCGCCAGCCGCCGCGCCTCGCCGGCGCGTTTCTCGCCGATGCGCCGTGCGGCGACCTCGACCAGTTCGGCGCCGAGGATTTCCTCGAGCAGCCAGCGCTCGCGCAGGTCGTTGGTGAACGAGGCGGCTGCCTTTTCGAATTGCGCCGACAGCACTCTGGCCTCGTCGCCGATCGCCGCCAAGAAGCGGTCACGCTGCGTCTGCGGCATGTCGGTGAAATCGGCGAGCATTTCCGAAGCAGCGCGGATGCTGGCCAGCGCACCGCGTCCACCCTCGATCAGCGACTGGATCAGCGCGTCGCGGCGGGTTTGCCGCTCGTTGCTGCTCGTCACATCGTCGAGCACCAGCACGAAACCGGTGATCGTCATCACGCCGATGCGCGCGCTGTGCGCTGAATCACTGCCGAAAACCGGCGACACGTGCGCACGCAACAGGCGACCGGCGCGCGTCGCGGTGACGAATTGCGCTGAAACGATCGTCTTTTTACTTTCCCCCGGCTCCTGACCGGCCTGTTGCAGGCGTTCGAGCGCATGTTCGATCAGCGCACGGTCGAAAACGGTGTAAATCGACCGCCCGAGACCGAGCAGATCGAGATGACTGCCGTCAGCCGCGGTCGACAGCTCCTGTTTGGCGCGCTGGTTGTAGAGCAGCACGCGACCGTCGAGATTGCAGACGACAACGCTCTGGCTCAATTCGGTCATCAGCGCCGCCAGCCGGCTGCGTTCCTCCTCGAGCGACGCTCTCGCCTCGTGAATGCGCTCGTCGACGTCGTTCTGCAGCGCGTCGCGCCGGTCCAGCAACTGATTGACCGAGCGCGCCAACGATTGCAGCTCACTCCCCGGATATTCGCCCAGCCGCAGATTGCCATGCGCCGACGCCGACGCCACTTCCTCGACCATGCGCAGCGGCGCAGCGACATAACGCTCGTAGAGCCTGGTCATCTGCCAGGCGACCAGCGCACAGGCCGCCAGTGCCAGCACCAGCACCGTCATCCAGCGCTCTCCGGCCGAGACGCTTTCCTGCGCGGTGGCAATGAGCAGCCCGGCGGTGGCCAGCATCGCCAGCAGAACAAACAGACAGGCGAGCAGCGTGGCGCGGATCAGCTTGGGCGGCGGGGTCATCACATTTCCAGCAGCTTGCGCACCTCGGCGAGCAGTTCCTTGGTCGAGAAGGGCTTGGTCATGTAGCCGTCGGCGCCCAGCCCGAGTCCCTTGCTGACCTCGGTATCCCGACCTTTGGCGGTCAGCATCAGGATGCGCGTCGCGCTCAGGTCGGGATCGGCGCGCACCGCCTGACAGACGTCGAAACCGTTCATTTTCGGCATCATCACGTCGAGCAGCACCAGATCCGGCTGTTCGTCGCGTACCTTGGCCAGCGCTTCCTCGCCGTCGTTGGCGATCAGCACGGCGAAGCCTTCTCGGCGCAGCAGGAAATCGATCGAGATGACGATATTTTGTTCGTCGTCCGCAATCAGTATTTTTTTGCTCATCTACACTCCGATCTTTCAACTAAGAACTACGCCGTCCCCGCCTCGAGCGGCTGTTCGACAGCCGTAAAGGGCAAGGTGAAGCGAAACGTCGCGCCTTCCCCCGGCACGCTTTCCACCCACAAGCGCCCACCGAAATGCTCGATGATGCGCCGGCTGATGGGCAATCCCAGGCCGGTACCCGATGGCTTGGCAGTCATCGTGTCGCCGACCTGACGGAATTTCTCGAAGATCAGTTGCTGATCCTCCGGACGGATGCCGGGACCGTTGTCGCTGACGCTGACCTGCAGACCTTCGTCAAGGATTTGCAACGCCACCCGCACCTGACCGCTGCCCGGCGTCAGGAACTTGACGGCGTTCGACAGCAGGTTGAGCATCACCTGAATCAGGCGATCGCGATCGGCCAGGATGGTGGGTGGATTATCCGGCAGATCGAGCTGCACATCCGCGTCCTTTTCCCGGAACAACTGGCTGGTCGCCGCCACCGACTGCTCGATCACCTCTTTCAGATCGAGCTGGCAACCGTTCCAGTCGGCGCGGCCGGATTCGATCTTCGCCAGATCGAGCGTCTGATTGATCAGCCGCGTCAGCCGTTCGGCCTCGCTGACGATCAGACCGAGAAAACGTTCGCGATCGGCGAGATGCATTTTCGGATCGTCGCGCAGCAATTCGGAGAAGGCGCGGATCGAGGTCAGCGGCGTGCGCAATTCATGCGTCACCGACGACATGATGTCGTCCTTGACACGATCGAGTTCCTTGAGCCGCTCGTTGGCTTCCTGCAACTCCAGCGTCGCCGCCTGCAACTGGCGCGATTTCCGTTCCAGCTCGCGGCTGTAGGTACGCAACTGCGAAGCCTCATCGAGAATGTTCATCACCTCCTCGATGCTCAAGGGTTCCTCCTTGGCCACCGAGGCGACCATCACCCGCGCCGACGCGCTGCCGATGGCGCCGGCAAGCAGGGTTTCGGCAAACTGCACCAGCCGCGCGTCGGCTTCGAGTTTGCCGACGCTTTCCGCACCATGGCGCCGCGCGAAGGCAGCAAACGCCGCTTTCGCGCGCGGCTGCCCGAGAAAGCGTCCGACCAGATCCTGCAGATCACTGACTTTGGCGCGTCCACGCCACAGTACCGGCCCCTTGGCGCCGATCTCTTTCAAAGCGTCGACGAAAACCGTCGCCTGCGTCGCCTCGGCAACCATCGGCGGACGCAACAACGAGATGCCGACATAGGCCCCGATATTGGCGAAAAAGCTCCAGAACAGACAATGCGAGATTTCGTCGATCCCCTGCAGGCCGAACAACTGCTGTGGACGCAACAACTCGATACCAAACAGCCCATGCGTCAGAAAATCTGCCGGCAGCCAGCCGGACTTGGCAAACGACGGCAAGAGCAAGGTATAGGTCCACACCAGGAAGCCAGCCAACAAACCGGCCAGCGCACCGCCGCGCGTCCCGCCACGCCAGTACATGCCGCCGATCAGCGCCGGCGCGAACTGCGCCACCGCCGAAAAGCTGATCAAGCCGATGGCCACCAGCGCATACGCTTCGCCAGCCAGCCGGAAATAAAGATAGCCGAACAATAGGATGACGACGATCGCCCCGCGACGGATGGTCAGCAACAGCTTCGAAAGGTCACCGCCCTGCTCCATGACCACTGCGCGGCGGCGTAACAGCAAAGGCATCACCAGATCGTTGCAGACCATGGTCGACAAGGCGATCGTTTCGACGATGACCATGCCGGTACCGGCCGACAGGCCACCGATGAACACCAGCAATACCAGCCATTCGTGGCGCAACGCCATCGGCAAGGTCAACACGAAAGTATCGGCGTCGACTCCCTGGCCGGCAAAATGCAGCAGCCCGCCGAGTGCAATCGGCAGAACGAAAACGTTGATCAGCAGCAGATAAAGCGGGAACAGCCAGGCGGCACGCCGTAGATGGTCAGCATTGACATTCTCGACCACGGCAATCTGGAATTGCCGCGGTAAAAAAAGAATCGCCATCCCGGATAAAAACAAGAGAGAAAACCAGTTGGTGAAGCCTTGTCTCGAAGGAATTGCATCGATCAGCTGACGTAATTCCGGCTTAGCGATCACACGCTGAAAGATGTCTCCGAATCCATCGAATACCCCGTAGGTGACAAAAACGCCGACAGAGATAAACGAAATCAGCTTGGCCACCGATTCGAAGGCAATCGCCGCCACCATCCCTTCGTGGCGCTCGGTGGCGTCGAGATGGCGCGTGCCGAAAACGATGGTGAACGCGGCGAGGATCAGGGCGACGTAGAAACTGACGTCGGCGGCCACCGACATCGTCGCACTGCGCCCGGGCATGACGATTTCCGGATAGCTGAGCAACAGACTGACCGAACCGGAAATCGCCTTCAGCTGCAGCGCGATGTAAGGAATGATGCCGACGACGGCGATGATCGTCACCAGACCGCCAAGAACGTGACTCTTGCCGTAACGCGAAGAAATGAAGTCGGCGATCGAGGTGATGCGGTTGGCCTTGACGATGCGGATCATCTTCAGCAACAGAAACCAGCCGAGTGCCATCACCAGCGTCGGCCCGAGGTAGATCGGCAGAAATCCGATGCCAGTAACGGCCGCGCGACCGACACTGCCGTAAAACGTCCAGGTAGTGCAGTAAACGGCCATCGACAGCGCGTAGGTGCTGGCGTTGGCAATCACCGACTTGCCCTGATCGGCACGCTTGTCGCCCCACCAGGCAACCGCGAAGAGCAGCCCGAGATAGACCAGCGAGACAGCGATGATGACCGGCAGTTCGAGCATCGCGGACGGCTACTTGATCTGCCGCTCGATGGCCCAGGCAATCAGGCCGATCACCAGACCCCAGGCCAGGAAGATATAGCCATAAACCAGGGGAATGCCGCCAAACAGCACGTGCCGGTCGAACAACGAAAGCAGCGGGTAATTGAACAGCACGCAACCGACGAGAAAAGTGGCGACCAGTCGATCGCCCGCCAGGACTCTGCGATGCATCTCTCTCCTCCTCAATGCTCGGTGGCCAAGCGACGAACTGCTAGAAAGCGAGAGAGCGTCCTGCGATCTCGCCACCCGTCGACATGTCCTCCTGCCTGGCGCGGCTGTTGACTCTCGAGGTCGTCCGTTCGGCGGTCGGCTAACGACCGTGACGGCTCTGGCCGGTCCATGATCGGCATTGTCGACAATTGACTGAAGTGACGCAATGTTTTTTACACTACCGCCAGCAATCAAGCATGCAACACGGAATGTGACGTAACGCGCTTATCCCAGACAATTTCGACCCCCTCTTCCGCTGGTGAACAGGCGAACGCCGCATCGCAGCCGATGCCGGCAACCCATGCCAGCCGGTCGCCGCACCACAGGAAGGGCAAAGCCGGCCGTTCCCAGGGCGGCACCGCGACCTCCTGCAGCAATTTGCGCACGCTGCGCCGCGGCCGGCGTGGGTCGGGCTGCAGCTTCTCTCCTCCGATGCGCGCCCTGAAGGCACAGCTCGCCTGCGCCAGCAATCGACGGCTCAAGCCGACACCGATAGCGGGGATGAAGCGGAGCGGGCTGCCCGCCCACGGCAGCACGCTTTCGCCCGCCCAGGGCTGGCTATCCGGTGCTGACGTTGCACGCCGCGCGACGAGATACACTTCGCCGCGATAGACGTGTAATTCAGCCTCTGCCGTCGCCACGCAAATCTCCGCGGCATTGTCGCCCACCGCCAATTGTCGGCGCGCTTCCGCCAGCCAGCGCGTCTCCGGCGCCCGGAAACCGGCTTGACACCATTCATGACGCAATAGATTGTCTGCCCGCGCGGCGGGCAAGGCGTTGAAACGCGCCAGCACGATGTGTCCGCGCTGACCGATGACGGCCTGACGATCGATCGCCGCCAGTTCGTCGAGTAGCTGCGTTGCGGCGGCAAAATGCTCTGCGGCACGCGCCAATGCGCCGGCCGCGCCTGAAAAAACGGCGTTGGCGCGCGGCATCAGTTCATGCCGCAAAAAATTGCGCCGATAACGGCAATCGCCATTACTCTCGTCCTCGACCCAGGTCAAACGCTGCGCTTGCGCGTAGGCCGCCAGCGTCGCGCGCGGCAGGCTGAGCAGCGGACGGATCAGGCGTGGCCCGCCAGCGGATTGCGGACGCTCGGCACGCATGCCGGCGGCACCGGCCACGCCGGCACCCCGCAACAGCCGGAACAACACCGTTTCGCTCTGATCGTCGCGATGATGCGCCAGCGCCAGCCAGTCGGACGGATAGACGGCGAAAACGGCATGTCGCAGGCGCCGTGCTGCCGCCTCGGGTCCTTCCGTGCTGCGCGCCGGCACGCTGATACGCTCGATGGTCAGCGGCACCGCCAAGCTGGCGCAGAAATCGGCACAGAACGCCGCCCAATCGTCGGCGTGCGCGCTCAAACCGTGGTGCACGTGCAGCGCTGAAAGCGTCATCGGCGGCAGATGCGAACGCAGCGCGTGCAGCGCATGCAAGAGGACCAGCGAATCGAGACCACCGGACAAGGCAACGCCCAGGCGTCCGCCCGCAATCAGCCGCTGCCGCAGAAAATCGTTCAGTGTCTGCGCCACCGGACAGGCGGCGCCGCTCGGACGTTCAGGCCGTGGCGTTCTCTTTGACCCGGCCATAAGCCATCAGACGTTGCAGACGGCGTTGGCGCAACGTGTCGACCGGCAAGGTGCTCACCTGCGCCAGCGCGGCGCTCAGCGATTGGCGCAGATTCTCCGCCATCACCCGATGATCGCGTTGCGCACCACCGACCGGCTCAGGCACGATCGTATCGATCAACCCCAGCGACTGCAGGCGTCCGGCGGTAATGCCCATGATTTCCGCCGCTTCGCTGGCTTTATCGGCGCTCTTCCAGAGAATCGACGCGCAGCCTTCCGGCGAGATGACGGAGTAGGTCGAA
>CAYRXO010000186.1:0-6676 GCA_964428215.1 uncultured Candidatus Accumulibacter sp. | reverse complement strand
GATCTCGTTTCCCACCTTTTTCGCTTCGACCCATCAAGTCCGACAGGCGGCTAGGCGCACGCCCTCTTCCCACAGAGGCAGAACGCCAATCAATTGTTATCACTAATCAGAATCGCCATCGACCGCCCGGCAACGGAGACCGACGAGCCGGCTTCCGGGCACTGACTTTGCCAATCACTGGCGGCACAGAAGTCTTCTCCGGCTGGCAACCAGGAGCGGGCGAGAATTTTCCATTGACCTTGCGACCAGTCCTGGAGATTGTCGACAGTGAAGTCTTGCGGGTTTTCGTTATAGATGACCATCAGATCAGGTTCGCCTGCTTTTCCCCACCAGATGACAGCCAGTTGTGTCGCTTCGCCCTTGCCCGGTCCTTCCCAACTGTAGGTGTAAGCTCCATCGTTGAATCGACCGGAACGGTCGTCGGGCCGGCCTTCGACGTAAGGCGCGAAGTCGCTGCGTCGAAAGTGGCTCCATTGCTTGCGCATGGCGATCAGGCGACGCGTCCAGTCAAACAGTTCGCGGCCATAGCGCGCACCGCTTGGCGTCACGCTGTTGTCGCCGTCCTTGAGCCGCCAATCGAGCCAGTTGACTCGGTTGATCGCCGGGTCGCCCGTCGTTGACTCGTAGTTGTAACTGTTGCGCGCGCCTTCCTGCGACTGGGCGCCCGCCTTGCTCTGGCCGAATTCGTCACCTTGCAGGATCAGCGGTACGCCTTGTGAGGTCAGCAGCACACCAAGCAGCAGCTTTTGCCGGATCCGCCGCGTCTCTTCGTCGCTGCCGCTGTCCCAGCAGTTCTGCGAGCCGTCGTTGTCGTTGAACCAGGTACAGTCGCGCAGGGTATAACCGTCGTGCACCGCCAGGAAGTTGATCGATCGCCACGGACGACTGGAAGCGGCCGGCCCCTGTCCGTCGCTGACCGCGCCGCGGCCTTCGATCAATTGCTTGAATTCGCCCGGGCTGCGCAGATCGGATTTGGAAAAGCGCCGCATCTTGTCGCGGTAGCGGCCCAGCCACTTCGCCCAACGGTTGTTCTCGGCGCTCCAGCCCGGGCCGTCGTCCATGAAATCCCACCACTGGCCGCCCGTGTCCCACGGCTCGGCGTGCAGATGCGCCGCCGCATAACGCGGATCGTTATCCACCCAGTCGGCCGCGTTTTCCGATCCAACGGCGAGAATGCGTGCCAGATCGAAGCGGAAACCGTCGATACCATAGACCTGATGCCACATCGCCAGCGAATCGCGCACCAGTCGCTTGCTGAAACGCTCACTACCGGAATAATCGATGTCGTTGCCGGTGCCGGTATCGTTGTTGTAGTAGCGCGGATCGGCACTTGGACGATAGATCTCGCGCGTCGCCAGGCACATGACGTTGAAGCATTTGGCCGCCAATCGTTGATCATTTCTCCAGACCCCCTCGGCGGTATGGTTATACACCACGTCCATGAACACGGCGATACCGCGCGCGTGCAAGGCGCGGACGAGATCCTTGAATTCGACCACCTGTTGACCGGGGCGTGCCGCGTAGCGCGCTTCCGGGGCAAAGAAATTGCTGGTCATGTAACCCCAGTGATTGAGACGCCCGGCTTCGTTGCCGGTTTGCTCGTCGTACTCCATCACCGGCATCAGTTCAACGGCGTTGACGCCCAGTTCGACCAGATGATCCAGTCCGGCTGCCAAACCACCCGGCGTCTTCAGACCGACCCGCGTCAGGCCGCGATAGGTGCCGCGTTCTCTGGCCGGCAGACCGGGCAACGCGGCAGTGAAATCCTGGATATGCAGTTCATAGAGCACCAGATCCTGCGGTGCGATGGCAACGTGCCCGGGAAACTGGTCAAGCGAATGGTTATAAATCCGGCTCTTCCCGCCACCGCCATACACCGGCGAGCCCATGTCGACAAAAGGCGTTGCGGTGAAGAACGTCGAATAATTGACGTTCCCGGTCAGATAGGCATACGGGTCGTTGAGCACGTAATTGCCGTTGAACAGCGTGCCATAAGGACGATCGGCTGAAACCTCGCGAGGACCTGTGGCCTGATACATGTAGTAGCTTCCCGGACCAAGCCGGCTATTACGCACTTTCAGCTTCCAGTCATCTCCCTCCTGACGCATCGCCAAGCGTGATTTTGGCTTTTGCGCCGTTGAACTGTCGTAAAGCAAGAGATCGACAGCGCTCGCCAGCGGCGCATGTACGACGAAATGCACCCAGCGGTCGGTACCGACATGCGCGCCGTAACGCGTTTCTTCACTGTTGGCCGACTCCAGCGCTGCAAGCGGTTTACTGACGAAAACCAGCAACGCAGCCAAACTGCCAGCATGACGGATCAAACGCGAGCAAGTTTCCGATTTCATCATTTCAGCCTCCCAATCTGAATCAGATGCACCAGATAGCGGAACGTCTTGTCGACTGAGCTCAACGATCGCCCCCCCCAATATCGACGACTCGACCTTGCCATAAGTTGTTGCTGTTGACAAGTCACTCCGATGATTGTGTCGTCGATGCGGCGTTTCTCCACCGGGCGGTGGGTCGGGAAAGTTGCGCCCGAAGTGGCATTTCGGGTCTGCGTGCTGCGGATGAACAAGCGCGGGAAACGTAGCACAAATTACAGAAAAAAAACCGTTCGCTGCGGATATTATGGCACTAATTTTTCCATGAAAATCAACGCAAAATCAAATCGGTTTGTTGGTAATCCGAAGAAGTCGAAATGGGCGGAATATGACGGGTACTCGTCTCGACGAGTCGAGGCGGCAAGGAAGTCGTCGAAAGGTGGGGGCAACCAGCCGTTGGTGGCGGGAATCTGCAGCACACAGGCGAACGCCGTCGACAACGACCAGACTGTGCTCAGTGCCTGGCCGTTCCCGTCAGAAGCCGTTCGTTGCCGCGCCGGACATCCCGGTCGATTCCCTGCGCCTGATCAGCGACCCGATCAATTTCTTCAACCAGTTGGGCCAATGGCAATTTGCTCTCGACGCGCAAGTTGTGGTCAGCAAAAATTTTTTTCAACAGAACACTCGAATGGCGGTCGGCCTGATTTTCATACCAGGCGACTCGTGGCAGATCTTTTCCCGTGTCACCGGTCCACCAGCCGGACGCCGGACGGTACTTAGCTATCAGCGCATTGACGGTTGAACAAACCGTGGCGGTCAAAGCCTGCATCTCGGGCAACAGTTCGGCCGGAACCCGACGACCCGGGTTGGTAAACCCGGATTCGATGGCAAAACCGGTAATCTGCCGCTTCATTTCCTTCAACAGACGTGTAACGCCTGCCAATGGCGCCGACATATCCTGGACCAGCGCACCGACCAGCCAGTGTTGCCGCGCCTCCATCTCGATTCTTTGCTGGAGATCATCGACGGCACGCAGCTGTTCGGCAATCTGTCGGGCTTGACGCCAGCACATTCCATCCGGGCTGTCGAGCAGATAGCCGTCTACGGCTTCCTTGAATATTTTGGTCGCAGCGGAAATGGCGTCCAGATAACAATCCAGATCATGCAGGATCGAGCGATCCGGCAAAGCCGAATGGGCGACCAGTGGCTGATATTGCGTCAATACGCTCTCCTGAATATCCCGACTTTCGATTTGAACGGCAAGCACGCGCCCGGAAACGGCAACCTCTCTGCCTGGCGAAAGCCGTCTTGCCCGCCGAGCAGGCGTAGACGCCAGCCAAACCCGGTGTGGCCACCGTTTCGCCAAGCGCGTGCTTGAGGCAAACCCTCGAACCAGACCCCGCTGGGCAGAGATTCGAAAACCCCATTGCAAAACGCCCCCCATGCCCTGTCTGGATCGCGGATTTTCAAGGGCTATCAACAAGCACAATACGTGCCAGAAACATGGGTATTGGTCACTATAAAATCGACAATAAAACAATGCATTGCAGGCAAAATAAAAACTGGAGCGCTTTCAAGGGATGTAACAAAACGCACATTCAACGCACTTGTTGCGTGCTGACAAATACTATTCGGTCGTCTATAAAGTGACTTGGCACTCACCATCTGTCGCCGTTGGTTGTCAATAGCGTTACACCCCTGCGCCGCGTTCATTGACTTACTCCGATTCCGCCAGCGCCCTGCTGGCGCATCTGATAAACAATTCGTTTGCACTTCCAATCCGCAGCTTGCCGATGGCGGGGACTAATGCGAATATGCCGCCTTTCCTGATTTCCGCCCGACCACTAGACGCCAGAAACGACCATGCCCGTTCAACAACACGGCATCAATATCGAGGCTCTGCTCTCTCGCGTTCCGCTGTTCAATGAGCTGGAAGCCGCCGAAATTGCTCGTCTGGCGCGCGGCACGCGTGAAGTCGCCGTCGGTCGCGGCGAGGTGATCTTTCACAAAGGCGACACGCCGACGGGTTTTTATCTGCTCGTTTATGGTCAGGTGAAACTGGCATTCACCTCGGCACAAGGCGGCGAAAAGGTGGTCAACATCCTGGGCCAGGGACAAACTTTCGGCGAAGCGGTGATGTTCATGGACCGGCCGTTCATGGTTTATGCCCAGGCTCTGAGCGATACGCTGCTGTTGCACATTGCCAAAGCGGCGATCAACGACGAACTCGACCACGATCCCAAACTCGGCCGCAAAATGATCGCCGGCCTGTCGATGCGTCTGCATCACCTGATTTGCGACGTCGAATCCTATTCGCTGCATTCCGGCCGTGAGCGCATCGTCGGTTATCTGTTGCGTGATCAACCCGACGAAGCCTGCGAGAAACTGACCGTGACCTTGCCGACCAGCAAGGGCATCATCGCCTCGCGATTGAATCTGACCCAGGAACATTTTTCGCGCATCCTGCACGAGTTTTCCGAGAAGGGACTGATCGTCGTCGAAGGGCGCCGGATACATATTCCGAGCGTCGAGGCTTTGCGTACTTACGATCATTGATCGGCGGCGCCGTCACTGGCAAATAAAGTAAGAATTCAGCCTATGGCCCTGGAAACCGAGCTCAAACTGTCGCTTTCACCAGAGACTGCCCAACGCTTGCCCGGGCATCCGCTACTGGCGGGAATCGCGGCGCAGCGCCTGCAACTGATCAACACTTATTACGACACGGCCGACCGTCGCTTGCAGCAAAAGCGGATGGCGGTGCGTTTCCGCAAAAAGGACGCCGAATGGCTGTTGACCGTCAAATGCGACGCCGCCTCGCCCGGCGGACTGGCGCGGCGCAACGAATGGGAAGGCGCCGCGCAACCGGGCCGATTCGACTTTTCTTTGGTCGATAGTCCAAAAATCCGCCGTTTTCTCGAATCAACGCGCCGCCAATTGCGGCCGCTGTTTACGACCGACTTCACGCGCGACCGCTGGCTGCTGACCAGCAAATCAGGCAGCCGTATCGAAGTGGCGCTCGACCAGGGCGCGATCATCGCCGGCAAACAGCAGGAAGCGATCTGCGAAGTCGAACTCGAACTGCTCGATGGCCGCGTCGACGATCTTTTCGCGCTCGCCCGGGCACTGCAAAACGAGTTGGCGCTGCATCCGCAAGGCGGCAGCAAGGCAGAACGCGGTTATCGGCTGGCCAGCGACAGCGGCCTGCTGCCGGTCGGGGCAAGCAAGGCAGCGGTGGAACCGACGGCCCCGGCGCTTGCTGCCTACCGTGAAACCGTTTTTGCTTGCCTCGCGCATCTGCAAGCGAATGAACGCGGGCTGCTGAGCAGCGACTCGCCGGAATTCACTTATCAGGCGCGGCTGGCCCTCCGTCGCCTGCGTTCGGTGATCCGTCTCTGGCGGCCTCTGCTGCCCAGCCGCTATGTGGACAACTTCGCGCCCCGTTGGCGAAATATCGCCGAACCGCTCGGTGTGACGCGCAACTGGGATGTCTTCGTCGACGATTTGCTGCCACCTTTGCTGAAGACTTTTGCGCGGCATGCGACGTTGCCGGCACTCGAACACCTTGCATGCGAACAACGGGCGGCAGCTCGCCAAGCGTCCAGGGCGATGATGAGTACGCACAACTACTCGCAACTGCTGCTCGAATTCACACAGGCGACACTGACCCTGCCGGAAAGAAAAAAGCCTTCGCTGTTGAAATTCGCCCCGCTCTGTCTGGACAAGTGCGCCAGAAGCGTGGCTACGTTGGCCCATATCACTCGCGATGCCGACCCGGAGGCACGCCACGATTTACGCATCGCCCTCAAACGTCTGGGCGACGCGGCGGAATTTTTTTCCCCGCTCTTGCCCGCACATCCTCTGTTGGCCTATCTCGCCCATGCCGCCGCCTTGCTCGATCGGCTTGGCCGTCTCAACGACTTGGCGGTTGCCCGGCAACTGATATCTGCCATCAACGTTGACTTGCCGCATGACCTGGCGCTCGGCTGGCTGGCGGGACGGAACGATCTGTTGCTCGGCGAACTCGACGCGGCGCTCGGCGACTTTCTCAGACATCAGCCTCCCTGGCAGATGCCGTAGGTCATTCAACAATGACCAGACTCTCGCTTAATCGCCCCTTCAAGCGATGTCTGTATTGCTGGCTGGTCTTTGCCAGCACGCTGTATACCCTGCCGGCGTACGCTGAAGCGCTGTCGGTGGCGAAACTGCCAGCAGCCGTGCTCGCCGCGCTGCAGGAAGCCAGCATTCCGCCGGCTTCGGTCGGCGTCGTCGTACAAGCGGTCGATGGCGGCGCGCCATTGCTCAGCCACAATGCACTGCAGGCGATGAACCCGGCGTCGGCAATGAAGCTGGTT
>CAYRXO010000185.1:0-6773 GCA_964428215.1 uncultured Candidatus Accumulibacter sp. | reverse complement strand
AACTGATCTCGTTTCCCACTTTTTTCGCTTCGACCCATCAAGTCCGACAGGCGGCCAGGGCGGCAGGGAAATCCTGCCCGATCTCCTCAATCAGGTCGACGGCGAGGTAGCCCAAATATTGGCCGATGGAGCGCGTACGACATCCGCGGCTGCCATGAGGCCATCGCCGGGCGAAACGCACGGGCGACCATCCCACCGCGAGACGGCGCGGTTAGGTGGGGAAACGACCACCCGCGGGACGTCATTCTGCGGGAGATCGAGGCCAAAGGACTGGATGGCTGGAAAAGCGAAAGTGGTTAGCACCGGCGCCGCATCGCGGAGAACAGGATGTACCGGCTCAAGCAACTCGGTGACTGCCTGTACTCCCGAAACTTCGAGCGACAGATGAACGCCTATCCGCGCGGCCATCCTCAAACCCTTCACTTACTTGGGCATGCAGAAATCCGTCCGGGTAGGGCAAGTTGCGCCTGCGGCATGACGAAGGGCGGGCAAAGGGAGAGTTTTTGTCAGGAAAGGGGGTACCCAAATGGTAAATTAGTAATTGCTAATAATGCGCCAACGCCGTGTGGTCCGGCACCGGCAGGTTCAACTGACACAGCCGCATCAACGACTTGAGCAGCCCTTCCGCCGCACGATAAGGTAGATGGAACAACGTCTTGATCGTCAAGCAAGTCTAAATGGCCGTCTCCGAGTACAACCCCGGCTTGCCGCGGCCCACCGGTAGCAGGCGCGTCCACTGGTCCCGAATATTGGCATCGTCGAACCAGATACGCGGACCAGTTCGTGACTCGGTTCCGTTGCTTCACACCTGCCTCGCTACTGTCTAGCTGGGCTTTCAGCCCCCTGACACATCTCACCGGACTGCCCAAAACAGCTACGCTCAAAATCATGCCAAGCTATTGACCAACGCCGAAATGAGTCGCGACGCTATGTCATACAGTTTCAGAATTTTCATAACTGTGAGTGCAAGATACTGGCGATGCGTTCAAAAAACTTTTCTTTCCATCCGCGCGCCAGCCAATCGGCATGTGTAATTCGCCTCCCTTTGCCCCAATCAGCTTCGAAAACTTTCTGCTGTATCTTGCCGAAATCGGCATTGAGCACATTAAGATTTGCCTCGTCGTTAAGCCTGAATGAGCGATTGTCAAAATTGGTCGAGCCAACCGAAGAAAATATTCCGTCGACAATCAACCCCTTCACATGAAACATCGTCGGCTCGTATTCGCTGATCTCGACGCCAGCTTCAAGAAGCGGCTCCCAACTGGCGCGTGATGCCTTACGCACGATTTCAGAATCAATATGCGTATTTGGCGTCAGCACGCGTACCTTGACCCCGCGACGAGCGGCCTCAACCAAAGTTTTGATGGTCATTTCATCGGGAACGAAATACGAGTTTGCTAGATCGATGCTTTTCCGCGCGGCGGTGATTGCTAACAAGTACATCAGATGCATACTCTCACTACCGCCATTCGGTGAACTGCTGAACATCTGCGCAGCGAACGGTCCAACTTTTGACAATGATGGGAAATAGGCCTCGCCATGCAGGACACTGCCAGTGGAACGCATCCAGTTGTCGAGAAATACTGATTGCATCTGTGCCACCACCGGGCCATCTACGCGAAAATGCGTATCACGCCAATGATCCGGATCCTGCGCATTGCCACGCCAGTGGTCGGCGATGCCAACTCCACCGGTAAAACCTACCCGCCCATCGATGATCAGCAGCTTGCGGTGCGTACGATTGTTCAGTTTCCCCCAGTTTGACCAGTGCGGTTCATGGAAACGCTCGACTTCTATACCTGCCGAACGCATCGAATCGATCATTGCCTGCTCCATCTTGATGCTGCCTACCCAGTCAAGCAAAACATGCACTTTGACTCCCGCGCGAGCACGGTCAATCAGTGCATCGACGAATTCCTGACCGATCGAACCAGACCAGTAGATATAAGTTTCGAAAGTGATCGTCGACTTTGCCATCCGAATCGCTTGCAACATTGCGGGAAATATCTCCTGCCCGTTGACAAGCGTCTCAATTTGATTCCCTTCGACGATTGGCGGACCGAGCAACGCACTCAACGAGCGACGAAACTCAGTGTCGTCTGTCTCGTACAAACGTGGCAATCGCTCCTCGATCTTTTTTTCAGCACCAGTGAAATTGATGTACAGCAGGGTTGACAGCAGCGTCACCACTACGGTGCCTAATGCGACGTAGAAGTGGGACCAATTCAGTTTCATAAGCAGTTGCTCCAATAGCAGCTGTTTAATACAGCCTGGATCGTAAAAATCTCTCGTGTTCGGCCACTAGGCCCTGTTGATATTCTTCCACCCCCTAGCAAAGCCATAGCAAGACAGCGGCAAATGTCAGCATAGCATTGAAATGCATTGCTTTTTTCTCATGGCGCATAGCAATGCGGCAGAAATACTTCAATTTCCCAAACAGGCATTCGACGACCTAGCGTTCTTTGTTATGCCACAAATCATACGGCCTTTGTTCTATCCGATTGCCCTCGGGAGGAATGATCACCTGGATAGGCCGCTCATGAAGCCAAGCCAGAAAGGCATACGCGCCATACCCCTTGTCCGCCAGACAGGCTTGGGCGGACACCCCCTCCATTAACGGAATGGCCTGCGTGATGTCGTCCTCAGAAGTGTTCCCGTTTGTTTGGACAGGAAATGCTCGAGGATAAGAGGAGCCTGCCAGTTGTGGTTGGTGGACCGGTGATACGATTGGTTTTGGCCTTCTGGACCGCCTCGTGAGCGGCCCAGCGCCTCGGCGGCAGCCTCACTCTCTGCCGCACCTGCCACGCAGACGTGCGCACGTATAACCGTGCTATCCATGGAAACCTCCTGCAAATCAGCCTTTTTAGCTAACCACTCCTGGAGTTGGCTCCAGACACCGACCTTTGCCCAACAGTCGAACCGTTTGAAAACCGTGTTCCATTAGCCACGATCTGGCGGGAGTGACCGCCATTCCCCCCACGCGTAATATCCAGACGACGGCTTCAACAAATCGACGACATCGAAGCGGCTTCGTCGTGTCTATCCCGTGCATCTGCTTGAGACAAGGAGGGAGCCGGTCCCACTCGGCATCAGTCAATACGTTCTTATCTGATTCAATCGCCACAGGTTCTGAGTCGAATAAAGGCACAGATTTTTTCGTGCTGAGACGGCAAAATATCAATAGGGTTTAATTGTGTGCCAACTCTGCAAAGGATTAAATTTATTGTGAAAATGTCAGTATTTTCCTACGTGACGATGAGTCGTTTGCTGTCATACAAGACTGGGGCTTTGCTGCAATATCCTTCCTGAACTTAGCGACCGACGATATCAAGACAGGACTTTTTACTGGGTAAATTTTTAAAATATACCCAGAAGCTTGGTGGTGATCATCTCGGATTTTTCGTTAATTTTTCCATCATCCCAATTTAAGGAAAATTGACATGCAAACCACAACAAACTCTGCTTCCGCCAAAACCTCTCAAACGTCTGTTAAAGATGCTTTTAGCGTATTGACTACAGACCACCGCGCTGTCGAAAAAATGTACAAGCAATACGAAAAACTCGCTAAAGCGAGAGCCGCCGTCAGTGAGCGACAAACATTGGCACAACAAATCTGTGCCGAACTGAGCGCTCATTTGCAAGCCGAGGAAGAAATTTTTTATCCGGCGTTGCGCTCGGAACTCAAGGACCAGGGCATGCTTGACGAAGCAGATGTCGAACACGAGTCAGTCGAAAGTCTCATCAGTCAGATCATGGCGATGGGTGCCGATGAAGAAAAATACGATGCCAAGGTTTCCGTGCTTTGCGAATACGTTGCGCATCACGTGAAGGAAGAGGAAGAGGAAATGTTCCCACAGGCACGTCGATTGAAGAGCATTGACTGGATTGCAATGGGCGAAAAGATTGTCTCCCGAAAAGAAAAACTACTTGCCAGAAAAGTCAATCTTGCAGGGAAAGAAAAAGCAGCAAAAAAAACGTCAAGCAAGTAAATCTTAAACCCGTGGAGAATGATGATGCCTTCATCTCGTAAAAAAATTGCGGAAATGATTGTGGAAGCCGGTTTGCCTGAGGGTATTTTTGAGCGTGATCCGGCTGGGGCTGAACATGCGGCAAAAGGACAACGTTTGTCAAAATGTCGACCATATAACGTCGATAAAAAAGCTGAATACATGGGTTGCAAAGCACCACTTGAAGGTCAGCATCTGTCCATCGAAAAAAACGATGTGTCTGCTTCTTTGCGTGAATCGAATGCCAATCTCAAAACAGATGGCAATGGATTGCATGACGAACTATGCTCAGTGCCATTCGGGAGCCTATCCCGTACGCGCAGTTCGGCAGCTTCAGTGCCTTTAACTACTAATCAGGGTGTGGCTATAGGAGACAACCAATCTTCGTTGAAAGCGGGAGTACGTGGCCCAACCCTTATAGAAGATTTTATCCTGCGTGAGAAATTGACACACTTCGATCATGAGCGAATTCCTGAACGTGTCGTACACGCACGGGGTTCGGCGGCACATGGGTATTTCGAATGTGAGGAAGATTTAAGCAGCGTCACACGTGCCAGTGTCTTTGCAGCCAAAGGAAAACGGACACCGGTTTTTGTGCGGTTTTCTACTGTTGCTGGCGAACGGGGGTCATCGGATACCGCACGTGATGCGCGCGGTTTTGCGGTCAAGTTTTACACTGATGAAGGAAACTGGGATTTAGTTGGAAACAACATCCCTGTATTTTTCATTCAGGATGCAATGAAGTTTCCCGATCTGGTGCACGCGGTGCGCCCAGAGCCACACAACGGCATTCCACAAGCCGCGTCAGCACACGATACTTTCTGGGATTTTGTTTCCCTAATGCCTGAAAGTACGCATATGCTCTGCTGGATAATGAGTGATCGGGCAATACCGCGTTCTCTTCGTATGATGCAGGGATTCGGAGTGCACACTTTCCGATTGGTTAATGCAGAAGGGAAAAGCACATTTTGCAAATTTCAATGGACACCCAAGGCTGGCGTACATTCACTAAGTTGGGATGAAGCAGTAAAAATTTCTGGAGCTGACCCCGATTTTCATCGTCGTGATCTTTGGGAAGCCATCGAATCTGGTGCTTATCCAGAATGGGAGCTTGGTTTGCAATTGTTCAGTGAAGAACAAGCTGAGCAATGGAGTTTTGATATCCTTGACCCAACCAAATTGATTCCCGAGGAACTTTGTCCTCTACGACGAGTAGGTCGAATGGTTCTCAACCGTAACCCCGACAATTTTTTTGCCGAGACCGAGCAAGTCGCATTCTGTACGGCACACGTCATTCCAGGTATCGATTTTAGCAACGATCCGTTATTGGCTGGGCGTCACCATTCCTATCTCGACACGCAATTGTCGCGCTTGGGTGGCCCCAATTTTCACGAATTACCGATCAATTCGCCGCTATCTTCAGTAGTAAATAATCAACGCGACGGAGCCCATCGGCAGACTGTGCATCGCGGCCGGGTAGCCTACGAGCCAAATTCACTGGGTGGAGGTTGCCCATTCCAAGCGGGAATGAAAGGTTATGTTTCTTTCCCCACATCGGTTGAACAATCCGACAAAATGCGTGGCAAGCCAGAGAAATTCGCCGAGCATTATCATCAGGCACGCTTGTTCTATAACAGTCTGTCAGGCCCCGAACGCAAGCATGTCGAAGCTGCGTTCCGATTCGAGTTGAGCAAAGTCACTGTGCCCGCGATTCGAGAACGCATGGTCGCAGGACTGCGACATGTTGATGAAGCGATGGCGGATAGGCTTGCAAAGCAGCTGGGTATTGAACTGCCGAAGTTCTTACCTTTGGCTATTGATAATCCTTTGCCTCCAGAGATCACCGTTTCGTCCAAACTTTCACAGACGGCTTTTCCAGGCCACGTTGGTATTGCTACACGTAAAGTTGCCATCTTGATCGCTGACGGCGTACGAGGTGCCGGCTTATTATCCCTGGTAAAGGCCTTGGCTGCCGAAGGTGCCATACCTCGTTTCGTTGCGCCGCGGCTGGGTACTATCAACAGCATCGGTGGTTTGTTGCCGGTTGACGCCACCTTCGAGAACAGTCCATCAGTTCTTTTCGACGCAGTTATCGTTCCTGCTGATGAGGGTTCGCTAAATGCACTGGCAGCCTATGGACAGGCCAAAGACTTCGTCAAGGAACAATACCGGCACGGCAAAGCCATTGGCCTACTCGCCGGTCAGCGTGATGCATTATCCCGTTTGGCGATCGACGTTTCGCCAACAGATCGCGAGGCAATGGCAGGAATAATTGCTCTGGGACAAGAGTCGATACAGGCGTTTATTGAAGCTGTTGCCGCGCACCGTTTCCCAAGCCGCGAAAGTGACCCGCCACGGGTTTGACCAGGCGACCTGTTCTGACTACTGATCAAACTTACCTGGGTTAAATATTGAAAGTAGGATGAACTTCATTTTCCCGAATTTCGTTGTTAGTAATTTATTATTTGGCTTGAAATTCGGGTTTTTTGCTTTGAACATGGCTTGAGGCATACCCTTATACACAACTCACCCCGGGGCCGCCTCACGGATGAACTGGAGACCGACGACGCAGTCCATGACGCGCTGCAACCCGATCCAGATGGTTTTGACGCCCGGCTCGCCGTCGCCTTTGCGCGCCAGGAAGCCGCCGAGCATGGCCACCAATCGCAGGACCTGGTTGAGAGCATATCCTTATACACAACTTAAGGATCTCGTTGTAAGCTGCCGATTTTTTTGAGAAGGTGGCAGGATGGGCTGGCCTGGGGA
>CAYRXO010000184.1:0-6829 GCA_964428215.1 uncultured Candidatus Accumulibacter sp. | reverse complement strand
TCGAGCGCAGTGTAGCAAAAAACACTCATTATTATGTTAGCGCTTATGCCCCTTGTGGGCAAGGGGTCGGGAGTGATGTGGGGAAACAGCGCTTGAATTCTGCCGATCTGTCGAATGAACGTCATGCCACTTTACTCCTGAACGTATTGCCGCGACTTTTCAATTCTCTGCACGGCGGATCCGCCGGTTCAGTTCGAAGCATACCTGTCCGGGGCGGTTGCTGGTCAGCCGCAATTGATAACCGTTCGCCTGCGCCTGTTGGCCGGCATGATACAGACCGATGCCGAGACCGTTTTCAGACGCCACCGGGCCAAGAAACAGTTTGCCTGCCAGTTCATCGCGCAAGGCGCTGCCGTTGTCGCACACGCACAGCGACGAAGCGTCCGCGCTCAGCGAGACGACGATCTGCAACGGCCCTTCGCTGTGCGACTTCAGTGCGGCATTCTGCAGCAGATTATCGACGACGCTGTCGAACAAGGCCGATGGCAGGCAGGCTTCGGCATCGAAGTCTGACTCGCGGAACGTGATAGGCGAATCGACATGGCGCTGCCGTAACGCGGCCCACCACTGGGCGGCAGCTGCCGTCGCGCACTTTTCAGATTCCGGCCGTTGCAGTTTGGCCAGCGTCTGCTGCAAGCGATGGGTAATCTGCGGCAACTGCCGCTGCAGCACCTCGATGCGCGTGCTGTCCGTTGGCTGAGCGCCTTGCATCAGGTAACAGAGATTGTTCAATGATTGCAGAAGATTCTTCACGTCGTGTGTCAGGCGGGCGCCAGTTTCATGCACCGCGCGCAGATAGCCGACCTGTTGCAATTCGCGGGCGTGTCGCTTAGCCAGATAATATTCATTGGCCAGTTGCGCCAGCAGCCGGAAGTGCCACACCAGCGCCGGACTCAGACGATGACTGGTATGCAGCGTCAGCGCCAGCGGTTGCCCCGGAAAATCCTGGCTGAAACGTGAATTCTTGCCGAAAGATCCACTGCGTTCGCCATTCTGCCAGAGACCGCCGTCGATCCACGGCAAGGCGAGCATTTCCGGCAAGGCTTGCGCAAGAAAATTTTCCGGATCGTTTTCCTGCGCCGCCAACGCGGTCAGACGGTGCAGCCACTGTTCGAACGGCAGGCCGACGGTCAGCAGATAGCGCGAAAAAATCATCCCGATTCCGGTAAACCCGGGCCGGGTATTCCAGGCCCAGCCGATCAGCAGCAACAGGAACGAAATCGACAGCAGTGTGTCGAGCAATGCGATGAAATAATTCGTTGCGCGCAACAGCATGAACGCCAGACTGCCGAGAAAGAGCACGGCGATCAGCAGGAAGATGAACAGGCTGTAAAACAGATCGATCATCCCGTCGCCGGGACGGCCGCAACGATCGTCCCGGCTCGCGCGCGGCAGGACGGCCATCACGACGAACAGCAGCGGCATTCCCCAGATGAATTCGTGGTCAAGTTGCGGCCCGCTCAGCGCCGCCGGTGGAACGACACGCGGGATGAGCAACAGCAGCAGCGCCGACAACAGGTAGGCAAAAGCCAGCAGGTAAAAGAGCCGCGTCGGCCGATGGTCGATGAACATCACCCGCCCACCGACCAGCGCGGCGAGTATCGTCACCCAGACGTTGAGCAGCCACCAGCCATACCAGGTCAACCCGACAGCGAGTACCAGTGCAATTACCAGCATGGCGCTACGGTCCACGCGCCGTTCGGCGTCGGTAAAGGGTTGCCATAGAATGAACAACCCGAGATTGACCAGCCAGCAGACACGGCCGATCAGCGCTTCCGTACCGGTGAGCAGCGCGACGTGCAGGACGATCAGCAAGGCGATCATCAAGCCGCGCGGACGGCGGCGCAGCATGTTGGCCAATTGACCGAGCTGGCTCATCGTCGAGCAATAACCTTGATAAAGATAAAGTTTATTTCCGTCGACCATCGTCCAACTTCAGTCATCAGTGTCGAAAAATCGACACTTTTCCCGTGCGACTGCGGCGAAATGCCGGCAAATTCCTGGCACGAAACATGCTTAACATCTGCTGGGGAATTGTTCACCGTACGGAGAAAGAAAAATGAGGGAACTGAAAAATCAACAGTCCGGTTTCACGCTGGTCGAAATTGCGATTGTACTCGTCATCATCGGACTGCTGCTCGGCGGGGTGCTCAAAGGACAGGAACTGATCAACAGCGCCAAGGTCAAGCGTCTGATCGAGGATTTCCGCAGCTATTCGACGATGGTCTATGCCTACCAGGACCGCTTCAAATCGATGCCCGGCGATCAGAATTCCTCGCAGTTGTCAGCGGCATTCGGTACCACCACGGGATCTGACAACGCGGCAGTGCCGGTGGCAACTTCCTGCAATCCAGCGGCTGCCAACAAATGTGCCTCGAATAACGGACGGATCGATGGCTCATTCACTACCGATGGTGTCACCGATGAGACCTACGTTCTCTGGCAACATCTGCGGCTGGCCAATCTGGCGACTGGCCCAACGGTCATACCGAGTTCATCACCGGATACGACGGGCTATGTGCCGCGCAATTCCGAAGGTGGCCGGATCGGTATCCAAAGTGCGCCGTTCATCACTGGCATGCGAGGAGCATTTTTCGTCTGTTCGAGCGGCATCGCCGGACGCTTCGTCAAGCAGATCGAGATCACCATGGACGACGGCAACACCGCCACTGGCTCGGTGCAGGCGGTCTCCGGGGATAGCTCGGGTGCTCCTGTCGCCAACAACACTGTTAACGATTCTGACAGTTACACGGTTTGCGTCGGTTATTGACCCTGACACCCTGGAACGAAAAAGGCCCGTTCGCTACGGGCCTTTTTCGTTACCCCATGTTGTCGACAAAAAAATAGTCATTATATCAAATTATTGCGATGATAACATTTCCCGGGTGGCACGACACGCGCGCTGAGGGTGACGCTTCGGATAATGATCTTCCGGACACCTCCGGGCTGTTGGTCGAGGCCGTGAGCAGCGAGAGACGGACGAGCTCGGGTTCGGGCCACGTCTCCTTGCGCACGAGCCACGTGCAACAGTCTTTCCACGTAATGCCGGGGGTCACCCGGCGTTGCACGGCGAGCGTCGCGCGCAGTAGCGCCCGGTAACCAGCCGGCATTCCTTCCTGATCTCATCGGAACTTCTGTGCCCGCTTCTTTCGACGATCATGAACGATCTGCCGTGGAAACATCTTGTTTGTCAACGGGGCAAATCAGCCCGACGTTAAGCGGCTATCGATACCCGCCAGACAACAGCGGGCACGAGATCGCGAGACCTTTTCAAGGTGAGCAAACTGAAATATGATCGCCACGTTTTATCCCTTACCACAACGGAGTAACAACATGAAAGCAATTTATGTGTGCCTGCTGGCGGCGGCTGGCGTGATGTCCGCAACGGCGGTCCAGGCCGATGAAGCGCTGGCCAAGGCCAAGAACTGCATGTCCTGCCATTCGATCGACAAGAAGGTCGTCGGCCCGGCGTACAAAGACGTCGCCAAGAAGTACACCGCCAAGGATGAAGCCAAGTTGGTCGATAAGGTTCTCAAGGGTGGCAAGGGTTCCTGGGGCGAAATTCCGATGCCGCCGAACGCTTCGGTCAAGCCGGAAGAGGCGACCAAGCTGGTCAAGTGGATCCTCAGTCTCAAGTAATCTTTTCCTGAGCGAAAAAACCGGCTGTGAGCCGGTTTTTTCGTTTCTGCGTTTGACACGCTGGCGCTTCAGGCTGCCATCGGTGGTGATAAATCGTGAAGCAAGTTGACAAGGTGCTGATGTGCTTGGACAATCCTATGTTCGCTAGCCCTTGTGAACATAACATCGGAGACCAAACCTATGAACCATGTACGTATTCCTGGTGTACTTGTCGTTCTGGCTGCTTCCGTGGCCGTGATCGGTTGTGGCAAGAAGGAAGAACCCAAAGCCGCAGCGCCCGCTCCCGCTGCCGCACCTGCGCCGGCGGCAAAACCGGAACTCGTGGTCAAGATTGGCCATGTCGCTCCGCTGACCGGTCCGATCGCCCACCTCGGCAAGGACAACGAAAATGGCGCCCGTCTGGCCGTCGAGGATGCCAATGCCAAGAAGATCGAAATCGACGGCAAGGTCATCAAGTTCGAGCTGCTCGGTGAAGACGACCAGGCCGATCCGAAAACCGGCACCGTCGTCGCGCAGAAGCTGGTCGACGCCAAAGTGGCCGGCGTCGTCGGCCACCTGAACTCGGGAACGACGATTCCGGCGTCAGCGATTTACAACCAGGGCGGTCTGCCGCAGATCTCGCCGTCGGCGACTAATCCGAAGTACACTCAGCAGGGCTTCAATACCACTTTCCGCGTGATGGCCAACGACATCCAGCAGGGTTCGGTGATCGGCGCTTACGCCGTCAAGGACCTGGGTGCGAAGAAGGTGGCGATCATCGATGACCGTACCGCTTACGGTCAGGGTCTTGCCGACGAAGTCGAAAAAGCGGCCAAAGGGGCCGGTGCCAACGTCGTCGCCCGCGAATTCACCAACGACAAGGCGACCGACTTCAAGGCCATTCTGACCAAGATCAAGGCCAAGAATCCCGACGTGATCTTCGTCGGCGGCATGGACGCCATCGGTGGGCCGATGCTCAAGCAGATCAAGGAACTGGGTATCAAGGCCAAATTCACCACCGGCGACGGCGGTTGCTCGCCGGAACTGATCAAGCTGGCCGGTGACGCCTCCGAGGGTGTGGTCTGTTCGCAAGCCGGTCTGCCGGTCGACAAGCTGCCGAATGGCCAGAAATTCGTCGAGGATTTCACCAAGAAATACGGCCAAATCCAGATCTATTCGCCGTATAGCTATGATGCGGTGATGGTGCTCATCGATGCGATGAAGCGCGCCAACTCCGTCGAGCCGGCAAAATATCTGCCGCAAATCGGCAAGACCTCGTACAACGGAGTCACCGGCAAGATCGAGTTCGACGAAAAGGGCGACATCAAGAACGGCGCGATCACCGTTTTTGAAGTCAAGGGTGGCAAGCTGGTCACTCTGAAGTCGGAAGGTGGCACGGCAGCGGTACCGGCCGCCGCTCCGGCAGCGGCAGCTCCGGAAGCCAAAAAATAAGCAGTTCTGATCGAGGGGGAATGGCGTGCCATTCCCCCGTTTTTCTGCATCGGCATTCGCTCTGCATCAACCGGGCTTGACCCGCCGGTCCTCGTTGTCGCGAGGGTCGAATCGACGGTTCTGGGTTGCCATGAGCACCCTCTGCGGAAAGCCTGCACATGGATACCCTGCTTCAACAACTGATTAACGGCGTCACCCTCGGTGCCGTCTACGCCCTGGTCGCCCTGGGGTACACGATGGTCTACGGGATCATCGGCCTGATCAACTTCGCCCATGGCGAAGTGGTGATGATCGGTACCATGGTTGCTTTCACGGTGATCGTTTCGCTGGTCGCCGCCAATGTGCCGCCGCTCGTCGCGCTGACCGTCGGCTTGCTGGTTTCGATCATCGTCTGCATGCTTCTCGGCTGGGCGCTCGAGCGTGTCGCGTACCGCCCCTTGCGGCACGCGCCGCGGCTGACACCGCTGATCACCGCCATCGGCATGTCGATCGTCTTACAGAACGTGGCGATGATCATCTGGGGCCGCAATTACATCACCTTCCCGCCGATGATCGACAAGCGCATCTACGAGCTTGCCGGCGCCACCTTCACCAACGTGCAGATCGCCATCGTCGTCACGGCGGCGCTGATGATGGTCGGCCTGATCTTTTTGGTGCACCGCACCAAAATCGGCATGGCCATGCGCGCGACGGCGCAGAATCCGCACGTCGCTTCGCTGATGGGGGTGAACATCGATCACGTCATCGCCATGGCTTTTGTTATCGGCTCGGCGCTGGGCGCGGTGGCCGGCGGCATGGTTGGTTCATATTATGAAATCGCTCATTATCAGATGGGTTTCATGCTCGGCTTGAAAGCATTTACCGCCGCTGTTCTCGGAGGCATCGGCAATCTGGCCGGAGCGATGGCCGGCGGCATCCTGCTCGGGGTGATCGAAGCGCTCGGCGCCGGTTATATCGGCGACCTGACCGGCAACTTCCTCGGCAGCCATTACCAGGACATTTTCGCTTTCATCGTGCTGATCATCGTGTTGATGTTCCGTCCATCAGGTCTGTTCGGTGAGCGCACCGGAGATCGCGCATGAATCTTCGTTCCGCCAAATCCCGTCCCTGGCACAACCATTGGCTGGGGCTGCTGCTGATCGCCGGCGTGCTGCTGGCAGTGCCCTTCGTCGCCGCGCTGGGTGGCCAGGCCTGGGTGCGCATCGCCAATTTCGCGATTCTCTACATCTTTCTGGCGCTCGGTCTGAACATCGTTGTCGGCTACGCCGGCCTGCTCGACCTGGGCTATGTCGCTTTTTACGCGGTCGGCGCCTATACCTACGCCTTGCTCGCCTCACCGCATTTCGGCATCCATCTGCCTTTCTGGGTGATTCTGCCGATCGGTGCGGCGCTCGCCTGTTTCTTCGGCGTCATCCTTGGCGCACCGACGCTGAAACTGCGCGGCGACTATCTGGCGATCGTCACCCTCGGCTTCGGCGAAATCATCCGCATCTTCATGAACAACCTCAATGCGCCGATCAACGTCACCAACGGTGCGCAAGGCATCACGCTGATCGATCCGATCCGTCTTGGCGATTTCTCTTTCGCCCGGACCAGCGTACTTTTTGGCGTGAACCTCACCGGACCGCAGAAATATTATTTTCTGCTCGTCGCGCTGGCGATTCTGGTCATCATCATCAACATTCGCCTGCAAGATTCGCGGGTCGGTCGCGCCTGGCAGGCCATTCGCGAAGACGAGGTGGCGGCCAAAGCCTGCGGG
>CAYRXO010000183.1:0-6845 GCA_964428215.1 uncultured Candidatus Accumulibacter sp. | reverse complement strand
ACATCGACGGCGACCCGCTGACGGTGACGGCAGCCACGTCGCCGCAAGGCACGGTATTGATCAACCCAGACGGCACGCTCGATTTCACGCCGACCGCCGATTTCAACGGCCCGGCGACGATCACCTACACCATCAGCGACGGCCAGGGCGGCACATCGACGGCGACGGTGACGATCAACGTCGCCCCGGTGAACGACCCGCCGGTGGCCGTGAACGACGGTCCGCTCACCAGCAACGAAGACGCGCCGCTGAACAACATCGCCGTGTTGCCGAACGACAGCGACATCGACGGCGACCCGCTGACGGTGACGGCAGCCACGTCGCCGCAAGGCACGGTGACGATCAACCCGGACGGCACGCTGAACTTCACACCATCTGCCGATTTCAACGGCCCGGCGACGATCACCTACACCATCAGCGACGGCCAGGGCGGCACGTCGACGGCGACGGTGACGATCAACGTCGCCCCGGTGAACGACCCGCCGGTGGCGACAAACGACCAGGGGAATTCACCGGATGGCCAACCGGTCACGCTGTCGCCGCTGGCCAACGATACGGACCGCGAGGGCGATGCGCTGACCATCACCCATATCAATGGCGTCAATATCACGCCGGGCGGCTCGGTCGAGCTGGCGACTGGGACCGTTACCCTCAATGCCAACGGCACGCTGACTTTCGCACCCAAACCGGGCGTGCAGGGCGACATCCGCTTCGACTACGCGGTCGCCGATGGTCACGGCGGCACGTCGACCGCGACGATCACGCTGACGGTCGTCCCGGCCAACGACGTGCGTCCGCCTGAGAATAACCTCATTCCGACGCCGGCCAACTTCCTGTTCGGCGACCAGGGGGGCGATCCCAGTGCTTTCCGGGAAGGCGATATCTTCACGGCCATGCCGCGCCTACCGATTCCGTTCCAGCCGGCAATTTTCGTCAACCAGGAAGTCGAGGCTTCGCACGCCGAGCGTCTGGCCATGGATCGACTCGGTTTCAGCGATCCGCGCGTCGTGCGTTACGGCGAGATCGAATCGCGTTCATTGGCTGCTGGATTGGGCTTCGATCCGGCCTTGTTCGTCCAGCATGCCGTGCGCGCTTCGCAAGCGGAAAGCGCTTTCCTCGACCATGTCGTTTTCGGACGCCGTTCGCGGATCAATCTGAGCAGCGACTGGCGCATTCAGACGCCAGAGCTGATGCAGGCCGATCCCTTGCAAGCGGCACCGAGCGACAATCAAACCGACAACCGGGACGACGTGGCACAAGTACGCGAACCCGCCGAACCGCCTCCACCCGCGATCACCCGGGTAGCGACTGCCGACGTCGAGCCGGGCGCGATGCCGCAAACCGCTCCTTCCTTCAGCGAGCAATTGCGCCGCGCCGCCGCGCGCACGCCGACTGCTGCCGCCAAACCCACGATTTTTGACCGTAGCTGACCTACTTTTCGACAGGACGAAGATGACGACCATGCGCAAACCGAAAACAACGACCCGCCAACCGTCCCGCCGTGTGCTGCTGGCCTGTGCGCTGCCGCTGCTGCTCGCCGCTTGCGGTTCGCTGACGCCCGTTCCGTACTCCCAGGAAGAAATCCGCCAACGGGTCAGCGAAGACCGGCTGAACATGTATGCCGATCAGGAGCCGGTGAGCGGGCCGATCAGTTTTCACGAAGCGACGGCGCGGGCCTTGAAGTACAACCTCGACTACCGGATGAAGCTGATGGAAAACGCGCTGTCGCGCAGCCTCAGCGACGTTGCCGGCTACGAGATGCTGCCGCGTCTGGTGGCCGGCGCCGGCTACGCCTGGCGCAACAACGATTCGGGCGGCCAGTCGATCGGCATCGAGGACCGAATCGAAACGCTGCGTCCCTCGACCTCGCAGGAGCGCGAACGCTGGCTGGCCAACCTGACTTTCTCCTGGAACGCGCTCGATTTCGGCGTCTCCTATATCCGCGCGCGGCAAAAGGCCGACCAGGTGCTGATGGCCGAAGAGCGGCGGCGCAAGGTGGCGCAGAATGTCCAGCAGGACGTACGCAACAGTTATTGGCGGGCGCTCGGCGCGCAAAGACTCGTCGGCCGCGTCGATGCGCTGATCCGGCGGGTGAACAAAGCGCTCGAACAATCGCGCGAAGTGCAGAAAAAAGGCCTGATGCCGGTGTCGCAAATCCTTTCCTACCAGCGGGCGCTGCTCGACGCGGTGAACCTGCTCACCTTGCGCCGGCAAGACCTCGAACTGGCGCGCACCGAGCTGACGGCGCTGATGTCGATTCCGCCTGGAACGCCCTACACCCTGGCCGACAGCGGTGAGGAATCGCTGCCGCCGGTGCCAGGCAACATCGACGAACTCGAAATGATGGCCCTCGAAAAGCGGCCGGAAATCATGGAAGAGTGGTATCGCCGCCGGGTGACCGAGAACGACATCCGCGCCGCGAAGGTGCTGCTCTTCCCGAACCTGAGCGTCGATGTCGGTCCGCAATACGATTCGAACAAGTACAACTACAACAGCCACTGGGTCGACCTCGGTGCACGCCTGTCGTGGAACCTGCTCAAAGTCCTGCAGTGGCCGGCGCTCGAACGGGCGCAAACCGATCAGAACAAAACCGACGACATGCGGCGCATGGCGCTGTCGATGGCCGTGTTGACGCAGGTGCGCATCGGCATTCAGCGTTACGAACTGGCGATGGCAGAACTGAAATTCGCCGAAGAAAGCCTGCAGGTCGACCGCGGGCTGCTCAATTTCGCCCAGGCGGCGGCGAAAACCAAGTTCGACTCCGAACTGGAAGTGATCCGCGCCGAAGCGCGCGCGCTGCTCGCCGAGTACCAGCGCTACGCCTCGTATTCCAACGCCCAGGCAGCCTGGGGCCGGCTATATAATTCGGTCGGCCTCGATCCCTTCCCGGAAGCGATCGAAAAGGACGACATCCGCACCCTGGCCAAGAGCATGGAGCAAACCCTCGGCGATGTGCAGCGCACTGTCTTCAAGAGCAAATCGGCGAAACCCTGAGCCGATGCGCGACCATCCCTTCCGCCGGCTGACGCGCCGTCTGGCTGGCTTCGCTTTCGCCGTGCTCACCGCGCACGCCGGCGCGCAAACCACCGCTGCGCCCGCCGCGCCGGCGCCGGCCGACCCGAACGCGATCCGCGTCCTGCTCAGCCCTGAACTGGAAACGACGCTCGCCGCACAAATGGCCGGCAAGATCGCCGCGCTCAACGTCTCGCTCGGCGCACCCGTCGCCAAAGGCAAGACGCTGCTCGCCTTCGACTGCGCCGAGACGCAGGCACGCTTGCAGATGGCGCAGGCCGAATTCGCCTCGGCCAAGGAAACCTACGACACCAAGCGCAACCTGCGCCGCCTGGATGCTGCCGGCGACATGGAAGTCTCGCTGGCCAAATCGGCGGTCGACAAAGCGCAGGCGGCGATCGGCGTCGGCAAGGCGCAAATGGCGCAATGCGTGGTCAACGCGCCATTCTCCGGCCGCGTCGTCCGCCTGCACGTCAAGCCGCATCAGGGCGTTAATCAAAGCGCGCCGCTGATCGATCTGGTCAGCGACGGGCCGCTCAAGCTGCGCCTGAATGCGCCGTCCCGCCTGCTGCGCAGCCTGAAAGTCGGCCAATTCTTCGAAGTCGATATCAACGAAACCGGCAAAACCTATCCGGCGAAGGTGACGGCGATCAACGCCCGCGTAGACGCCGTCGCGCAGACGGTCGAACTCGAAGGCCGCATCGATGGCCGCCCGGCCGAACTGCTGGCCGGGATGACCGGTATCGCCCGCTTCCCGAACAGTCACTGAGCGGCGATGGCCTTCGTCGCCGACGAAGCAGGCTTCGTGCAGATCGCCGCTCTGGCGGCGCGGGCGCGCGAAGCCAATGCGCTGGTCGAACTGGCTTTTTCGATTGCCAACGACAGCTACGCGCTGCTGCCTTTCCGGCAGGCGCTGGTTTTCGACGGCGCGGGTGCCGAGGCGACGCTGCTCGCCGTCTCCGGTTTGGCGCGGCCGGCGGAGGATAGCCCGTATCTGGTCTGGCTGCGCCGTACCTGGCCGTGGCTGGTCGAGCGCCTGACCGAGCGCCTGACCGAGCGCCTGACCGAGCGCCTGACCGAGCGCCTGACCGAGCGATTGGACGAAGCGCCAAGCTGGTATACCCTGCCCACCGACGCACCGGCCGAGATCGCCGACGGCTGGCATGAGTGGTGGCCGGCCGGCGTCTTTGCCCTGCCGCTCTGCCGCCGTTCCGGCGAGCGGCTGGCCTGGGCCTGCTTCCTGCTCGATCAGGCGCCGAACGCCGCACAAGCTGCCGTTCTCGCACCAGTCGCTGCCCAGTGGAGTTACTGTTGGGAAATGCTGGCCGCAGACAGCGTCTCGCCTTGGCAGCGTCTGCGTCAGATCTGGCACAGCCCCCGCCGCCGCTGGCTGTTGGCGGCGTTGGCCGCTGTGCTCCTGCTGCCGGTACGCCAATCAGCGCTGGCGCCGGCCGAAGTCATCCCGCTCGACGCCGCCGTCGTCACCTCGCCACTCGACGGCGTCATCCGCACCATGCACGTGCGGCCGAATCAGGCGGTCAAGGCCGGCCAACTGTTGTTCTCGCTCGACGACACGACACTGCGCAATCGCCTGGCCGTTGCACAGCAATCGATCGCCGTCGCCGACGCCGAATTGATGGCGACGACGCAAAAATCCTTCGACGCGCCGCAGAGCAAGGGCGAGCTGGCGCCGCTCACCGGACGGGCGCACGAAAAGCGCGCCGAACTGGCGGCAGTGCATGCGCAACTCGGGCGGGTCGACGTCAGCGCCGCCGAAGACGGCGTCGTCGTTTTCGGCGATCCGGAAGACTGGCGCGGCAAACCGGTGAGCACCGGCGAAAGGATCATGCTGCTCGCCAAACCGGACAAGCCCGGCGTGCTGGTGCATCTGCCGGTCGCCGACGCCATCGCCCTCGACGTCGGCGCGCCGATCACGCTCTTCCTGACGGTGATGCCCTTGCAGCCGCTCGACGCGCAGCTGACCGAAACCAGCTATCAGGCGCTCTTGTCGCCCGACGGCATCGCCAGTTACCGCCTGCGCGGCGTGTTCACCGCCGGCGACGCGGCGCAGGCGCGCATCGGTTTGCGCGGTACGGCCAAGGTGTACGGCGGTTGGGCCTGCCTGATCTACGTCGTGTTGCGGCGGCCGCTGGCCAGTTTCCGCGAATGGAGCGGCTGGTGAACGTGCACGCCGCGGTTTTCATGCCGCTGCGCGAGGACCTGCGTCTGCTCGAAGCCGCACCGGACGCCGACGGCGCGCCGGCCTGGTCGATCCAGGACCCGGTGAGCAACCGCTTTTTCCGCATCGGCTGGCTGGAATTCGAATGCCTGCTGCGTTGGCCGGCCGACCCGGCGCGCATCGCGGCCGACATTTCAGCCGCGACGCCGCTGAACGTCGACGCGCAGACCGTCGAAAACTTCGGCCGCTTCCTGGCGCAGCACCGTCTGCTGCGGCCGACGCCGGCGACGGTCCGCCAACTGGCCAGCGAAGCGGCGCAGCCCGGCTGGCGGCACTGGCGCTGGTGGCTGCACCACTATCTGTTCATCCGCCTGCCGCTCTTCCGCCCGCAACGCCTGCTCGCTGCCCTGCTGCCCTGGGTGCGACCGCTCGCCTCGCCAGCCGGGCTGGCGCTGATCCTGGCGCTCGCCGTGCTCGGCCTGCTGCTCGTCGCCCGCCGCTGGGACGAATTCGCGCGCGGCGTGGTCGACAACCTGACCTGGAGTGGACTCGGCGGCTTCGCTTTGGCGCTGATCGTCTCCAAGACGCTGCACGAACTCGGACACGCGCTGGTCGCCACGCGCTACGGCCTGCGCGTCGCGCACATGGGCGTCGCTTTGGTCGTCCTCTGGCCGATGCTATACACCGACACCGGCGAAGCGTGGAAGCTGAAATCGGCGCGCCAACGTCTGGCGGTCTCCTCGGCCGGCATCCTCGTTGAACTGGCCTTGGCGGCGCTGGCCAGCGTGGTCTGGGCGTTGCTCGACGACGGTCCCCTGCGTCAGGCGGCGCTCTATCTGGCGACTACCGGCTGGTTGCTGACGCTGGCCGTCAATGCCAGCCCGTTCATGCGTTTCGACGGCTATTTCATCCTTTCCGACGCGCTCGATTTTCCCAATCTGCACCAGCGCGCCGGCGAACTGGCGCGCGCCAGCCTGCGCCGCCGGCTGCTCGGCTGGCAGGAAGCGGAGCGCGAAGCCTTGTCGCCGGGATTCCGCCGCGCGCTGATCGCCTTTGCCTGGGCGACCTGGATCTATCGCCTGATCGTATTCACCGGCATCGCCGTGGCGGTGTATCTGTTCTTCTTCAAAGTGCTGGGTATTTTTCTCTTTGCCGTCGAGATCGCCTGGTTCATCGTCTGGCCGATCTGGCGTGAAGTGAGCGTCTGGCGCGTGCGCTGGCAGGAGACACCGCGCCGGCAGGTGCACCGTCTGACACTGCTGCTCGCCGCGCCGCTACTCTTCGCCCTGATCCCGCAATCGTTCGACATCGACGCGCCCGCCGTCGCCCAGCCGGCGCATCGGCAACTGGTCTATCCGCCGTTTCCGGCGCGCATCGAACAGTTGCAAAGCCAGGGGCCGGTGCGCGCCGGGCAGACGCTGGCGCGCTTCGCCGCCCCCGATCTGGCCCCGAAAGCCGAACACGCCGCCGCTGGCGTCGACTCGTTGAACAGCAAGTTGGCCGGACTGGCCGCCGACAGCGCCGGTATCGAACAGCAATCGGCGACCCGCGAGCGGCTCGGCGAAAAACTCGCCGAGTCGCAAGCCGTCCGCCAGGAAGCCGCCCGGCTAATCGCCGCCGCCGACTTCGACGGCGACTGGATCGACGTCGATCC
>CAYRXO010000182.1:0-7155 GCA_964428215.1 uncultured Candidatus Accumulibacter sp. | reverse complement strand
ATCGCCACCGGCCGTTCGGATTATCCCAACCAAGTCAATAACGTGCTCTGTTTTCCGTTCATCTTCCGCGGTGCGCTCGACGCGGGCGCGACGACGATCACCGAAGCGATGAAACTGGCGGCGGTCAAGGCGATCGCCGAACTGGCACGCGTCGAGCAATCGGAAGTCGCCGTGCGCGCCTACGGCGAGAAGGTGAGCAATTTCGGTCCGGAATATCTGATTCCCAATCCTTTCGACCAGCGGCTGATCAGTCGCATCGCACCGGCGGTTGCCGAAGCGGCGATGGCTTCCGGTGTGGCCACACGGCCAATCAAGGATCTCGATGCCTATCGGCAAAGTCTGGACGAGTTCGTCTACCACTTCGGCCTGATCATGAAACCGATTTTTTCGCAGGCCAAGCAAGCGCCGCGGCGGATCGTGTTTCCCGAAGGCGAAGAGGAGCGCGTCCTGCGCGCTACGCAGATCGTCGTCGATGAAGGGATTGCTCAACCTATCCTCATCGGTGACCCGGAGGAAATCTCCGCCAAATTGGAAGCGATGAACCTGCGCATCCGACCAGGCGTCGATTTCGAAGTCATCTATGCCGAAAAGAATGATTTCTACGAGCAGAATTTTGAACCCTATTGGCGCGAATATCGCCGGTTGATGGAACGCCGCGGCATTTCGGCCGATTTTGCCCGTCGCGAACTGCGTCGTCGGGCGTCGTTGTTTGGTGCGATGATGGTGCGTATGGGGGCGGCTGACGGCATGGTCTGCGGCACGCTGGGACAGCATGATGTGCATCGCGAGTACGTCGAAAACGTCATCGGCCTGGCGCCCGGGGTGAAGAATCTCTACGCGATGAGCCTCTTGCTGTTGCCCGACCGGACGCTGTTCATTGCCGATACGTACATCAATTACGAGCCATCGGCCGAACAACTGGTCGATATGACCCTGCTTGCCGCCGACGAAGTGCGCCGTTTCGGCTTGACGCCACGCGTCGCCTTGTTGTCGCATTCCTCCTTCGGTTCTGAAAATACGCCGACCGCCTTGAAGATGCGCGAAGCGCTGCATATGCTGAAGGAAAGGGCGCCACGCCTGGAAGTGGAAGGTGAAATGCATGGCGATGCGGCGATTGACGATGAAATCCGCCAGCGGGTTTTCCCCAGTGACGCCCGCTTGAAAGGGCAGGCGAATCTCTTGATCATGCCGACACTCGATGCGGCCAACATCTCCTTCAACCTGCTCAAGATCGCTTCCGGCGACAATCTGACGATCGGCCCGATCCTGCTTGGCGCGGCACAGCCGGTACATATCCTGACCTCGACGGCGACAGTGCGGCGGATCGTTAATATGGCGGCCTTGACCGTGGTCGACAAGTTGATGAACGAACGCTGAGAATCTCGGCGTTGCCGGCCCGGCCGGGAAGTTGCAGAGCTGCCCGCCATTCGCGGGCAGATGACGATATATGGCCAGGAAGAATCGCGTTGCCCTGATCCTCAGCGGTGGTGGTGCTCGAGCAGCGTATCAGGTTGGCGTTTTACGAGCGATCGGCGAATTGCAATGTTCATCGCGGCGTAATCCGTTCTCTATCCTCTGCGGCACATCGGCCGGGGCGATCAACGCCGCCACGCTGGCCTGTTATGCAAGCAATTTCACGGCTGCCGTCGATGCGCTGGACGATGTCTGGCGCAATATGCATGCTGGACAGATCTATCGTGCCGACCCCTTGGGAATCGGCCTGAGCATTGCCCGCTGGCTGGGAGATCTTCTGACCGGCTGGCTGCGCAAGAAAAGCCCGCGTTCATTGCTCGATAATCGGCCCTTGCGTCGTTTATTGGACAAGTTTCTCGACTTCGGCAATATCCAGCGAGCAATCGACAAAGGTTCGTTATATGCGATTTCCATTACCGCTTCTGGCTACACCTCCGGCGACAGCGTCAGTTTCTATCAGGCGCATTCGGACATTGAAAGCTGGCGGCGAGCACAGCGTGTCGGCTGTCGCACGGCGCTGTCGATTGAACATCTGCTGGCATCGAGCGCCATTCCTTTTGTTTTTCCGCCGGTTCATCTCAACCGCGAGTATTTCGGTGATGGCTCGATGCGCCAGCTGTCTCCCCTTTCGCCAGCCATCCATCTCGGCGCCGAAAAGCTGCTGATCATCGGTGTTGCACAGATCGATGAAATTCCGCCGCGGCAAGGCTCTAAATCGTATCCATCGTTGGCGCAAATAGCCGGCCATATCATGGCCTCGATTTTTCTCGACAGTTTGCACGCAGACGTCGAGCGGATGGAACGCATCAACCGGACGTTGGCGCAGATTCCCGAGGAGTTGCGCCATAGCGGGCAGATCGGCCTGCGTCCGCTGCAGTCCTTGACCATCTCTCCGTCCCGACGTCTCGATTCGTTGGCAGCGCAACACGCGCATGCCTTGCCGTGGGCCATGCGCACGTTGTTACGCCTCGTCGGCGCGATGAGCAGTCGGGGTAGCGCGCTCGCCAGTTATCTCCTCTTCGAGACCCCTTACACCCAGGCCTTGATCGAACTGGGCTACCAGGATGCGCTGGCTCACCGCGAAGATCTGTGCGTTTTTCTTGAACTTTGAAAAAATTCAGGCAAAACATCATATTAATGATCTATCCCGTTATTTTTCCTGGTCTATTGTCGAATATAAATGGAGTAGGCTAGAATTCCGCTCAAACGAGACATGCAGGAGGTCGGCAATGCGCAGCAAAATCAGAATGGCATTGATCCTCGGTGCGCTGATCAGCGCCGGTTTGTTGCCGCCCAGCGGCGCGCAAGCGGCCGACAAGCACCCTGGCAAGGCGGGATCACACAAGAGCAAATCAGCCGCGGTTGCGCAAAAAGCCACCGGCCAGAAGTTTTCGGCTGCAAAAATCGTTGCCAGAAATAGCAGCGGCACTGTCACACATGGCCAGGGCAAACCGGTCGGCAAACATCTTGTCCATGCGAGCAAGACCGAATCGGTCGTCAAGTACGCCAAGGCGGCGCCGTCGAAAAAAGCCAGAAATGTCGGCAAGCTGGCAAAAGGAGAAACTGCCCGACATGCACGCGCAGCGGAAATCGTCCGAACGTCGGTCGAGGTGCGGCAGCCGATCGCCACCCAGCGAAAAAATCTGAGCAAGGCTCTGGCCAATAACCTCGACATCTGGCAAGAACCGGGTCCTCTCGCTGTTCAATCGGGTTCGGCTTTGGTCATCAGCCAGGACAGTGGCGAAGCGATCTACGAAAAAAATGCGCATGCCGTGCTGCCGATCGCCTCGATCACCAAATTGATGACCGCCATGGTCGTTCTCGACAGCATGCCCAATCTGCAGGCTCCGATTTCCATTAGCGAAGACGATGTCGATTATTTGCGTGGCAGCCGCTCGCGTCTGTCGGTCGGCAGCGTCATTGCGCGCGAAACGGCTTTGCTGCTTGCCCTGATGTCCTCGGAAAACCGGGCGGCCAACGCGCTGGCCCGCCATTACCCGGGTGGTTTGCCCGCCTTCATCGCCGCGATGAATCGCAAGGCGGCCTCGTTGGGAATGACGCAAACGCATTTCGATGACCCTACGGGACTGAACAGCACCAATGTTTCGACGGCACATGATCTGGCACGCATGGTCGCTGCCGCGCATCGTTATCCGCTGATCCGCGAATTTTCAACCACGCCGGGAACGCGCGCCGAAATTAACGGCCGGGAGCTTGAGTTTCATAATACCAATCAGCTGGTGCATAGCCCGACCTGGGTGATTGGCCTGTCCAAAACCGGCTATATCCAGGAAGCCGGCAAATGCCTGGTCATGCAGGCCCGTGTCGCCGACAAGCCGGTAGTCATCGTCCTGCTCGATTCGATCGGCAAGCAAACGCGCATCGGCGACGCCAACCGTATCAAGCGCTGGATGGAAAGCGCTTCTTTGACAGGCAGGTCACCGGCGCGCGTCTGAAACGACGGGCGTCGTTGCGTGGCTGACCAGGTCACGCGGTTGCGTGACCTGAATGATTCCCAATGGCTGAATATCTGGCAGGCATCTGTTGTCCGCACGGCAGAACTGAAGCTTTCAACCGGGCTTTCAGTTATAAATAAATGAAAAAAGATGCTTTGTGGTTATAAAAGCCCTGGTTATAGTGATTTTTTCATTTTTCGCAGGCTTCCCCATGTTCAGTAAATTTACCGCGAGAGTGGTTGCCTGTGCCGCTTTATTGTTCGCGGCGAGCGCATTAGCCGACAGCAACGATCTGTTGAACGTCTCTTACGATGTTGCCCGGGATTTCTACAAGGATTACAACCCCTTGTTTAAAAAATACTGGAAAGCGACCACAGGCCAAAATGTTGACATTCGGCAATCGCATGCCGGTTCGAGCAAGCAGGTGCGTGCTGTTGCCGATGGACTGGAAGCCGATGTGGTGACCATGAATCAGGCGTCGGATGTCGATTTTTTAGCGGACAAGGGACTGGTAGCCAGAGATTTCGCCAAAAAATTTCCCACCAATGCCTCGCCTTACACCTCGACGATGGTACTGATCGTCCGTAAAGGCAATCCGAAAGCACTGAAGGACTGGAACGATCTGGCCAAGCCGGGCGTGCAGGTGATTCTGCCGCACCCGAAAAACACCGGCAATGGACGCTACAGTTACCTGGCTGCCTGGGGATACGCGCTCAAACAGCCAGGCGGCAACGAGCGCGGCGCCCAGGAATTCGTCGGTCGACTATTGAAGAACGCTCCTTTGTTCGCTGCCGGGGGGCGCGACGCGACGACCACATTCATGCAGCGACGCATCGGTGTGTGCTGCTCACCTTTGAATGCGAAGCGGAATTGATCGCCAAGGAATTTGGCAAGGGCGAATTCGAGATCGTCTATCCGTCATCGTCGATTCTCACCGAGTTTCCAGTGGCGATCGTTGACAGGGTCGTCGACAAGAAGGCTTCGCGCAAGTTGGTTCAGGCTTACCTCAACTACCTGTGGTCTTCAGCCGGCCAGGAGAATGCGGCGCAAAACTATCTGCGGCCACGCGACCCGGCGATGCTGAAGAAATATGCGTCACAGTTTCCGGCGATGCGTACCTTTACCGTCGAGGAGCTATTTGGTGGCTGGAGCAAGGCGTTTCCAGCGCACTTCAAGGACGGTGGCAGCTTCGATCAGATTTATCTGCAGAAATAAGTTGGGCGAGCAGTCATCGAATCGGCGAACGAAGATGGCGATTAACGACCACAATTCATGAATATCCAGTCCGTTTCCCCCGCAATCCAGCACGCTTGCCGACTAGTGACGATGTGAAAATCGTCAATCAAATGATGACGATTTTCACATGTCGCAAGTCTGTCGTTCGGGCAACTTCGTTGAGCGCATGAAAGTCACTCCGGCTCGTCGGCAACAGGTCATTCCCGGCTTCGAACTGACGTTCGGCTGCACTCTGGTTTATCTTTCGCTGCTGATCCTGCTGCCTCTCTCAGGTTTGGCGTTCAAAACCGGTCAACTCAGCCTGACCGAGTTCTGGCAGATCGTCAGCGGCGAACGGGCGTTGGCTTCTTATCGGGTCACTTTTGGGGCAGCGTTTCTGGCAGCGACGATCAACGCGTTCTTTGGCCTGATCGTCGCCTGGATACTGGTGCGCTATTCGTTTCCCGGCCTACGGGCGATCGATGCGCTGGTCGATCTGCCGTTTGCTTTGCCAACGGCAGTGGCCGGCATTACTTTGGCGACGTTGTACGCCGGTACCGGCTGGATTGGCAGCCAGGGTGTCAAGGTCGCTTTCACGCCACTGGGCATCGTCGTTGCGCTGACTTTCATCGGCTTGCCTTTCGTCGTCCGCACTTTGCAGCCGGTGATCGAGGATATCGAAACTGAAGTCGAGGAGGCGGCTGCTTCGCTTGGTGCATCGCGTTGGCAGACTTTCGTTCGCGTGTTGTTCCCCGGTATTTTTCCGGCATGGCTGACCGGCTTCACACTGGCTTTTTCTCGCGCCATCGGCGAGTACGGTTCGGTGATCTTCATCGCTGGCAACATGCCGCTGATTTCCGAAATCACGCCGCTGTTGATCATTTCCAAACTCGAACAGTACGACGTCGTTGGCGCAACGGCCCTGTCAATGGTGATGCTGATGATTTCTTTCATCATGTTGCTGACGGTCAACGCTTTGCAATGGTGGACGACCCGGCGCCATCGGCCGGGTCCGGCGAGGTCGCGGTGAAAATCTCTCAGGTAACTCGTGGTGCCATCAGTGAGCCGCGCTGGTTACGCTGGCTACTGTTATGTATCGGGCTGGGCTTTTTGTTGTTCTTTCTTGCGCTGCCACTTCTGGCGGTATTTGTCGAAGCCTTTGCCAGTGGCTGGTCGACCTACCAGTCTGCATTGAGCGACAGTGAAACTCTGTCGGCTATCTCGCTGACGGTGTTCGTCGCCGTTGCGCTCTTGCCGTTCAACCTGCTGTTCGGTATCGCCGCCGCCTGGTACATCGCCAGATTCGATTTTCGTGGCAAAAGTCTATTGATCACCTTGATCGACCTGCCCTTTGCCGTATCGCCGGTCGTTGTCGGGCTGGCTTTTCTGCTCATTTTCGGTGCGCAAGGCGTTTTCGGCCCATGGTTGTCAAGCCATGAAATCAAGGTGGTTTCATTGCGCGCGAATTGATTCCATTGATGCTGACACAAGGCAGGGATGAGGAGGAAGCGGCCATCTCGCTGGGTGCCAGTGCCTGGCAGATGTTTTTTCGGGTCACCTTGCCGAACATCAAATGGGGACTGCTTTACGGGGTCATCCTGGCCAATGCCCGGGCAATGGGTGAGTTCGGCGCCGTATCGGTGGTCTCCGGCCATATTCGTGGCGAAACCAATACTTTGCCGTTACACGTGGAAATCCTCTATAACGAATACAACGCGGTCGGTGCTTTCGCTGCGGCGTCGGTTCTGGCCTTGCTGGCCCTGCTCACCCTGGCGGCCAAAACGATCGTCGAATGGCGGATGCGCAACGAAAGACAGATGCTGTTCTCAACCGATCTTCCTCCGGAAAGACCAAGATGATTGCATTTCGCAAGCCGTCGGCAAGGATGGGACGTAGTAAAAGAACGTGCTCGAAATCCGAGTTGTGCGTATTCCCGGTGCGAGAAAAGCTCTCCCGCAAGGGGCATAAGCGCTAACATAATAATGAGTGTTTTTTGCTACACTGCGCTCGA
>CAYRXO010000181.1:0-7173 GCA_964428215.1 uncultured Candidatus Accumulibacter sp. | reverse complement strand
CAGGTATCGACTACGCGATGGCGGACAATGCCTTCATCCGTATCGCCGATTGGGAGCGGGCTCAGCAACTCGCGGACGCCTTCTCGCCGGACACGCTGCATGCCCTTCTCGACCGCTACGCCGAGCAGTGCTGCCCGATCCTTGACGTCTTCGGACAGTCCTATCACTGGAGCCTGATGCAGGTCGAGTACTCGACCGATCTGGTGGTCCGCTCCGATACGATCCTGAAGTCGCTCTACGAGGAACTCTCCCGGCAGGCGATCTTCTCGGTCAAGGCCGAGCAGGTCGCCAACTTCCTGGGCAAGAAGATCACACCGCAACTGGCGCAGGAACTCGGCAGCCGCTTCACGACGCGCATCGAGGGCACCTGCATCAAGCACCATTTTGGCAAGGTATCGGTCAAGATGTACGACAAGTTCAACCGTGTGCTGCGTCTGGAAACCACGACCAACAACGTTTCCTTCTTCAAGCACCACCGCAAGGTGGAACATCGGGATGGTCACGAGTCGCGCGAGATCGCCCCCTCCGAAAGACCATCTACAGCCTCATTGATTTGCGCAAGATCCTCCTCGGGTGTAATCGCCGCTCTCTCGAATATCTCTCCGCACTGGACGACTTTTCCGCCGGCGATCGCAACCTGCATCGACTGACCAGCCCCAAGAGCGTCAATGGCCATCGCCTCAAGGGCTTCAACTTCTTCGACGCCACTCAGCAGGCCTTGCTGCGCGCGCTTCAGCGTCCCGAATTCAACATCCGTGGCATCCGCCGTGCCGACCTCGCTCCCTTCTTGCGCCAGATCTCGCCGGCCAGCATCACGCGCTATCTCTGGCGCTTGCGCCAGTTCGCTCTCATCAAGAAGGTCGTTCATGGCTATCGCTATTACCTTACCCGTCTAGGCCGCTCTACCATCGCCGCCGCTTGTCGAATCACGGAACAAAGCATCGTCCCGGCGCTCGCCCACGCTACCCCCTCACAGAATCTGCTCAGAAAATGTAAAAATCTGAGTCATAAGAGACTAATGATCCGTATCAAGGCAACGGTCACCGGTGTGAACTCCGTCTGGCGAAACTTCTCCAGCGCTTTGAAACCCGACAGGCTGCCCGGCATGTAACGAGCAGCGTCCAACGTCGCGATCAGCCCGCGCAGTCATCGCTGCCGCGTTACCGTAACGCCGGCGTCGGCATATCAGCTTTCGCCGAATTCGCGTCGCGGCTGGCCGCGAGCGCTGTGCACCGCCCCCTCGTGCGCCGCGCGGCTGCCGGCGACGCTGCCATGCCGCGTTGCGACCGGCTGGGCATTGCGCGTGGGTCGTGCGCTCTCGCCATGCGCGGCGGTATGACGAAAAGGACGCTGCTCGCCGTTCTTCCATGCCGGCTTGTTGCCCGGCCGCGCCTTCGGCGGCGGGGCACGCCGCGTCGGTTCATGACCGGCGACCACTTCGACCGGGATCGATTGCTTGGTGAAACGTTCGATCTTGCGCACGTTGTAATGCTCGGCGTGATGCACCAGCGAAATCGCCAGCCCGCTGCGCCCCGCGCGGCCGGTGCGACCGATACGATGCACGTAATCCTCGGCGAACTTCGGCAGATCGTAATTGAAGACGTGCGTGATCGTCGGCACGTCGATGCCGCGCGCGGCGACGTCGGTGGCGACCAGGATGCGCACCTGCCCGCGGCGCAACGCGGTCAGTGTGCGGTTGCGCGCGCCCTGCGGCATGTCGCCGTGCAGCGCCGCGGCGTTCAGCCCGGCGACGTTGAGCCGGTCGCTGACCGTATCGGCGTCGCGTTTGGTGGCGGTGAACACCAGCGCCTGGCCGATCGAGGCGTCGCGCAGCAGATGGTCGAGCAGTCGGTTCTTGTGCGCCAGGTCATCGACGAAATGCATGCGCTGCTCGATGCCCTCGTGACGCGCGCTGACGGCATTAACGCGGATCGACAGCGGCGAGCGGGTGATGCGCTGCGCCATGTCGCCGACGCTACCTTCCAGCGTCGCTGAAAAGAGCATCGTCTGCCGGCTGGCCGGCGTCGCGGCGACGATCGTTTCGATGTCTTCGATGAAGCCCATGTCGAGCATGCGGTCGGCTTCGTCGAGAACGAGCATCTGCAACTGCGAAAAATCGATCTTGCCGGCCGACATGTGATCGATCAGGCGGCCGGGCGTGGCAACGAGGATCTCCGGCTGGCGGGACAGCAGCTCCATCTGTCGTGCATACGGCATGCCGCCGAGGATGGCGACGGTGCGCAGACGGTGCAAGTGACGGCCGTATTTGTCGCTGGCAGCGGTGACCTGCAGCGCGAGTTCCCGCGTTGGCGTCAGGACCAGCATTTTCGGCCGTGCCAGCTCGAAACGCGGCCGGCCGCGCGACGACGGCGCACGCCGGTCGTTGCCGGCGACAAAACGGGGCGCCGGCGGAAGCTCCTGGCCGGCCAGGCGGTGCAGCGCCGGCAACATGAAAGCGGCGGTCTTGCCGGAACCGGTCTGCGAACAGACCAGCAGGTCACGGCCTTCGATCGCCGCCGGAATGGCCTGGCGTTGTACTTCGGTCGGTTCGCTGTAACCGGCGTCGGTCAGCGCTCTGAGAATGGCCGCATGCAGGCCGATGTCTGAAAAAGTCATCAATTTCTTTCGAAAGGTGGGCTGCGCGCCGTCAGTGTGGCACGCGAGCAAGAGTCAACTGCAACGCCAACCGGAAAAAAGCTGAGAGACTGACGCTGTCCGCAGGGTAGAGGGACAGAAATTCAGCAGCTGTCGGCACAAAAGCTTAATGCCAAAAAGGCGCTGAATGAATCGACACCAGGAGGCAGAGGGGCTTGAGGGTACGGCCAGGTTCGCGATGCTCGGCACGTCCGGCAGGGGTTGCCGAACGCGGCGCGGATTATAGCACCAGCGGTTTGATTGCCGGCGAGCTTTGTTGACTTGGGTGCGCCGCGCCAAAACGACAAAAAAACGGCGGGCGACGTGTCGGGCGTCGCTCGCCGCCAGGCAGTGAAACACCGTTTTAGGTGCGCCGGGCAAACCCGTCGCGAGAAAAATCAGCCGTTGGGCAATGGTTTATCGGCAGCGGCCGGCCGGCCGCCGGGCTTGCCACGCATCCGCTCGCTTTGTCTCACGTGCATGTCGTCGAAAGTCTTCTTCTGTTCGGCGCTCAGCGAGGCGTAGAAATTCTTCAGCGCGCCGACATGCTCGCTCAGTTGCTCGTTGCGCGCGCGCGACATGGCCAGCATTCTGTCGGCGCGTTCGGGAGCGGTCAGCTTCGACCAGTCGTCGGCCGGCGGCCTGCCCGGCCGGTGCATCGCGTCCTGCGTTTCCATCAGCTTTTTCCAGCCGCTCTCCTGCTCGGGGGTGAGTTTCAGCGCGTCGTGCAGTCGCTGATGGTGCTGCTCGATCATCTGTGCGTGCCGCTCCGGCCCGCCGGGTCCGCCCGGTCCACTCATGGGGCGGCAGTCGTAGTCGGCAAACGCCGGCGTTGCCAGCACGGCGCCGAGCGCGGCGGCCAACAGCAGGCCTTTGCCCGGCGAATGACGCTGTGCCGTGGCGGCCGACGGTGTGTCGGTGGAGGCGCGCAGACCGAAATGCGTGCGCGCGTGATCGATAAACGTGTTGAGGTCGAAAGAGGGGTCGGTGGCGGGCGCGTGCTTCATCGCATATCTCCTGTAATCGTTGATGGGTACGAATCGCGAGCCGGATCGACACAGCAGAACCGGCAGCGAACGACGGGGCGTATGGTGCCGGTAAAACGGCGCGCTGACGGTGGCCTGCTTGCAACAGATTGTAACGTTATAGTGACGCCTCGATACCCGATGGGCATGAAAGGTCGCTGCCGGACGACGAGGCGGGCGTGTTGCGGGACGGTCGTGGTCCGAAAATCCGGGCACGTCCTGGATGGTTACTTCGCGAGACCTGCTTCCGCCGAAGCCGTCAGCGCGAAGCCGACGATTCGTCGCTGACGGGTTGCCCGGCGATCGTCCGGCGCAGTGCCTGCACCTGCGCCAATCCTGGGGCGTTGTCGAGCTTGCGCCAGGCGGCCTCGACGTCGTCCAGCACCGCCAGCGCCTGCGCTTGTTCGCCATCGGCAGCCAGCACCTGTGCGTACAGGCGGCCGACAGCGGCGATTGCATCCGGTCGGCCCAGCTTGCGGATGAGGACGAAAGACTGTTGCAGATCGTCGCGAATGACGGGCAGAGCGTCCCGTCGCTGGTCGCCGCGCAGCCAGCGGATGGCCGCCCGTGCATGGCGGACGGCAGCCAGCATTTCGATGTCGCCCAGGCGTTCGGCGATTGGCAGGCAGGCGTCGTGCAATTCCAGCGCCTCGTCGAGTTCGCCGCGGTCGTAGAGGATGTCGGCGATCTGGCCCAGCGTCACGGCCCGCGAGCGCACGTCGCCCAGGCGCTCGTAAACCGGCAGTACTTCCTCGCGGCGGATGCGCAGCGCCTCGTCGAATTCGCCGCGGTCGTAGAGGATGTCGGCGATCTGGCCCAGCGTCACGGCCCGCGAGCGCACGTCGCCCAAGCGCTCGAAGACCGGCAGTTCTTCCTCGCGGCGGATGCGCAGCGCCTCGTCGAGTTCGCCGCGAGCGTGCAGGATGTCGGCGATCCGGCCCAGCGTCACGGCCCGCGAGCGCACATCGCCCAAGCGCTCGTAGACCGGCAGTTCTTCCTCGCGGCGGATGCGCAGCGCTTCGTCGAGTTCGCCGCGAGCGTGCAGGATGTCGGCGGTCTGGCCCAGCGTCACGGCCCGCGAGCGCACGTCGCCCAAGCGCTCGAAGACCGGCAGACAGCGCGTGCGTAGTCGTTGCAGGGCTTGCGTTGTTTCGCCGGTCGTCGCGAGTATTCTGGCCAGATCAGCACTGGCCGCGGCCTGGGCCAGCACCTCGCCCAGCGTGTCGTAGCCAGCGATGGCCGCTTCCAGCCGGACGCGCGCCTGCGCGTAGTCGCCGACGCTCCAATACAAGCGGCCCAGTTCGGCCAGCATATCGACCTCGGCCAGTGTCTCGCCGCCTGCCCGTCCGGCGAAGTAGGCTTCGAGTTCGGCGACCCTTTGCTGCTTGCGCGGACTGTCCCGATTGTCGATCTCGCTGATAAATTTCTCCTGCCGGATTTGCGCTTCGCGCGGCAGGCTGAAATCGAGCACCTGTTCGCGCCAGGCCCAGAAATCCGGCGCCTGCCGGGCGAGTTCGTCGAGGCTGGCTTCCGTCAGCCAGAAGACGGTGCTCCACGGGGCTTTGGCGGCCAGTTGTTCGCGGTGGTAATTCAGACCGCGCAGGAATTCCGCGCGCAGATCGGCGCGCAGGCTCTCCAGGTTGATGACGTGCAGCGCGCCGACTTGGCCGACCCGTTGCGCAAGGTGATCTTCGAAGGCGCCGAAGCCGCTCAGCGACTGCAGATCGAGCCTCTCGCCGCCGTGCGTGCGCTCGAGCAGGTGCGCGAGCAGGCGGTCGCGATAGGCGGGGTCGTTATGCTGGGCGAAGAGCAGGCGAAAGCCCAGGCGTTGTTGCAGCAGCTTGTCGAGCAGGAGCAGCGCGGCGCCGTGCTGCGGCGCCAGGGTCGCCGCGATCGACACTTCAGTGGCCTGCCGATGCCGACTGGTAGCCGGCCAGCGTGGTGATCAGCGGATGGCTTTTCCAGAAATAGTCGTTGTATTCGAGCAGCACCAGGTCGTAGAGCATGCGCGCCGTTTTTTCGCTGGTGTAGCTGTCCGGCGCATGCGGGTCGCGGTCGATGCTGACCAGCAGGCGGTAATCGGTGCTGTCGATCAGGCGGCGGTAGTCGTTGGCGACCTGTTTGATCGCCTTGTCGGCCGCGGCGCGGTCGATGCGCTCGTCGTCGGCGAAGTTGATCGCCACATTGAGCAGGCGCAGGAGGTCGCGCGGGTGACCGCCGCTGTAGCGTATCAGCCGGTCGAGCGTCGCCGGTTCGTCGAACAGCGCTTCCGCGACGCGTTTCAGCGCCAGTTGGCGCATGATCGCCACGTTGGCCGCGATCGGCTGGTCGTTGACGTCGCGTATCTTGAGCATCGGCAGGCGGAACGGTTCGCCGAAGTTGGCGTTCAACTGATTCTCCTGCGACAGCAGATGGATCGGCGCGCAGTAGATGAACAGCGATTCGATTTGCGTCAGTTGGTGGACGTCCTCGACGAAGAAGCGTCGTGCATCCTCGGTATTCAGGCGGTCAGTGCCGTCGACGACGAAGAGAATGCGTTTTCCCAGCCCCTGCCGGGCCAGCCTTTCCTCGGCGGCGCGCAGCAACAGGTTGAAAGCTTCGGAAAATTCGTTGAAGTCATTGCGCACCGCGTCGCGGATTTCGTCGCGATAGGTCGAGCCGGCGCTGATCTTGTTGGTCAGGCCGGCAAACAGGTGTCCCAGCCAGGGCAGGCCGGCTTTCGCTTGTGCGCCGGCTTGCAGCTCGGCCTGCAACTGTCTGGCGTGGGTGTGGGTGATGACGCGCTCTTTGAACCAGTTTTCCAGCCGCGACAGATACACCGGCTCGACGACGACGCCTTCTTCATCCTGCAATCTGGCGAAAAGCGTCGCCGCCAGTGCGACGAGCACGTCGGAATATTTCAGGTTGTTGATGTCGAGTCGTTGCAGACAATCGAGATGGACGACGTAAAAGCGTTTTCGATCATGCAGATATTTGGCGACGCGCAGCAGCTCGGTGCTCTTGCCGCAGCCGCGATGGCCGGTGAACAGTAGGTACTTCTTGCGCGGCGGGCTGTGCAGCTGTCCGCCGTCATCGACGCTGAAATCGCGGTAGAGGCGTTTGAGGTTGAAGTCGCCGCGTGCCGGCGCGGTGTCGACATAGAACCGGCCGTCGTCGACGGGCACCGGCTCGTCGTAGCCGAGATTGCGCTTGGCGTCCCAGATGCTCTGCGGCTGCGTCATTTCGTCGTGCATGCTTTTTCTTCCAAGTTTTGCTGGGAAAAGTCTACTCGAAGAAAGCCGTTGGCAGTAAAAGCGGTTGGCGACCTCCTTCCTGCGCTCCCTTCATTTGACGTCCTGCATAACACTGAGCTCGCCTTGCTTTGCCGGCGATCCGTTGTCGGAAAATCTTACAGCAAGACGATGCCGAGACGCTGCATGCCGAAGTATTCATGAAAAATTAACCCAGATTGTCCATTAGGGAAACGCAGATTTATTCCCGCCAGCCCCCACACTTAATATGACAATGATATAAT
>CAYRXO010000180.1:2389-7216 GCA_964428215.1 uncultured Candidatus Accumulibacter sp. | reverse complement strand
CTGGTCGCTCAAGCCGCGCATGACGGCGGACATCGTGACGGATGCGCTGACCATGGCCTGGTTCCGCAAGAAACCAGCGCTGGGGCTGCTGCATCACTCCGACCAGTGTAGCCAGTACGCCAGCCATGCGTTTCAGAACAAGCTTAAGGAAGCACTGATTTAATCGGCAAGTGGGATTTCTGCAGAAATAAAATCAATTGGTTGCGTGGTAGATCGAAGTGAGAGAGCGATTAAATCAGCGCTTCCTTAAAGAATACGGCATGACCTGCTCGATGATGAGCCGAAAGGGGAATTGCTGGGATAACGCGCCGACGGAGATCTGGTTCAACAGCTTGGCCTCAAATATGAAGTCCCACACTTTCCTGGATGTAATATGTTGTCTTACAACAAAAAGCGGCAGCATTTGACCCTCGGCTATAAGTCGCCATTTCAGTTTCTGGAAAACTGGATCAGACAGCCGCATCACGAAAAACTGGTAGCATGAAACCCACTCTTTGGCAGACGAAAAACCGAGGGAACCTCAATCCCATCCCCAAAACGCTTCAACAATGTGGGGCCGTTGTACGCTTACCTTCATCGGGCCGAATCAATCGTGTCATCGAACCGATCGAGAATTTACAGCAAATTTTGGACTTGACTGGCTGGCCAGGTGCCGATACTGGCCAGGAAAGTTCTGGTGAACGAAGATGATGCTCATGCCTACCGTTCTCGTCCGGCCTCGTGCCACGCCTTTCTCACGGGCGAGAGCAGATACTCCATCACCGTCCGCGTTCCGAGCAGGATCTCCGCATTGGTCTGCATGCCAGCGCTCAGGGCGAATCGCTGGCTGTCCCGCTGTTTCCCTATTTCCAGGTGCATGGCCTTGAGGGTCACTAGCGCCCTATAGACCAGCGGCTGACTCTTCGCCGGGGCCTTGTCGTTCGTCGGGCTGCCGTTACTGGTATTGCTGTCCGCCGAGTCGGCACTCACGTGTTCGACGGTGCCTTCGACCATCCCGTACTTCTGGAACGGAAAGGCGGCGAACTTGAGTTTCACCGGCTGGCCCTGGCGCACGAAGCCGATGTCTTCGTTGCTGACCCACACTTCGGCTCTGAGTGTTTCTTCTTTCGGAACCAGCGTGAGAAGTACCGTTCCCGGTTGGACGACGGTCCCGGTGGTGTGCGTCGACAGATCCTTGACCACGCTGTCCTGTGTCGCCTTGAGTTCCATCAACGATTGGCGGTGCGCCTGCTTGGCGACCTCCTGGGCCAGTTTCTCGGCCTGGCCGTGGACCTCGTTGCGTTCGGTATGCAACTGGCGGCGGTAATCGCTGTCGATCTGCGCCAGACGTTTCTCCGATTGGGCGATGTAGGCTCGATTCGAGTCTATCAGGTGGCCCTGGTTCTTCAGTTCCTGTTCCTTCTCGATGCGCTCGCGCTTCTTCTCACTGCCCATCAGGCTGCCGGCAAAGCCATCCTTGACCAGCTTTTCGTAGGCTTTGTCCTGGTCCTGGTAATGCGGCAGAGTTTCAATCAGTTTGTCCTTGACCTGTTCAGTTGAGGCCAGGTCGTAGCGGTAGCGAACCAGACGGCTGGTCTCTTCGGCCAGGGCGGCCTCCAGGGCGGCGCGGTTGGCGCGGTACTGGGCAGCGATTTCACGGGCCAGTTCGGGCGGATCCTCCGGTGCGGCGACATAGGGTTTGTTGGTCAGTTCGGCCTCAATGCGTTTGAGCGTGGCCAGCTTGCGGCGGTAGTCGGCAACGATTGATCGAGTGTCGGCTTCGGTGTTGAGCATGTCCATGCGCATCAGAACCTGGCCGGCTTTGACCGAATCGCCTTCGTGCACCAGGATGTCCTTGACGATGCCGGACTCGGCGGGTTGCACGATCTTGAGGTAGCTCTGCGGGATGAGTTTGCCTTCGGCGACGGCGACGATGTCGAGTTGGCCGATCAGGGCCCAGATCAGGAGGGCCGCGAGCAGACTAAGCAACAGCCAGAGGACTTTGCGGCCCAGTGGGTTCGGGGGGGAGTCGGTCAGGCGTAGCAGTGGTGGGGAGAAGTCGAGCGGACGGAGATCGCCGGAGGACGAAACCTCGTTGAGCTTGGCCTGGAGTTTTGCAAACATGTGTGCCTGTCGTAATAGTCAAATAGTCAGTGTCCCGACCTCAACCCAACGAACCGTCGTCCCCGGCAAGGAGGAGGTACCGGGTCGGTTCGTTGGGAGTACTCTTTCCAGCTATTGACTTAGCCCAGTCGTACCGCTCCCGTCTGCAAGCCGGCGAGCGGTTGCAGGGTCTGGGCGCTGGTGCCGAAGCTGGCGTTCCCAATGACGTCCTGCGCGGCGGTGAGGCCGATCCCCGCGACGGTGCCGTTCTTGCCGTACTGGTAGGCGAGATCGCCGCCGAGTGCCGCCGTATCCGACCCGGCCAACTGGAAGCTGGTCAGGGCGTTGGTCAGCGCCCAGGTGGTCAGTATCGGTGTGGCGACCCGTGCGGCATCAAAGGCGCCGGCCAGACCGGCGAAGTTGAAGTTCTCGACTTTCTGGTCCAGCAGCGGATTGGCGCCGCCGGCGGCAAACCCGGCCATGGCTTCGGCAATGACCTGCAGGTTGACCACCGGCTTGGAGGGGGTGGCGGCATACCAGTCCTTGAAGGTGATCTGGTCGGTCTTCCCCATCTTGAGCACAAGGTCGTTGCTGGATTTGCTGAAGGTGAGGTCGCTGTAGGCGAAGGCGCCGCCGAGCGAGAGAGTATCGCTGCCGGTACCGCCGGTGGCGAAGGTATCCTGGCCGTCGCCCTTGTTGAAGAGGATGACATCGTTGCCGGCACCGGTGGTGTAGGTGTCGTTGCCGAGGCCACCGAGGTAGAGTTCGGCACTGGTGCCACCGGTGATCGTGTCGGTCCAGGCGCCACCGTTGAAGAAGGCGGTGCCGGAGGTGTCGGTCAGGGTGTCGTTGCCGACGCCGCCTTCGAGGATGTCATTGCCGGTACCACCATCCAGGACGTTGTTGCCGGTATTGCCGCGCACCAGGTTGTTCAGGGTGTTGCCGGTACCGTTGATGGCGCTTCTGCCGGCGAGGGCGAGGGCTTCGACGTTGGCCGTGAGCGTGTAGGTGACGCCAGCCTTGACGAGATCGGTGCCTTCGCTGCCGTTTTCGGTGACAAGGTCACCGGCCACATCGACGACGTAGGTGTCATCCCCGAGGCCGCCGGTCAGGGTATCGGTTCCGGTACCGCCGTCGAGGACGTTGTTGGCGCTGTTGCCGATGAGGGCATTGTTCAGCGTGTTGCCGGTGCCGTTGATGGCAGTGGTACCGGTCAGGGTCAGGTTCTCGACATTGGCCGCCAGGGTGTGGGTGACGCTGGACTGCACCAGGTCCGTACCGGCGCTGGCGGCTTCGGTAACCACATCACTGGTACTGTCCACGACGTAGGTGTCGTTGCCGGCTCCTCCGATCATCGTGTCGTTACCGGCGCCACCGTCCAGAATGTTGTTGCCTGCATTGCCGGTAAGGGCGTTGGCCAGGGTGTTGCCGGTGGCGTTGATCGCCGATGAGCCGGTCAGGGTCAGGTTTTCGACGTTCGCGGATAGTGTGTAAGTGACGCTGGACTGAACTAAGTCGGTTCCAGCACTGGCCGCTTCGTTGACGACGTCACTTGTACTGTCGACCACATAGGTGTCATTCCCTAAACCACCCGCCATGGTGTCATTGCCGGTTCCGCCGTTCAGCGTATCGTTACCGGACAGGCCGTTGAGAACGTCGTTTCCACCCAGACCATTCAATGTGTCGTTGCCGATATCGCCGGTCAATGTGTCTGCATTGGCCGTGCCAGTGAGCGTCTTATAGATGCTTGCGACAGTAATGTTGAAGACGTCGTTTGCCGATAGCCCGCCACGATCTGTGGCCGTAACACGAACACTTACCGTGCCAACCGAAGCAGGCGTTCCATGGAACGTCCGGATGGCGGGGTCGAAACTCAACCAGGCTGGTAACGTAGACCCATTAGCGAGTTTGGCCGAATACGTCAGGAAATCGCCCGTGTCGATATCGGCAAACGCATTGGCCGGTAGCGTTGCCGAGAAAGCAAGGCCTTGGGTGGCTATTTTATCGCTGACCGGAATCGCCAAAACGGGGGCGTCGTTGACATTAGCAATGGCAGCCGTGGCTGTGCTGGTCTTGCTCTCCAGCGTGCCGTGACCATCGGTGTATGAGGCCGTCACCCGTACTTGTTTGCCAACCTGGGCTTCGCTTAACGTGAAGGTATTGGTCGTGGCGCCAGAAATGGCGCTCCACGTCGTACCATCGGTCGAGCTTTGCCATCGGTAGCCCACTGTGCCCAGTCCATCGACATCAGCGAGCGTGTTCGAAGCCGTGAGCACCTGATTCTGCGTTGCCGTGCCGGCGATCACGACAGTACCTGTCGGGGCGTCGTTGACATTAGCCACCCTAACGGCAAAAGTCTGACTGACCGACGCGCCGACCAGGTCGGCGGCGGTGACCTTGAGACTGATACTCCCCACATCGTCATTAGCCGGTGTGCCGCTGAAGGTGCGGGTGGTGGCATTAAAGCTAAGCCAGCTGGGTAGCGGATCGCCATTAGCGAGCGTTGCGCTGTAGCCGAGCGCATCCCCGGCATCGACATCGGCAAAGGCATCGACCGGGACCGTGCAGGTGAAGGCCGCATCTTCGGTGGCGACCTGCCCGGTTAGCAAAGTGGCAATGACCGGAGCGTCGTTGGTATTGGCCACAGCAACGGCAAAAGTCTGACTGACCGACGCACCGACCAGGTCGGTGGCGGTGACCTTGAGACTGATACTCCCCACATCGTCATTAGCCGGTGTGCCGCTG
>CAYRXO010000180.1:0-2289 GCA_964428215.1 uncultured Candidatus Accumulibacter sp. | reverse complement strand
CATCGACATCGGCAAAGGCATCGACCGGGACCGTGCAGGTGAAGGCCGCATCTTCAGTAGCGACCTGCCCAGTCAGTGCTGTGCCAACCGTCGGGGAATGATTGGGGTTGAAGAAGCTGTCCAGCTTCGCTTCGTTCCAACTGCTGCCGTCAGCAAACCGGACCAGACTCAGTTTGTAGCTACCGTCGATGAAGTAGTTGAGCACTTTGATCGATTCGCCCGTGCTCTTGATGACAAAGGCAAGATCGTTGACGCCACTCTTCTCCACGCGTATATCATCCGGATTAAGCCCGTCAAGGATGAGTGTCTCGAGACGCCCCGCATTGGTGTCACACGCATCAATGGTGTCAGCTCCACCACCTGGTCCGAAACGATAGCTGTCATTGCCGGCACCGCCGATGAGTGTGTCGTTGCCGGCACTGCCGTTGAGGACATTGTTGCCGCTATTGCCAGTGATGGTATTGGCGGCCGTGTTACCGGTAGCATCGATGGGACTCGCGCCAGTGAGCGTCAGGTTTTCGAGGTTGGCACCGAGCGTGCAGGTCACGCTCGATTGAACGAGGTCGGTGCCTTCATTGGCGTTCTCGGTAATGACATCGCTCGCACGGTCGACCACATAGGTGTCGTTGCCGGAACCCCCGACCATCGTATCGGTACCGGCCTTGCCATCAAGGATATTGTTCCCCGCATTGCCCGTCAATCGGTTATTCAGGTCGTTACCCACACCCTGCAAGGGATACTGGTAAAATCTACCCTGACCATAATCCAAAAAATATGTCGACAGCACTAGATTTTCCACGTTTGTAGAAAGAGTGTAGTCGTAGAGGCTATAGACCGTTTCGACGCCTTCGTTTTCAGCTTCGATAATTACGTCTCCCTCAGGAGCTGGCGGCGCGTAGTAATACAGTGGCGTTTCTGCTGTATTGAACAATGTGCGACGCGGGTCGAGATAGTAATAGTCGTTACCCGCACCCCCAACCATCGTGTCAGCTCCAGCACCCCCATGAAACGAATCGCTGCCGTCCATGCCGTACAGCGTATTGGCGAATCCGTTACCCTGAAGCACATTGTCGAGGTTATTGCCCGTTCCGATCCTTGCGGCGCTACCACCCGCTAATTGAAGCATTCCAATCCCATCGTCCAATGTACGGTCAATCGAACTGACCACACGAGAACACAAGCCCATTGTCCCATTCTGGACGACAACTTTATCTCCCACACTGTCAACATAGGCCGTACTTCCACCAATCTCATACGCGGGAAAGTAGTAACGCGACTCGTAGCCCAATCCGCTACGGAAAACCAGCGTATCATCCCCTCCCCTGCCGTCGATATCGTCTCCATAGCGGGCTTCAATAATGTTATTTCCGGAATTCCCTCTTACGGTATGTTTGTAGATATAGCCGCTATTAATCGTAAGGTTTTCCACAAAGGTGGGGAGTATATAGCCGTCATTGTAGTTTTCTACCGTAACGGTGTCCGTGCCCTCACCCGAATTCTCTTCGATGATTGTTCCGGCCCCGTATTTGACAGTGTACCTATCGTCTCCCTTGCCGCCGGTGAGGATGCTACCGGTGCCGTTGACATCCTCCAGATAATCGTCACCCTCTCCGCCGATAAGTCTGTTGGAACCACTCCCACCATAGAGAGTATCGTTGCCGTTCCCACCATCCAGCGTATCGTTCCCGTTACCGCCATCAAGTACGTTGTTTCCGGTATTGCCGGCAATCGTATTGTTTAGTTCGTTGCCGTACAGGCGAAGATTCAGATAGCCTGTCGCCGTCATGTTTTCTACATTGCTGGGCAAGGTATAACTGACCGAAGTCGTGACTGAATCAATGCCTGCATCCACTGCTTCAGTGATGGTATCTCCGGCATTATCGACAATATAATTTTCATTTCCAGCCGTCCCCACCATCGCATTGGGAGTACCGACATTCGTGCGAGACTGGATGGCGGCAGCGTCCCATGTCGTGCCACCTGCGAACATAAACTGTTCAATATTGCTATTCGCGTTCTGGTAGCCCGCAACGATCAGGCTGGTTTGCATGCCCCCATCCAACGCGATAATCAGATTTCCCTGGTCGACAAATAATGTCACATCAGTTGGCGTGATCTCCACACCAAACACGATCTTGTCGTCCCCCCCCGTTTCAGAAATGGTATCAATCCCGTCTCCACGCTGGAACAGGTAGGTATCGTTTCCAAGTCCGCCAGCAAGCGCGTCATTTCCAGCGCCACCATGCAAGGTGTCATTTCCAGTGATGTAGCCCCACCAATAACCGTCTC
>CAYRXO010000179.1:0-7329 GCA_964428215.1 uncultured Candidatus Accumulibacter sp. | reverse complement strand
CGGCTTGCGGCCGCTGCGCGGCAGGTCAGAATCAATCGCCTCAACGCCACCGGCGGCAAAGCGACCGCGCCACGTAATCACCTGCCCGCGACTGATCTCCATACGCCGTGCAATCTCGTGATTGCCAACTCCATCCGCAGCCAGCAGCACTATCTGCGCACGTCTGACGCTGCGCGCCCCCAGCGTCTGCGATCTCACCCGGCGTTCCAGTTCGATTCGTTGCTCATCCGTCAATGTGATTGGCTTGCCTTGATTCATCATTCGCTCCAAACAAAGGATACGAGTATGACAAAAACAGTGTTATTTGGTTCAAACAATTCGCAAGCACTACGCTAGGAAAGCGCTGATTAAATCGTGTTACAAAACTTCGACATCAGTACAACCAATGGGTTAGGCTGCCATCTTGGGGCGAAAATCGATTTAATCAGCGCTTCCCTAGACCAGTTTTTTGGTGGATGCGCTACGCTTATCCACCCTACATACTAGACTTGTCTATTTAAATTATTGATTTTCATTTATTATTTTGGCATCACACTGCTTTTGATGGCATGACCATGTAGCCATCTTTCTGGTTCCCGTGGTATGGATATGACGCAGGAAAATGATTTCATTGAATTTTTTTCTGTGATGATCTGAGATCAGATCATGGAACAAGGAGGCGGTGGTCATTTCAAACCTGACAGGTGATGCGCCAAAACCCGGACAGATTACTGCTTCCCAACACCTGCTTTGAACTGCCATAGTCAGGATCAGCAAGGAAGCAAGCTGTCGCTACGCGACACCTCGCACGCTCAACCACCCGGCGGCGTCGGATCGGGAGTTGGCGTTGGGGTTGGTGTCGGAGTGGGCGTCGGCGCCGGAGTCAGCGCCACCGTCACCGCCGCTGCCGCGTCGACGTCGCGCACCGCCTGCCGGGTGCTGACTTCGGCCTGTTTGCGCGCCAGTTCGACCTGCCTTTTGGCGAGCAGCGTCTGCGCGGCGAGCAGATCGGCGAGCGCCGACAGCTGGGCGTCGCGGGCGGCGTTCCAGGCGTTGCGCAGCGTGGCGCCGGGGGTGTCGCCGGCGGCCGTACTCAGCACGCTGCGCGCGCGCTGATAATCGGCATAAGCCACCGTGGCGGCCGGCGCATTGCCGGCGGCGGCGAGTTGCCCGGCTTCGTCGCGGCGGGCCAGCGCGCGGGTCAGCGCGCCAGCCAGCATGCCGGATTGCCCGTCGGCCGCCGCGAGCGCGGCGTCGGCGAGCAGGCGTTTCTGTTCGTAGGTCTGCCGTTTGCTCGCCAGGTCGCTTTCGGCGTTTGCCAGGTTGCTCAGCGCGGTGTCGTCGAGCGCGGCGATGGCGGTATCGAGCGTGCGTACCGCCGGCACGAGCAGGGTATCGACCTTGCCGACGTCGGCGGCGGCGAGTCCGGCGGCGCCGGCGATCGCGGCGCGCAGGGCGGTGGCGCTGGCGTCGGCGAGCGGCTGGCCGCCGGCGGTCCGCGCCTCTTCGGCGCTGGCCAGTGCGGCGGTGCGCGCGGCGAGCGCCGCATCGAGCAGGCCGTTGCGCGCCTCGATCTGGTTGCGCAGCCCTTCGGCCTGCGCTTGCGCCGCTTCAATGGCGGCAATCGCTTTCCAGCCGGCGTCGGCGGCCTGCGCCTGCGCGGCGCCACCGACGGCCAGCGCCGTCGCGCTGGCTTTCAGCTCGGCAAGAGTGGTTCTGGCGTTGTTGAGTGTGGTAGTGAAGTCGGTCATGACGAGGCTCCCGTCCGGCGCGGAAACGGCCGGCCCATTTTGTTGTATTCCTCGGCCACCGCGACGTCGAGCATGTCCTCGGTGACCACCTGGCCGCTGTCGGCGGCGGCGAATGCGGCCCCCAGCGCGGCATTGCGAATCTCGCCGCCGGTGAGATCGAAGCGTTCGGCGAGTTTTTCGATCGATACCTGCGGCGCCAGTCGTGCCGCAGGCAAGTGGTTGCGCCAGATCGCCAGGCGCTCGGCGACCCCCGGCCGGGGGAAGTGGATCACCTGATCGAAGCGGCGCAGAAAGGCGTCATCGACGCCCTGCAGCAGATTGGTCGCCAGCAGCGCGCAGCCTTCGAAGGCTTCGAGCCGCTGCAGCAGGTAGTTGACCTCGATGTTCGCGTAGCGGTCGTGCGCGTCCTGCACGTTGGTGCGCCGGCCGAAAAGCGCGTCGGCTTCGTCGAAAAAGAGCAGCGCGGCGTAACCTTCGGCGGCGGCGAACAGTTCGGCAAGATTTTTTTCCGTTTCACCGATGTATTTGGAAACGACCAGCGACAGATCGACGGCGAGCAGCGGCAGTTGCAGCCGGCTGGCGACCGCTTCGGCGGCCAGCGTCTTGCCGGTGCCCGAATCGCCGTGCAGCAGGCCGACCACCGAACGTCCGCGTCCGCCGCTAGCCATCGCCCAGCGCAGTTGCACGGTCACCCGCCGCCGCACGCGGCGCACCAGATCGGCCAGCCGGGCGGCGGTTTCCGGCGCGACGATCAGCCGCTGCCAGGGTACATCCGGTGTCTTGCGCGTCGCCAGGCGCAGCGCGCGCGCCGGCGTCAGGCGGGCGATTTCGGCCAGCGCGCGTTCGCCGTCGGCGCCTGCCGGCAAGGCATCGGCGACGGCGTCGAGCATCTCGACGGACAGCCAGTTGCGCCCGGCGAGTTCGTCGGCCAGCGCGGCCGGGCAGTCGAGCCGCGACTGCCAGCGCTCGGCCAGTTCGAGCGGGTCGTTGCCGCCGACCGCCAGCCGCTGCAGGCGCGCGCGCGGTCCGCGCAGCGTGAAGTTGGCCGGCGCGATCACCGGCACCGGGTCGACCGCCGCTGGCGGCGCCGGCAATTGCGTCGTCTCGCAGCGCAGCGCGACCAGCGCGCCGCTGGCCAGCGCGATCAGGCGCGCTTCGGCCCACGGCGGCGGCGCGTCGACGTTGTCCGGCGCGTCGAGGACCAGCGCGCCGGCGGGGGCGGCGACGGCGAGGACCGCTTCGGCACGCTCGGGCGCCCCGTCGAGATGGCGCACGGCGCCGGTCGCCCGCTGCAATTCTGCGGCGGCGCGTTCGATGCTCGCCGTGGATGGCACCGCTGTCGGCAGCCAGCGCACCCGCCAGGCGCCGACGGCGTCCGGCGGCAGAGCGTCGAGACCGGCGAGCAGCGTTTCGCTCGGATCGAGACGCCGTTCGAGCAGCGGCCGGCCGGCGTCCTCGGCGCGCAGCAGCGCGGCGTGCCAGAGCGGCGACGCGCGCAGCGCCGCGCGCACGCGCGCCGCATCGGCGGCCGCGGCGAAGAGCACTTTCAGCGCCTGCCCGACGCTCAGCCGGCGTGCGCCGCCGCTGAGCGCCGCCACCGTCGTCGCCGCGTCTTCGTCGAAACACGGCAGCACCGCCAGCGCCAGCAGGTCGAGGTCGAATTCGGACAGGCGGCAGCCGTTGGCGATGCGTGCCAGCGGTTCGGCCGCCGGTGCCGCTGCCAGCGCCAGGAACAGCGTTTCGCTGTGCGCGGCGATCGCCGCGGCGAGCGTCGGACTGAAGTCGGTATCGGCAGGCAATTCGGCCGGCAATCCGGCGGGCAGCAACGGCGCCGCCAGCCGGCGCAACCCGCTGTCGTCGGGCCGACGCAGCAGCAAACGTCCGGCGGCCAGCGCCAGCCAGCGATCCAGGCAGACCGTCAGCGGCGGCAGACGGTCGTTCATGACGCCACCCCGAAGTGAAAAACGATTTTCCGGCCGAGCCACGGCAACCAGCCCGGGTCCTGATCGCAGCCGGCGTGGCGCAAAGCGGGGTCGACGGCCGACAGCGGCCAGAACAGTTCAGCCTGCCAGCGGCTGACGCGCAATTCGCCAGGGCGCAGCAAGAGGCGCGCCAGGCGACGGTCCGCCTCGTTGGCGTAGCACGGCGACGACAGGCCGAAAACCTGCCGTTCGGCACCCGGAACGGCCATCAGGTCGGCAGGTATCTGCACCAGCAGCGTCGCCAGCCATCGTTCGGCGGCGACCGGCTGCGCGACCGGCCGGCTGGCGATGCGTTCGCGCCAGTCGGCTTGCGGCGCGAAAACGCCGAGCAAGGCTCTTTCGCGCTCTTCGGCGACTTCGCGCTCGCCGCGCGGCAACGGCGCCAGGACGCGGCGCAGCGCCAGCAGCGCCAGATCGGCGAGTGCCGTCGGCAATTCTGCGGCCGCCGGCAGCGACGCGCTCTGCTGCAGCGGCCGGAGGAGCAGCAACAGGCCGGCAAGGAATACCCGGCTGGTGGTGGCGTCGACGAAAGCGTCGGTCAGCGGCGCAGCGGCAGCGGTCTTTCGAATGACGGCCGTCGGCGCTTGGCCAGCGACGGCATCGGCGGCGGTGCGTGCCACCGGCGGCGACGGTTCGTCCAGCCGACCGGCAACCGGCGGCTCGGCCGGCAGTGAGTCGGGGACGAGAGACAATCTGCGGGTGTTTTCGGGCGTGCCGGCTTGCAAAACGCGTTGCACGCCGCGCGCGATCGCCGCCGCCGGCAGGCGGCAGAGCGCCGGCGATTCACAAAGCAGCGCCGCCAGCAGCCACGGCGTCGCGCATTGCCGCCGGCCGTCGTCGCTGGCCGTCGCCGCGTTGGCCACCAACTGGCGCGGCGATGCGTGACGCGTGAGCAGCGCGCGCCATGCGCTGTCGATCAGACGCTCGTCGCGTTGCGCTTCGGCGGTCGACAGGTCGGCGTCGGTCGCCGGCGTCGCGCTGCCGGGCGCCGCGGCCAACGTCAGACGCGACAGCAGCCGGGCCGTCAATTCGCGTGCCTGCCGCACCTCGAGCAGTTCGATGACGCCCGGCGCCTTCGTCGCCAGACTGGCCAGGCTGAGTAGCGCGCGGGCGCCGTCGGCCATCAACCAGCGGTGCAGGATAGCCGGCGCGGCGAGTTCTTCGTTCAGATCCTCGCCGGCCGCCAGTTCGCCCGCCCACCACGCTTCACCGTCACCGCTGGCCAGACGTTCGAGATGACGGTATTCGGCCGCCCAGTGATCGGCGAACCAGACGAGTTCCTGGCCACCGTCCGCCGCATCGCCGGCCGGCGTGCCCGCCAGGCGCGTGGCCAGCGCGTCGGCGAAAGTCGCCGCCCACGCCGCGCTCAACTGCCGTTCATCGACGGCGCCGCGCAGCGGCAAGGCCAATTCGAGCCGGCGCAAGGCCACGGCCGCCGCGGGCGGCAAACCGGCCTGTGCCAGCGCGCGCCGCGTCGCCGCCGCCAGCGCGCCGGCCAGCCGCCGGTCGACGAGGTGGCGCATCTGGGCGGCCAGCGACTGCGCGAACGCGGGTTCGACACGGCGCAGGCGCGTGCTCCAGCGGTCGATGTCGAGTACGGCGCTCACGACGATTCGATCACGGCTGGCGTTTGACCAGCTTCAGGAAAGCGGCGTTGCCACCGGTGATGCGCAACAGATTGGCCGTCTGATCGAGCAGCGGCCGTTGCTGATCGCCTAGGCTGTTGTCGGCTTTCAGTTCCTCGATCACTTTTGCCGGCGGCGTGCCTGTCTGCAGACCGTGGTCGACCTTGAGCAGCAGCGCGTCGGGAACGCCCTTCGCCAGTTCCTCGGCACCGGCGACGGCGGCGCTGCGGTCCGCCTGGAAAGCCTGCCGGAATTTTTCGTAGCGATCGGCGCCGAGCAATTGCTTGGCGTCTTCCGGCGAACGGGCGAGGATATCGCCGGCCGTCAACGCACTGTCGGAACCCTCGACGTAGTCGGCGACCTTGCGCGCGGCGAGCGTGGCGCGCAACTCGCCATAGACCGACAACGCATCGGCGTCGGCAATGACCGCCGGGCCGCCATCGCTCAGTTCGTCGGCCAGCGTCACCTGCTTTTCGGCGGCACGATCGACCGACAACTGCCGAACCACTGCCAGCGTCTGCGCGGCCGGCTGCACCGCGGCCAGCACCTGGACGAGCTGGTAGTCGGGATATTCGGCGGCGTAACTGTCGGCGACCTGTGCGAGGGCGGCGCGCCGCCGTTCACCGGCGTCGGTGATGCTGTTGGCCAGATGGGCATCGACGCTGTCGACCTGGCGCAGGAAGTCCTGATTGCGCCGGCTGACGGCGATTCCCGAATCGCTGAGGTCGGCCGCCTGGACCAGCGCACCCTGCACCGCCGGTTGCGCCAGCAGCGCTTCGACGAGAGCACGCTTTTCCTGCGGCATCTGGCGGTAGCGCTGATTCAGTTCGACGGTGCTCAGCGCTTTCTTGCCGCTCTGTTTTGTGCCCTGCAGCGCTTCGAAGAAGGTGAACAGGAATTGCAGCACTTCCAGGATGTAGAACAACGCATCGAGCAGCACCAAGCGCTGCTTGACATAGACCACGAAATGGCGCGGCAGCATGTCGAGGCCGATTTTGCTGACCAGTCCGGCGAGTTCGCCGGCCTGTTCATTGAGCGTGCCGAACTGGCCGAGCGCGCCGCCGGCGGTGAGCAGCGGATCGACACCCCAGCCGGGCGCCTGACCGAGAGCGTCTTCGGCGACGACACCGAGCAGCGGGTGCCGCCGGGTCAGCCCCTGCAGCGGCACGACCAGCTTGACGATCTCGACGCGGCGGTTGACCAGATCGTCGAGTCCCAGTCGTTGGAAAATGGCGGCGAGGACGGCAAAAAACGGGTTGACCGGTGTGAATTGGGTCAGATTGCCCTGCTCGAGCTGGTAGAGATTGCTCTGGTAAGTTTTCTGCACGCCGACTGTCGCCATGCCGCCGGTGCCGCCGCCCGCGGCGCCGCCGGGAACGTTCGGCAAATCTTCTGTCGTCTGACGCGGGCCATACAACTGGATCGGGTCCTTGTCGAAAACGTTGTGCAGATCCTCGAGAATGTCGTCGTCGTGCAGCGCGACGACGGCGTAGGTGATGACGCCGGTGTCTTTGAAATAGTCCTCGGCTTGGCTGATCGCCGTCTTGACCCGCGGCGACACCAGCCAGCGCGACCCCTGCGTCGCTTTCAGCAGATTGTCGAGCATGTCGATGCCGGTTGGCGACTCATCTTCGAGATTGCCGGGGCGCGGCCGGATCGGCAGAAAGCCGATCGGCGGCAGATGACGGAAGCCGCGCCGGTAGAGATTGCCGCCTTCCTTCATCGAAGGAAGCATTCTCATGCTTTCGGCGAGCATGCACTGGAACTGGTGGATGCGTGCCCAGGCCGCGGCACGCGGCGGCGCGCCGAAACGGCTGCGGTGCCAGTCCTCGCCGGGCGTGGCGCAGATCGTCCGCCGTGGAATCCAGCTGTCGAGAAAGAGCACCGTGCCGTCCTCACCGAGATAGAGCATCGCCAGGGCGATCGCCGCGCCGTCGTGCCGGCCCGAGCCGGTGTCGGTGCAGAACTCGCCGTCGCGCGCGAACTGTGGGT
>CAYRXO010000178.1:0-7342 GCA_964428215.1 uncultured Candidatus Accumulibacter sp. | reverse complement strand
GTCGGCTCCGCCTGTCATCCACGGACTGGCCACAAACGGCTAATGGATTATCCGGCATCAAACGTCATAGCTGCCCCTCTGTACAGCTGCGTATTCCGGCGAAGCTGGACAGCAATTCCAAGGGAAGCTGGACACGCATTCCAGAGCAAGCTGGACAGTCGGCGCGTAGCGACGCGGGGTGTTGGGGTTTTACACGGGTGATGTCATCGGAGTCAAGTTTTTGGGCTTGGGCGTAGAGTTATCCACGGCCGGCCGACAGACGGCGCTCCCGCTATAGCCGGCTGGCTGGCGGCCGGCGGCGGGTCCCCCAGGGGGACTTCCTTCGAGGCGTAACTCGGTGAGTCTGGATGGAGTCATACGGGTTTGCCTTTCTTGCGCAGGGATTCACCATCGAGATTGAGGCAGTGCGCCTGATGCACGAGTCGGTCAAGGATGGCATCAGCCAGGGTCGGGTCGCCGATGGCGGCATGCCAGTGGGGCACGGGTAGCTGGCTGGTGATGATGGTGGAACGGCAGCCATGGCGGTCATCGGCGATTTCCAGCAGGTCACGGCGGCTCTCATCAGTGAGCGGCGCCAATCCCCAATCATCGATAACCAGCACATCGGTTCTCGCCATCTGGGCCAGGGTCTTCGCATAACTCCCATCGTGCCGGCCGAGCGCCAGGGCAGGCAGCAAACGCGGCAGGCGGACATAGAGGACGCTGTGTCCCTGCCGACAGGCCTGGTTGGCCAGCGCACAGGCGAGGAAGGTCTTGCCGACGCCGGTCGGGCCGCAGACGAGCACATTCTGGTGCGCCTTGACCCAGTCACCGGCCATCAAGCGGGTGAACAAGGCCCGGTCAAGGCCGCGAGGATGGCGGAAATCGACGTCCTCCGGGGTGGCGGCCAGCTTGAGCTTGACCCGTTTGAGGCGAGCGGCATTCTGACGGGATTCGCGCTCGGCAGCCTCGCTATCGAGGAGCAGGCCGAGGCGTTCATCGAAACCGAGCTGGCCGATGTCTGCCTGCTGGGCTTGGGCCGCCAAGGCGCGTGCCATGCCGGTCAGGCGCAGTTGCTGCAAACGCTCGAGGGTGGGATGGTGAAGCAAAGTGAGGTCCTTTCAGGTCAGTGGTAGTACGCCGGGCAAAGCGGAACGGCACCGAGTAGTCATGCCCGGCGACTTCAATGTGATAGTCGATGCCGACGGTGGCGACCTTCCATTCGGCAAACTCGTAGCGCGCACCGGGTAAGGCCCGCAGGGCCGGCTGGTCGAGTTCGGCGAACGTACTGGCCCGACTGCCGGGCAGCTTCTTGAACGGTCGCTGGTTGAGGTCGGCCAGTAGCTGGGCAATCTGCCGGTTCAACTCATCGAGGCTGAAGAACCGCGGGTGGCGCAGCCGGGCCAGAATCCAGCGTTCGACCAGCAGCACACCGGCTTCGACCTTGGCCTTGTCTTTCGGGTGACGGGGCCGCGCCGGAATGACGGCGATGCCGTAATGCTCCGCCAGGTCGCGGTAGGTCGGGTTAAGCTGCGGGTCGTAGGCGCAGACCTTGCTGACGCCACTCTTGAGATTGTCGGGAACGAGCACCGCTGGCACGCCGCCGAAGAACTCGAAGGTCCGCACGTGACTGCCAATCCAGTCCGCCAGCCCCTGACCCCAAGTCGCTTCGCAGTCGGTGTAGTTCGAGGCGCCGAGCAAGGCGACAAATAACGCCGCCTGGCGGATTTCGCCGGTCTGGGGGTCGGTGACTGCAACGGTCGGGCCAGCATAATCGACGAACAGCTTCTCGCCCGGCGTATGGGGCTGTCGCATCGAGACCGACAGCCGGCCGGCCCAACTCCGGTCATGTTGGCAGAAGCGGCTGTACTGGTAGCCATCCGGGTGTTCGGCCTTGTACTCCTGCCAGAGCAAATCGAGCGTCACGCCCTTGCGGCGCAGCTCACGATGAATGCCAGCCCAGTCGGGTTCGGGCCACTTGTTTGATGAGGGTGCCGGTGGCGGATACAGGGCGGCCTCGACCGCCATCTCGGTCAGGCCGCTCGGCAACGGGTAGCCGATGCCGACCAGCTTCGCTCGCCGCAAAATCTCACCGACCGTCGTTGGCGATGCAACGACAGCACGGGCTATCTCACGATGGCTGCGCCTGCCCTCGTGGTGCAGACGCAATACTTCCAGAATCTTGCGCATGGGTAACCTGCTAAATGCCATGTGGGCCTCGGCAAAATCGCCGAGGGTGCCACGGTTACCCCGCGTCCTACGCTACCACTTCCAACTGTCCAGCTTGCCTTGGAATCCGTGTCCAGCTTCCGCTGGAATGCGGGGCCAGCAATAGGGCTGCCGTCATTGCGGAGAACCTCTCATCCGAGAGAGAACGCAACCGACTGACTTCTGCCTGGAGGCTGACGTTTTCACGCGCAAGTTCGATGATTCGATCAATCCCGTTGCGGGCGATCATTGCCACGTCCTGAATAGCCTGTTCGGAGGGCATCAATCATCTTCCCGGCATTCACAGGGACGCCACTCACCTCGAGGGCAGATGACGGCCTGCTTGAGTTCAAAGTGGCATTCAGGGCTTTCCTGGTGGTTCAAAACGCTGAATGCCGCCAGTGCCATTCGCTCCACGGCTTTGTTTTCGTGTTGCCAGCGCTCGGCGTTGTTCTACTCCATCAAGCGCAGTCGGTCGATTTCCTTCTGCTGCTCGGCAATGACACGTTGCTCTGCCGATGAAGGCTTTCTGCAGCAATTGGCGACGGAATGCAGAAGAGCGTGATTTGTGACACACGCACAGTTTTCGTTTCGCCGGATGATGCGGGCGAGTGCTTGATGTCCCCCACGCTAGGCACTTGTAGCTTTCACCCGGTAAGGTCATCCCTTACCGGGTTTTTTTGTCGCGGCTCGCTGCCGGTGCCGAGTCTAGGTGCGCTGGCAGCGCTTGGCGACCATCGCCGCCTCGTGCTGAGGCTTACCGCCGCGCTCAGCCCGCGTGCGATTCGATGAACTGCTTGACGGCGGCGGCGTCGACATCGAGGACGGCGACCCGCTGCGGCAGGTCTTCGATACCCTGCAACGCGGCTGGACGTTCGGGACGGCGGCCGAGCGCTTCAACGATGGTTTCCTCGAACTTCACCGGCAAGGCGGTTTCCAGGACCACCATCGGCGTATCCGCGCTGCGCCACTCGTTGGCAACTTTCAGCGCGTCGGCTGTGTGCGTATCGACGATGACGCCGTAGCGCTCGCCGGTCTGCCGGATCGTCGCCAGCCGGTCGGCGTGCGTGCTGGCGCCGGAGACGAAACCGAAGTCCGGCAAGCGTGCCAGGAAGGGGGTGCCGGCGAGGTCGAAAGCGCCGCCGGCATCGACTTTGGCCCACAAGGCGCGCACGATGGCCGGGTCGCGGCCGACGAGATCGAAGACGAAGCGTTCGAAATTGGACGCTTTGGAAATATCCATCGACGGGCTGGAGGTGGCGAAAGTTTCGCTGGCGGCGCGCGGACGATAGACGCCGGTACGGAAAAATTCGTCGAGCACGTCGTTTTCGTTCGTTGCCAGCACCAGCCGGCCGATCGGCAGGCCCATCATGCGTGCGATGTGTCCGGCGCAGATGTTGCCGAAATTGCCGGACGGCACGGCGAAGTCCACCAAGCGGTCGCTATGTCCATGGCTGCCGCCGGTGGCGGCAAAATAGCCCTTGAAGTAGTAAACCACCTGCGCGGCGACGCGCGCCCAGTTGATCGAATTGACGGCGCCGATCTTGTAGCGTGCTTTGAAGGCGTGATCGTTGGACACCGCCTTGACGATATCCTGCGCGTCGTCGAACATGCCGCGCACGGCGATGTTGAAGATATTGGCATCGGTCAGCGAATACATCTGCGCGCGCTGAAAGGCGCTCATGCGCTGATGCGGCGAGAGCATGAAGACGCGGACGCCGGCTTTGCCGCGCATGGCGTATTCGGCCGACGAGCCGGTATCGCCGGAGGTGGCGCCGAGGATGTTGATTTCCTCGCCCCGTCTGGCCAGCGTGTATTCGAACAGATGACCGAGCAGTTGCATGGCCATGTCTTTGAACGCCAGTGTCGGCCCATTCGACAGTTCGAGCAGCGCCAGACCGCCTTCGCCATGCGCTGGGTCGGGCGCTTGCAACCAGCGCAATGGCGTGATCTCGCCGGCCTGTGCCGGGACGCGTCCGTGACAATAAACGTCGGCGGTATAGGTGCGCTGCAGCAGTTGTTTGAGATCGTCGGTCGGCACGTCGTCGATGAAACGCGAGAGGACCTGAAAAGCCAGTTCGGCATACGACAGCCTGCGCCAGGCATCGAGTTCTTCCTGTCCGATGCGCGGATAGGCTTCCGGCAGATAGAGGCCGCCATCCGGCGCCAGTCCGGCGAGCAGAATTTCGGAAAAAGCAGGGCCAGAATGAATCTGGTCGGCGGCGTAGCCGCGCGTCGAAAGATAGCGCATGGGACAAATACCGGCGGGGCGTGGGGAAGATTGTCAGAGCAACAGTCTATCACGCCGCTTTGCCAGCACCCCCAGTCAGGCCGGGTCTCGCAGGGCAGCGGCGGAGCATGAGCTGCCCGTCAGACGACGAGCGGCGCCTCTGACGGCACGTTGGCTGGAATGCAACGCTGGTGAATCAAGCGACCGCGCGGTCGATCAGCGGCGTTGCGCATTCGCGGGCACCTTGCCGCGCGACCCGCCCGCGACGATTTCTTTACCCGCGCTCGAGCGGTTCGCCGCGTTCGTCAGCCCATGACGACACAATTCTTGCCCTGGCGTTTGGCGGCATAGGTCGCTTCATCGACGCGAACCAGCGCTTCTTCCAGCGATTCGTCATAGTCCTGTACGACCACACCGGCACTGAAAGTCAGGCGCGCGTCGGTCCCGGGTAAAGAGCGTGCGGCAAAGCGCTGCCGAATGCGCGTGATGGCCGCGACCGCGTCGCAGCGCCGGGTTTCCGGCAGCAGCACGACGAATTCTTCGCCGCCGAATCGGCAGAGAATGTCGGTGGGCCGCAAAGCGTTGCGCAGGGTCTGCACCAGATTGAGCAGCGCCTCATCGCCGGCGGCATGGCCGAGTTCGTCATTGATTTTTTTGAAATCGTCGAGATCGATCATTGCCAGGGAAATACGTACTCCTTTCCGCCGCGCGCGCGCCGCTTCTCGGCGATAGGCTTCTTCAAAACCACGCCGGTTGAGTGCGCCGGTCAGCGGGTCACTCAAAGCCGCCGCGCGTGCATCGCTCAACGCCTTTTCCAGTTCGTCGATGCGTTGTTGAGCGCTGGCCAGTTCGAGAAACACCGCTGCCGAGTGCGCACCATCGGTCAAATCGTCATGATAGGGCGATTGGCACACACCGATCTGCGACTGCGTCTGGCGATCGGTAAAGGAGGAAATCATCGGATGGCGTTGCTGGATGGGACCGGAAGCCCGGTTCGAGGCGTGAAAAGAAGTCGATTGATCGTGTTTGTACATCGTGCTGTCTCCGTCTGGTTCGGCATCTGTGATTCGTGTTACCTCACCTACGGACGGCTAGCGTCAGGCTTGAGACTTTTTTCTCAAATTTCTATTATTTCTATGTTTTTTATAGCAATTGCTTGCATTGAAACGGCCGTGGGTGGCCGTTTGTCTGCCCGGTGATCTTCCTACGACAGGCAAGGCATCCGCATCGGCTGCCCTTGCTGGCCTGCGCTGAGGAGGCGACTCGTCAGACGGTCGGCGATCCGGCCAGCGATTTGATGAGAGCCATCTGCCGCGGCAACGTCACGCTGGGCAGATCGTAGCGCGCCTGCACGTCCCGGCGCGCCTGCTGACGCATTTCTGCCATATCCTGCTCTTTGCCGAGCACGGCAACGATCGTTTCAGCCAGTGTTTGCGGCGAAAAAAAATCGACCAGCAGGCCGTTACGTCCGGCGGTAATCGCTTCGCGCACCGGCGCCGTGTCCGAGGCGATGATCGGACAGGCGCAGGACATCGCTTCGAGCAAGGACCAGGAGAGGACGAACGGATAGGTCAGATAGACGTGCGCACTGGAGAGACGGAGAACGTCGATGAAGGTGGCGTACGGCACTTTGCCGAGGAAATGCACACGTTCGCGATCGAAAGCGGCGCCGACTTCCTGCAGATAGATCGCTTTGTAACTCGTGCCATCGGGCGCTTGGCGGCCGTAGCTGACTTCTTCGCCGCCGACGATCAATATCTGCGCCCGCGGGCGGGCGGCGAGCACGGCCGGCAGGGCGCGCATGAAGCTGTGAAAGCCGCGGTACGGTTCGAGGTTGCGCGCGACGTAGGTGACCACTTCGTCGCCGCTGGACAGCGTGCCGCGCTGGTCCGGCAAGCGGAAGTTGCTGACCGGGGCGGGGCAGACCAGCGCCGTTTGCACGCCATCGTGGATCACTTCGATGCGCGGCTGGAAAGCCGCTGGATATTGCTGCCGTTGCCAGTGCGTCGGGCTGATGCCGGCGTCGGCGGCTTCGAGGCTGAGCAGCTGACTCGTATTGCGGATGCGCGCCCGGCATTCGTCGTCGAAAGTGGTCGGGAATTCGCGGTCGAAATGCATGTCCGAGCCGTGCGCGCGATAAAAGAATTCCAGATAGAGCAACAGCCGCGCGTCGGGGAAGACGTCTTTCAGGAACAGTGCCTCGCCCCAGGCGGGATGGGCGCAGATCACGTCGGGGACGAAGCCTTGCTGGCGCAGCGCGATGCCGACGCGGGCGACGGACTGTCCACGCCGCACGGCCGCTTCACTGCTGCGCAAATAGTGATGCGTTTCGCGGCCGGCGCTCTGCGGGGCGGCGTAGCCGAGCAACCGGACGCGCGGGTGAAAGGTGCGCAGACGTTTGAGCGCCGCTTCCTCGCCGATGCCGACAACGAGATTTTCCGCATCATTGGCCAGCGCCGGCGCGAGGTGGCGGTATTGGCCGGGGAAGTTCTGGTGCACGAACAGGATGCGCATGACGGACGAAGGCTCTCTGAGAATGGCAAGGCAGGCGAGTGCCCGGATCTTATTACAGATGCCATCGCCGGGCCGCGGACGGTTGGCCGCTCGGCAGGCTGCGCTAAAATGCGCCGATGGACGACGAATTTTTCATGCGCGAAGCCATGTCGCTCGCCCGTGCCGCCGAATGTCTCGGTGAAGTGCCGGTCGGTGCGCTGGTGGTCCGGGACGGTAAGATCGTCGGCCGCGGCTTCAATTCACCGATCGGCGAACACGACCCGACGGCGCACGCCGAAATTGCTGCCTTGCGCGATGCGGCGCGCAATTTGCGCAATTACCGCCTGCCGGGCTGCGAGCTGTTCGTCACCCTCGAACCGTGCGCGATGTGCGCCGGTGCGATCCTGCAGGCGCGCATCGCGCGCGTCGTCT
>CAYRXO010000177.1:0-7394 GCA_964428215.1 uncultured Candidatus Accumulibacter sp. | reverse complement strand
TCAGCGTCGCCAACGGCGTCAACATGAGCACTTTCGAACGTCTGGGCGAATTTGGCACGATGATGGCCGTCGGCGCACGTGCCAGTCACGTGTCGTACTTGATCGTCGTCGAGAACATCATCATCGGTAGCGTCGGTGCTCTGCTCGGCGTACTGCTCGGCATTGCCCTGGCGCTGATCATCTCGGCGATCGGCATTCCGATGCCGCCGCCACCGAATGCCAACCTCGGTTATATGGCGATGATCCGCATCGTTCCGGGCGAATTGCTCAGTGCTTTCGCCGTCGGCTTTCTGGCTACCGTCGGCGCATCGTTGCTGCCTGCGAAGAAAGTCGTACGTACGCCGGTGGTCGATGCGCTGCGGCAGTCGATCTGAAATTCTGCCGGGATTTCCTTCCGGCGGCGGATCCGTTTATGCCTTGGTCGGCGGCAAGTTCTGGCCTTCGCTCGGCGACGCCGGATAGGCAATCCCGTAATGCCCCGGCGACAAGATGTTTGCCGGATCGATCGCCGCCTTGATCGTGTCATGCAAACGCTGCAATTCGGGCGCATTGGCGAACAGCGCCCGCCAGCTCTGTAAACCGGCCCGGTATTGCTGATATTGCTGCTGGTGCATGATCGCCAGCAATTCGTCGTAGAGTTCCCGGCTGTGGCGCGTCTCTTCGGCGTCTTCCTGATCGTAGATCACCGCCATCAGGCAGATCACCGAGCGTGGATTCATCAGCAGCATGGCGACGTAGAAATCAAAACCATGCGCCGCGAAGCGCGCTTTGCAGGCTTCGAGGAACGGCCAGATATGCGCATTGGTAAACGGCAGGATCGGCGCGAACCAGATCAGCCCGCAACGGTCGCGCGCCGGATGCACGTCGGCCGGCGGCCGTGGATGGCGGTAGCGGTAATAGGCGTGCTTGACGAAGAATTCTGTCGGAATTCCCTGCAGAATCTTATGCACATAGGGTGCCGATTCCAGCACCAGTAACGAGGTTCGCGCGCCGAACTCGGTCAGTCGCCGGAAAAACGGCGTCTTCCATGACCAGCTGATCAGTCGTTCCAGGTGGGGCAGCAACCGGTCCGAGATGAAGATCAGCCGGCCATACGGCGACAAGGCTTCACGCAACAGCGAACGTTGCAGCCGCACCTGGCTGCGCGTGCCGTAGATGCCACCAGCGCAGTTCCATGGCGAAATGCCATATTTTTTGCGAATCTTCGCCAGTTCCGCGTCGCTCAACGGCCCATCCTGGCTGACTTCTTCGCTGATGCGCTGCGTCAGGATGGTCATCGACACGAAGTCGTTGATCATGTGCAACTTGGTGTTGACGATACCGCTCAGCGCCAGACGCCGGAAGGCATCGACCACCGCCGGTAGATGTCGCTTCTCGCGGATTTCGAAGACGTAGGAATTGTACGCTTCGGGCTTGGGCATCAACCAGATGCCGGCCCGGGTGACGATGCCATAGTTGGACTGGGTAAACATCCCTTCCAGATAGGGGCCGACTCCCCACTTGTGCGTATGCCAAGTCTTCAGACCCTGCACGGCGCCGCCGGTATGCACCGTCTGACCATCCGGCAAGACCACCTCCAGGCCGCAAAGATTGCCAAAATGGTCGCCATACGGTGTTTCGCCGACCCCACGTTCAAGGGCATTGCCAATGACGCTGCCCTGGCCCGAACCGTCGGTGCAGTCGATCCACAGTTTGCAGCCCTTGCTGCGCAGATGCTGGTTGAATTGTTCGTAGGTCACGCCGGGTTCGATGACCGCATAGGCCAGTTCCTCATTGACCTCGAGAATGCGGTTCATCCGCGTCAGGATCATGACGATCGCCCCGTCGTCGACGGCCAGCGTCGTTCCGTAGCCCCAGTTGCGGCCAGTGCTCGATGGCCATAACGGCGTGCGGTGACGGGAAGCGATCCGTACGACAGCGGCCACCTCTTCGCTTGAGCCCGGGAAGACGACCGCCGCACAACGGCTTTGCCAGGGAATGGTGCACCGTGAATAGCGATCGAGGTCTGCGGCGCTGATACATAAATGCTGCGGCCCGACAACAACACGCAACTCCTCGGCGACTTGCTCAGCAAGTGATGAGGGTGCGGAACGAGTTTCCATCGATATTCCTTCCAGAAACAAGGGGAATGGCAATGTCGGCAGGCAGAGTGGCTGTATCAGGTTTCATGCTGACAGAGAACACTTGGCATGCTACCAGTTGATCGATCAGATCTGGCCATAAAAAGCCTGGTCGCAAACGGTTAGGTGCTCTGTACAAGCATTGCTCGTTTGTCGAGGATATTCATTACCCTGCCTCGAAATTGCACGATGATCGAAGGTCATCTGCGGCCAGGTGACAACGGCCGGGAAAACAGGCCGGCCAGACCGGCAACGAAGAGAAACCAGTGAGTCATCTTCATTGTAGATCAGAGGCTGCTGCACCGCCTGGAGCGGGTCCGCTCCCTCATTCCGATCAGAATTTCACCAGCCGTCGGTCTCGCCGATAGCGGTAGGAAAACGGATAACTCGACGCTGCTCTTGCCGCTTCTGCCCAACGCCGGACTGTTTTCAAATGAACCAGAACGAAGATTTGGCGCACGATCTGCACCGGGGCACTCGATTCACGAAAAAAAAGCCTCCAAAGTCGGGAAAATGATCTAGGCTGGCAGAGCAAAACTCTGCCAGTCAGAAGTCGAGCCATAGGGAATTTACAGCATGAAATATGACCACAGCATTGCGCAGAGTGCCGAATTTCTGCGATTGGCGCTAAAACGGATGATGCAGCAGCTCGCCGGGCTACATCCGGCCAGTTATTCGGTCTGGTATCAATATGTTTCAGGAGTCAACCCGCCTTTGCAGACTGCCGTCGACGAGCATCTGGAAAAACATGGTCAACTGGACGACGCGACGACCTACACGCTGTACGCTCAATACGTCGCCACACTGGGAGAAAAAGCGGCGCTACGCATTGGCGACAGTGTCAGCGTGCTGGTTGAAAACGTTGCCGAATCGGCCAGCGAAGCCGGCGACCAGGCATCCCGCTACGGCAATTCACTGGAGCGCTGGTCCGTCGTTCTCTCGCAACCTGATACAGCGACTAACAGTCAATTGACTGCCGGGGTCAGCGACATTTTGCGTGGCACGCGCGAAATGCAGGAAAACATCCACTTGCTTCAGTCACGCCTGGAAGCCAGCACGTGTGAAGCGCAACGTTTGCGGGAAGAAGTGGCTCGCGCGCGGGAAGAAGCCTTGCTTGATTCTTTGACCGGTCTGGTCAACCGCAAAGGTTTCGACGATGCCTTGAAAAACTGCCTTGCCGGAGTAAGGCCGCCAGGCCCCTGCCTGTTGATGATCGATATCGACAACTTCAAAAAAATCAATGATGCACGCGGACATTTGTTCGGTGACAAAGTGCTGGGAAGTATCGGTCACATCCTGCGCGCCAACGTCAAGGGCAAGGATACGGCGGCACGCTTTGGCGGTGAGGAATTTGCCGTCATCCTGCCGCAAACCCCGCGTGGCGGTGCGCTAGGACTGGCCGAAGCCTTGCGTGCCATTATTGCCAGCAACTGGCAAAAACGTTCCGAGCCATGTGACGGACTGCTTGAGGGCATTACCGTTTCGATTGGCGTTGCCGATTACTGCCCTGGGGAATCGGCCCTCAATTTCGTCGAACGCGCCGATCGGGCACTGTATGCCGCCAAACAACAAGGTCGCAACCGCGTCAGTCTTGCGCAGTCTTCGACGAAAGAAAGCAGCCAGTAGACCGCTCGCCGGTCTTCAACGAAAAAACCGTCGTTACGGAGAACAACGGGATTCGAGACAGGGTGAAAAACGTCAGCCGGAAATTATTTGCCAACCGCTTCCTTGGCTTTATCGGCGGCAGCCTGGCGTTCTATGGTGTAGGGGAAAACACCTTGAACGTCGGGGGTGACTGGCTAAATGGCTGCACAGGATCAAACGCAAGGCGCACCGGGCACCGTCGGAATGATGTATCAACTCGATAGGTGCAGCGGCAAGTGCCGCGCAACAACGCCATTCGCTCGCACAGCAATGAAATAAACAGCATTTGCCGGCGGCGCCCGAGGCGGACACGTCTTTCAGCGTCTGCAGCCTCTGGTGCGGAGATTCCCTTAGAACGGGATGTCGTCGTCCATGTCGTCAAAGTCGGGCTTCTTTTTTGCCTGCGGTGCAGGCCGGTTTGCTGCAGATGAGCCGCCGCTCGAAGGTAGGCTGCCGCCATAGTCGTTCTGGCTCTCGCTCGGACCTCCCATTCCTTCACGGCTACCGAGCATTTTCATTTCGTTGGCAATGATTTCAGTGGTGTATCGCTCGACACCTTCCTTATCCTGCCACTTGTTGGTGCGAATGCGTCCTTCAACGTATATCTGACGCCCCTTTTTCAGGTACTGGCCAGCGGTTTCTGCCAGTTTGCCAAAGAAAACCACACGGTGCCATTCGGTGTTTTCTTTGTACTCGCCCGAGGCCTTGTCGCGAACACGATCCGTGGTCGCCATGCGGATATTGCAAACCGCGTCACCGCTAGGCAGATAGCGTGTTTCCGGGTCAGCGCCCAGATTGCCGACCAGAATTACCTTGTTGACAGAAGCCATCACTCAGTCCTTTTTCTGCGTGTAGACAATTTTTTTGTCAGTAGACAAAAAACCGTTTCAGTAAAACCACAATAAAATTAATTAGTTACAAAAAGGCGGCCCGGATGCCGCGCGACACCCTGTATTGGCGTGTGTTCCTTTGTTCTCTCTTCTCAAGATTTTGCCCGGATCAGGGCCATTACTGAATGTAACAAGTATACATGAGGAGGCTTTCCCGACTTGTTTTCATCTTGAACGCAGTCAGGGCGATCGCATGAATCTTGTGCCATGCGTCAAGTGACCAGTCCTCGCGCAGCCAGTCCAGCTACTCCTTGGTCCAGACCTCGATTTCCACGCAGGTATCGGCCCCTGACAACACCGCACAGATAGTGACAACCAGCACTTCGACCAGATAATGCTCAAGTTTCTGGCAATTGGAAGCGGGTTTACGACGAGGGCATTCATACGATCGCCCTGCGTCCCTTCCAGTGTGCACCCAAAACTCCCGCCTGTTCTTGGTTTGGGTGCACGTTTGGGTGCACACGGGCTCTGCGCTTTCCCGATTCGTTATGCAGCGGCATGAAATGAAAAAAGCCCCGTCGATAGGGGCTTGGTTAGATTTTTTCGCCTTCGTGCGACGGCCAGATTCTTTACTCCAGGTTTTGAATCTGTTCCCGCATCTGTTCAATCAGCAGCTTGAATTCCATCGCCGCCTGTGAAACATCGATCATCATGGATTTCGAACCCAGAGTATTCGCTTCCCGATTGAGTTCCTGCATCAGGAAATCGAGCCGTTTACCCGAAGCCCCGCCAGTGTCAAGGATGCGGCGAACTTCTTCCAGATGCGTGCTCAAGCGGACCAGCTCTTCGGCAACATCGACACGTGCTGCGAATAGCGCCACCTCCTGTCGAATGCGTTCATCATCGACCGTTTGCAAGGAGTCGAACATCCGCTGGCGCAAGCGCTCATTGAAGACGGCTTGCGCGGCTGGAATGCGTGGTTCAATGTCACGGATCAGGGCTTGCATGCGACCCACCTTTTCGCTGATCACCGTCGCCAGCTTGCTTCCTTCGCGCGCCCGGCTGGCAATCAGTTCATCCAGCGCCTCATCGGCCAGAGCAAGACACTTTGGCGCCAAAAGGTCGAAATCGACCGTTTCTTCGCCAAGCATTCCCGGCCAGTGCAATACCTCGGCAACGCTCAAAGGTGCGGCCAGAGGCAGCGCCTGTCGGATTTCGGCATCGAGTCGTTTGATGCTGGCCAGCAATTTCCCGTTCAGGGAAAGATTGCGGACGCTTTCCGTACTGGCATTGAAGAAAACCCGACATTCGACTTTGCCGCGGCCCAGACGTTTGACCAGCAAATCCCGCAGCGCCGGTTCGAGGCTGTGAAATTCATCACAGATGCGGAAATGACAATCGAAATACCTGGCGTTAATGCTGCGCAATTCGACATTCAATGCACCATTGCCAACATCAAGCGATTTGGCGGCATAGCCGGTCATGCTATAAATCATTGAAATTCCATAAAGTTGGCAGTTGCATGTAAGGTGCTGACTTTACAGCGACACCGGAAAGACCGGACAATGCCCGAAGTCTGAATAATAGCCTTGAGAACGATGGCGCAACAAGCCAATCATGCCCTGCCTCCAGGTTTTCAAATCGATGAATATCGCATCGAGAGACAGCTTTCCATGGGCGGCTTCTCGATCGTTTATCTGGCCACCGACGCTCAGGGCGCCAAGGTGGCGATCAAGGAATATCTACCCAATACCCTGGCCTTGCGTACGGAGGGGAAAACGGCGCCGGTCATTTCCGAAGATCATTTGCCTGCATTCCGTTACGGTATGAAGTGTTTTTTTGAAGAAGGGCGCACCCTCGCCGGCCTGTCGCATCCGAACGTGATCCGGGTATTGAATTTCTTCCGGGCCAACGATACCGTTTATATGGTAATGGAATACGAACAGGGTCGTACTTTGCAGGAACTGATTCAGAAAAACAGCCCGTCGATTACCGAAAACTTCCTCCGGAATGTATTCACCAGAATGTTGAACGGCTTACGCGAGGTGCATGCGCATCGGCTGCTGCATCTCGATCTGAAACCTTCGAACATCTACATGCGCAACAATCATGCACCGGTACTGATCGATTTCGGTGCAGCGCGACAAACGTTGGCCTGCGATACACCGATGCTCAAGCCGATGTATACCCCGGGCTTTGCTTCGCCCGAACATTATCGCCAACGGGATCTGCTCGGTCCTTGGAGCGACATTTATAGCGTCGGCGCATCCATGTATGCCTGTATTTCGGGGTGCACACCCTTGCCCGCCGATACGCGTCTGGAAAACGACCGCCTGGAGCCGGCAATGGTGCGCTGGGAAGGAAAATATTCCGATCAGCTGCTGGAAACGATCGACTGGTGCATGTGCCTGAATCACCGTTATCGCCCACAAAGTGTTTTCGCCCTGCAGAAGGCGCTGACCGAAGTTGTGGCAACCACTCCCCCCCTCCCTCCTTCTCCACCGAAAGTCACCTGGCTGAATCAGGTGGTCGGTAAACTCAAGAAGTCGAAAAACTAATGAAATTTACCGTTTATCACGAAAGCCGTATCGGCAGGCGAGTCAACAATGAAGACCGTCTCGGCTATTGCTATTCCCGCGAGGCCCTGCTGATGGTTGTTGCCGATGGCATGGGTGGGCACTATTACGGTGAAATCGCCGCTCAGATTGCGGTGCAGACGCTGACGGCAGCGTTTCAGCGGGAGGCCCAGCCGAGATCGGAAGAGCGTCGTGTAGGGAAAGAGTGTGAACGCTTGTGTAGA
>CAYRXO010000176.1:0-7538 GCA_964428215.1 uncultured Candidatus Accumulibacter sp. | reverse complement strand
GCTGATCATCGAAGCGAACGGCCTGGACAGTGCCGCACGCATCGTCGCCACTCAGGAGGGCCGCGTCTTCCTGGGTCCCACCGATCGCGCTTATGTCGGCAACGCCGATCCCAAAGTTGATCTATGGCATGTCTATCGCAACGGCAATCCCTTGCACGACCCCGAGACGCGCGATGTGCTCGGTTACGAAGCCTTCTATCTCGGCACGGCACAACAGCTGCAGCCCGGCGAACCCGCGGTCTTCGAGATTCTCTCCGCCAAACAGGAAATCAATCGTGGCGACCGGTTGCTGCCACTGGTACGCCCTGAACTGATGGCCTATGTGCCACACAAACCGGAAAAGAACATCGATGGCCGCGTATTGTCGGTATATGGCGGCGTCGGCGTCGGCGGCTTCGGCTCGGTCGTTGCCATCAGCCGCGGCAAGGCCGATGGCCTCGAGGTCGGTCACGTGCTCAGCTTGCTGCGCAACCGGGTGCTCGAACAGCGCGATGATCAGGACCGCCGCGAACAGGTTGTCGTGCCAGCGCATCGTCAAGGTCTGCTGTTCATCTTCCGTACCTTCGAACGCATTTCCTACGGCTTGATCGTCCAGGCGGATGGCACGGTCGAGACCAATGATTTCGTACGCACCCCATAAGACCAATTTCACACTGCCGATGGCCGGGTCGACTTCTACAGCGTGTTTCAGAGTGACGGCTGAGACTGTTTCAGCGGCTGGCGATCGTTCGCTGAAATAGCCATGGAACCGACGGAGTCCTTGTCCAGCTGGTTGCGCCTGACGCTGATTCCTGGCATCGGTGGCGAAACGCAGCGCAAACTGCTCAGCGCGTTCGGACTGCCGGAGACGATCTTTGCCAGCGGACAACGAGCGCTCGCCGAACTGATCGGTGAAAAAGCCACCCGACTGTTATTGACGACCGACAATCAGTCCGCCGTCGACCGGGCGATGATCTGGGCCGACCAGCCGGGACATACGCTAATCTGCCTTGCCGACCCGACCTACCCGCGGGCTTTGCTGCAGATTGCGGATCCGCCGGTCTTGCTTTACGTGCGTGGCCGCGTGGAACTATTGAACACACCGGCGATTGCCATCGTCGGCAGCCGCAATCCGACGCCGCAAGGCAGCAGGAATGCCGAGCATTTCGCCGCTGCTCTGAGCCGGGCCGGGCTGACCGTCAACAGTGGTCTGGCGCTCGGCGTCGACGCCGCCGCGCATCGCGGCGCCTTGGCCGCCAAGGGCGCGACGGTCGCTTTCATCGGCACCGGTATCGATCGTCTGTACCCGGCGGCCAATCACGCTTTGGCTTGCACCATCGTCGAGCAGGGAACGATCGTGTCGGAATTTCCGCTCGGTACGCCACCGGTGGCGGCCAATTTTCCGCGTCGCAACCGGTTGATTGCCGGTTGTTCATCCGGCACGCTGGTGGTCGAAGCCACTGCCGAAAGCGGATCGTTGATCACCGCCCGTCTGGCGGCCGAACAGGGCCGTGAAGTTTTCGCCATACCCGGGTCGATTCATTCTCCCCAGTCGCGCGGTTGTCACAAACTGATCAAACAGGGCGCCAAGCTGGTCGAAACGGTACAGGACATTCTCGATGAACTGGCGTGGCAGGCGGATACCGTGGCGGTCGAGCGGCCATCGGCCGTGCCGAAGGCCGCTGACGACGTGCTGACTGCTCTGGGTTACGATCCCTGCCCGTTCGACGAGCTGCTCGATCGCTGCAAGTTGTCGGCCGAAGAACTGTCAGTCAGCTTGTTCCATCTGGAACTGGCCGGCAAGGTGGCCGCTTTGCCCGGCGGGCGATATCAACGCCAGGCAGATCATTGAACTGTCCGGCCGCCGAGCCGATTTCGGCTGACGACAGGCTTCCCGTTCACAGGCCCTGACTTGCTGGTTATGGCCGCCCGGCTTGCCAAGCGCCATCTTCACCTTTTATTATGGATTGAGCGTTTATTGACCTTTTCCACGGCGTCTGTTTGCCAGTCGCTTCATTTGCCGACTTCCGGCTTGCCGAAGACCTCCCCATGAGCAAGAAACTGATCATCTCCGAGAAGCCTTCTGTCGCCGCCGACATTGCGCGTGCACTCGGCGGTTTTACCCGTGCCGACGATTATTTCGAGAACGACGAGTATGTGGTGGCCTCCGCCATCGGCCATCTGCTGGAACTGGCCTGTCCAGAAGAATACGAAGTCAAGCGCGGCAAGTGGTCCTTCGCCCATCTGCCGGTCATCCCGCCGCATTTCAGCTTGCAACCGATTGCCAAAACCGAAGCGCGTTTGAAATTGCTGCTCCGCCTGATCAGGCGCAAGGACGTGCTCAGCCTGGTCAACGCCTGTGATGCCGGTCGCGAAGGCGAACTGATCTTCAATTACATCGTGCAGCACGCCAAGTCCGGCAAGCCGGTTGAACGGCTGTGGCTGCAGTCGATGACTCCGCAGGCCATCCGCGATGGTTTTTCTCGTCTGCGCCAGGGCAGCGAGATGCACGGGCTGGCCGACGCGGCAGTCTGCCGTTCGGAATCGGACTGGCTGGTCGGCATCAACGGCACGCGCGCGATGACCGCGTTCAACTCGAAAACGGGCGGCTTCCACTTGACGACCGTCGGCCGGGTGCAAACGCCGACGCTGGCGCTGATCGTCGAGCGCGAGGAGCGTATCCGCCGCTTCAAGCCGCGCGAATACTGGGAGCTGGAAGGCGTCTTCACCTGCACTGCCGGTGAGTATCGCGGCAAATGGTTCGACGAACATTTCAAGAACAAGGACGACGACGAACACGCGCGCGCCGACCGGTTGTGGGATCAGGCGAAAGCCGTCGCCATCCGGGAATCGACTCTCGGCAAGCCGGGCGTGGTCAGCGAGGAAACGAAATCGTCCACCCAGCTCTCGCCATTGCTCTACGATCTGACCAGCCTGCAGCGCGAGGCGAACAGCCGTTTCGGTTTCTCGGCCAAAGCGACACTGGCTCTGGCGCAGGCGCTGTACGAAAAGCACAAGGTTCTCACCTACCCGCGTACCGATTCGCGTGCCTTGCCCGAGGATTACCGTGCGACGGTGGTCAATACGCTGGGCATGCTCACCGGTGCAGGACCTGCCAAAGGACACGATGAGCAGTTGCTTGCCCGCTACGTGCCGCACGCCCAGCAGATTCTTGACCGGCATTGGGTGCAGCCTAACAAGCGTATTTTCAACAACGCCAAGATTTCCGACCACTTCGCGATCATTCCGACGTTGCAGGCGCCGAAGTCGCTTTCCGAACCGGAAACCAAGCTGTACGATCTGGTTGTCAAACGATTTCTGGCCGTCTTCTTCCCTGCCGCTGAATACCTGATCACCACACGCATCACGCGAGTCGAACAACAACCATTCAAAACCGAGGGCAAGATCCTGGTGCAACCCGGTTGGCTGGCGGTCTACGGGCGTGAAGCGCAGGAAGGCGAAGAAGGCAATCTGGTCGCCGTGCAGCCCGCTGAGGTGGTGCACACCGATGATGTGCTGCTCAGCAGCCATAGCACGCGGCCACCGGCGCGCTATTCCGAAGCCAGCCTGCTCACCGCCATGGAAGGCGCCGGCAAAAGCATGGACGACGAGGAACTGCGCAGCGCGATGGCCGGCCGTGGCCTCGGCACACCGGCCACACGCGCGCAGATCATCGAGAACCTGCTCGCCGAGCAATATCTCAATCGCGAAGGGCGCGAACTGCAACCGACCGCCAAGGCTTTTTCCTTGATGACGCTGCTCAACGGGCTCGGCATTCCCGAATTGACCGCGCCTGAACTGACCGGCGAGTGGGAATGGAAACTCGCCCGCATGGAACGTGGCGAAATGTCGCGGCAGGATTTCATGACCGAAATCGCGGCGATGACCCAACGCATCGTCGAGCGCGCCAAGAGCTACGACAACGACACCATACCGGGTGATTTTGGCGAACTCGGCACGCCTTGTCCGAAATGCGGCGGGCTGATCAAGGAAACGTACAAGAAGTTTCAGTGTCAGCACTGCGATTACGGCCTGTGGAAAATTGTCGCCGGACGGCAGTTCGAAGCCAGCGAAATCGAAGAACTGCTCAAGGAACGTCGTGTCGGTCCCTTGACCGGTTTCCGCAACAAAATGGGACGTCCGTTCAATGCACTGATCCGCCTGAATGCCGATAATGCACCGGAGTTCGATTTCGGCCAGAGCAATGGCGAAGACGGTGTTGGCGAAGAGGTCGATTTTTCACAGAGCGAATCGCTCGGTGCGTGTCCAAAATGCGGCCAGCGCGTTTTCGAACGTGGAGTGGCTTATGTCTGCGAGAAATCGCAAGGCGCCAGCAAGAGTTGTGACTTCCGTTCTGGCAAGACGATCCTGCAGCAAGTGATTGCCCCGGAACAGATGCGCAAACTGCTCAGCGATGGGCGTACCGACTTGCTGCGCGATTTCGTTTCGGCGCGCACGCGTCGTAAATTCTCGGCGTTTCTGGTCCGTGGGGCCGACGGCAAAGTCGGTTTCGAATTCGAGAAGCGCGAAGCGAAGCCATCTGCCCGCAAGACAGCCGCCGCCAAGTCGGAAGAACCTTCGACGCCAGCGGCACCTGCGCAGCCGGCAACGCGCGTTCGCAAGCGTGTCGCCAGTCAATAACTGCCACAGACAGATGGGGGGCTGTGGCACACTGTTTCACGTGAAACAGCGCCGCGTTGGCTATTGCCGGGGTAACTGAACTTGCTGGGTGCCCGTGTCTTTTCATGCCACCGGACGACCGAAACTGGAAGACACGTGACGGCAAGTCCGTAATTTTCGCCGTCGCTGGTAATACAAACCATCGCTGTGACGACGGTGACAATTGAATCAATAGAACGAATTGACATTTGCCCGGCTGCCGGGTAACTTTCGCAACCTTGGCGCCGATTTGAACGTTCAGCTTGCGGGCGCTTGATAAATACGGCTAAAGCGCGGCAAACCCAGTCCGCCAGTTCAGTCGGCTGGGTTTTTTGTTTGCCTTCATTTTGCGATACGGTCAGGTATGTCAGGAGACAATTCGGTCGGCTGGGTCAGCGCGCAGAAAGTTCATTTCGCCGAGCCGTTCAGCCTGCGCAGCGGCGCGTTATTGCCGGCTTTCGAACTGGTTTACGAAACCTACGGCATGCTCAACGCGGCACGTTCGAACGCGGTCCTCGTTTGCCACGCCCTGTCCGGCAGCCACCATGTTGCTGGACGTTACGCCGATGATCCCGATAATCTCGGTTGGTGGGACAATCTGATCGGACCCGGCAAGCCGCTCGACACCAACATCTTTTTCGTCGTCGGGGTGAACAACCTCGGCGGTTGCTACGGCTCGACCGGGCCCTTGTCGATCAATCCGGAAAGCGGCCGTCGTTATGGCGCGGCCTTTCCATTGGTGATGGTCGAAGACTGGGTCGCCGCGCAGGCCCGGCTCGCCGACCACCTCGGCATCGACACCTGGGCGGCGGTCATCGGCGGCAGCCTGGGCGGCATGCAGGCGCTTGCCTGGTCGCTGCAGTTCCCCGAGCGCATCCGCCATGCGCTGGTGATCGCTTCGGCGCCCAAACTGACGGCGCAGAACATCGCTTTCAATGAAGTCGCGCGGCAGGCGATTCTTTCCGATCCCGATTTTCATGACGGCTACTACGCCGATCACGGTGTCGTTCCGGCCAAGGGCCTGCGGCTGGCACGCATGGTCGGCCACATCACCTATCTTTCCGATAGTCAGATGGGCGAGAAGTTCGGCCGTCAGTTGCGGCATGGGCAGTACCGCTTCAGCTACGACGTCGATTTCGAGATCGAATCCTATCTGCACTACCAAGGCAACAAATTCGCCGGTTTCTTCGACGCCAACACCTATCTGATGACGACCAAGGCGCTCGACTACTTTGACCCGGCCTACGCCTATGATGGCAATCTGGCGGCGGCGCTGGCGCGTGCCAAGGCGCGTTTCTTTGTTGCCAGCTTTTCGACCGACTGGCGTTTCGCACCGGCGCGTTCGCGTGAAATCGTCTTTGCTCTGCTGCACAACCGCTTACGCGTCGTCTATGCCGAAATCGATTGCGATGCCGGACACGACTCCTTCCTGCTCGACGACAAGCATTACCACTCCGTCCTGCGCGCTTATCTGGAGAACATCGTTTTATGACCGAGCACGAAAGAAAGGTCCGCGCCGAACAACGCGAGCGCTTCGATTTCGCGGTCATTGCCGGCTGGATTCCACCCGGCGAGCGGGTGCTCGATCTCGGCTGTGGCGATGGCCGGCTGCTGCGCTATTTGCGCGAAACGCGCGACGTTTCCGGTTACGGCGTCGAAATCGACCGCGACAGCATCCTCGGTTGTCTGCGCAACGGGGTGGACGTCATCCAGATGAACATCGACAGCGGACTGTCGGGTTTCGAGGACGACTCGTTCAACCACGTGATCATCTCGCAGGCTCTGCAGACGATGCGTGCCACCGAACACATCCTCAGCGAAATGCTGCGCGTCGGCGAGGAAGCCGTGGTCAGCTTCCCGAATTTCGCCTACCGCGGCAACCGGTCAGCGATTGCCGCGGGCCACATGCCGGTTTCCGAAGACCTGCCTTACGACTGGTTCGAAACGCCGAACGTCCGCTTTTTCACCATCGTCGATTTCGAAGATCTGTGCGCGCGTCTCGACATCGAAATTCGCGAACGTCTGGCCTTCGATGAAATGGGTCGGCAAGTCGAGAACGATCCCAATCTCAACGGCAGCCTGGCCTTCTATCGACTCGGACGTCGCGCTTGAAAGTGAATGGCTGGCGCCTGCTGTTCACCCGGCGGATGCTGATCTGTGTGTTCACCGGTTTCAGTTCCGGACTGCCGCTCTATCTGCTGCTCAATCTGTTGCCTGCCTGGCTGCGCAGCGAAGGCGTCGATCTGCAGACGATCGGCTTTTTCGCGCTGATCCAGTTTCCCTATACCTGGAAGTTTCTCTGGGCGCCGCTGCTCGACCGCTGCCGACTGCCGCTCGGCCGGCGGCGCGGCTGGATGCTGCTGTCACAGATCGGGCTGTTGTTCGCCATCGGCCTGCTCGGCGGCTTCTCGCCGAACAGCCAGTTGACGCCGGTGATCTGGCTGTCGTCGCTGCTGGCCTTTCTGTCGGCGACGCAGGACGTGGCGCTCGACGCCTTCCGCCGGGAAATACTCGCCGATAGCGAACTCGGTCTCGGCAATTCGGTGCATGTCAATGCCTATCGCATCGCCGGACTGGTACCGGGTTCGTTGTCGCTGATCCTTGCCGATACCCTGCCCTGGGGACAGGTCTTCTGGATAACCGCCGCATTCATGCTGCCGGGAATGTTGATGGTCCTGCTGGTCGCCGAACCGACGGTCAGCGGCGCTCCGAAGACGCTGCGTCAAGCGGTGATCGAACCCTTCCACGAATTCGTCGGCCGCCAGGGCTGGCGGGACGCATTGCTGATCCTTGTCTTCATTTTTCTTTACAAGCTTGGCGATTCGCTGGCTACCGCGCTGGCGACACCGTTCTATCTCGATCTCGGTTTCAGCAAGACCGACATCGGCCTCATTGCCAAG
>CAYRXO010000175.1:0-7546 GCA_964428215.1 uncultured Candidatus Accumulibacter sp. | reverse complement strand
TGACGATGGCTTTCTTTCGGATTGGCTGCGTAACCAACGACAGCAAGCCCCGGAGTGGACAAAGCCAGTTGAACAGCGCCTGTGGCTTGTGGCAGATCACAATCCACCAGTACCACCTCCGCGCTGGCCATGTCAGCCACCAGGTGAATCGTCTTCGCTGTCGGACGGGTAAGCGAAAGTTCCAGTAGTCGAGCGTCAAGATGACTCACTTCGAGCAAAAAAAGTGCAATTGGCTGTTTGCCTTGCCTGTCGAACAGAGAAGGCTGACGAGAAACGTTGGTGTCAGCTGTGCTCGGGTCCGGTTGGGCTTGCTGATATTCCGAAGAGAGCGGTGCGATCATTCTTGGCGCCTGAAAATTAAATTACGCTGCCATTTCAGAGTCATACTATAAAACTATTGAATCAGTTGGTATCTCTGCCATCCTTAAGGAAACGCAGATTTATTGGCTTTTCAAAATCGTAGGCACTATAGAATCAATTGGTTAGTTTTGCTCCTGGGCAGCAAACCCGAATAAATCCGCGTTTCCTTAAGCATCCCTGGTGTTCAGACTATCGGGAGGAATGGTTGTGTCCTCACTCTGCCTCAGTCTGTCGAACCCGGCTTGGCGGACCGCAATACGTTGGGGACAGCGGCCGATCTTTCCCCGAATTTTGACACCAATAGTTCTTCCATTGGCTTGCGATTCGAAATATCTGTCCAGCTTCCCCCATTCTTCGTCCCGGCACATCACGTCCGACATGGCGCCAGGAAAGAGGAAAAACGTTGCGGCGAATCATGGCAAAATGTTGATGCTTGCGGATGGTTGATCATCTGTTGATTTCAGCCCAGGAGCCGTCCTGCGTCTGTTGCCGTTTGCAATACGTCTTCGATGACGATGTCCAGACTGGCTTCGGCCTTGATGACAGCCGCCATGATCGCTTCCGCTCCAGCCTGGACCAGCAACAGGTGCCCCTGGTCGCTTTTGACCAACAAATGCTGAGGATTGCCGCAACCCAGCTCGCGGGTGGTTCGCGCTCCCAACGAAAGGATGGCGGCAACCATGGATCCAAAACGCTCTTGGTCGATATCGACTGGCAGCGAAGAAGCAATCACCAAACCATCGAAGGCAAAGATTGCTGCCGCGACAACACCGGCAGACCGGTCATGCAAAGCGTTTAGGGCACTATTCAGTAACGTTGAGGACATGGCTGAACCTGAAGCAATAACCGAAAGATGGAAATCAGATGCAGCAGGAAAACGAGCACCGATTCCGGATGTCTGACGCTTCTTCGACGAACGCTGACAATCCGTGTCAAAGAAACCGTCGCAAATAGTATAAGCAAACGACTTTTCAGATTGTTGTGACCTTCTTGGCAGTAGCGGCTAAATGGTTACCCCTCGCCTTATCGACTTGCTTTCCAAACAGAGCAATTGCCGGGATGCTTGCGTGCAGCAAATTGTCCGAAGGAAACAGGTCTCAAACGTTTCGGGTGGTGACAAGTTGACGCCAGGGCCTGTCGAGATGCCACGTTTGGTCAGGCCAGTCGCTCTTGACGAAGCAGGCAGTGCGGAAACAGTAAAAGCAAACCGCTGTTGGCCGATGCTCTTACTGAAGGCTTGTCGGGGTGTCGTTCAGATTTGTCCGTAGCGTACGCAGAGTGACCATACTAGCTCGGCAAAACAGGCCTGATTGAAACGGGGGCGCCCACGTACGGCAAGCGCCAGCCGGATGCGGCCAACATGCATCGGCCAGAAACTCAGCCCGCTGACTCCAGCGGCATCAACGTTGCCCCACCCGTCGAGCAGCTGGTCGTCCAATTTGGACAAGGCCACCGTTTGGCGATCGGCAACCGATAGAATGTCCGCGCCGAGGGCGGCCAATGCCTCACCCTGCTCGATTGGATAACCGGCAACCGCCAGACAAAAACCCATGCGGTCAGCCAGTACCGCCTGATGGGTGTCGCTGATTGCGGCGAGCAGCGGCGGCAAACTGATTTCCAGAGACTCCAGCGGCGCCGATCGTGGCGAACTCCACGCTTCGAGACAGGCATTTTCCTGTAGATGCAACAGCTGTTCGAGAGCCTGTTCGGTGGACGCTTCACCCGTCCAGGCAAGAGCGTTCTCGACCGTCAGCAAGGGTGAGACGGGCTCACGAAGAATCGCCTGCAAGGTGTGTCGTTCCAAGTTGCCATCGGCATTGGCAGTGGCACGCCAGGCGCCATAAGGAGTCACGTTCAGGTAGGATTCAGAGATGATCTCAAGCATCAATCAGCCCAGGATTTAAAGTATAAAGAAGCGCTTTCACGACCATTGCCACATCATCTCTTCGCCGCGCATCGACGCGGAAAACGGCAGGCGGGGGACTGAGCCCAATATGCGCCAGCCGGCTGCGATAATCGATGATCGAGGGCATTTGCGAGCGGTCCATATGTGTGATGCCGATGGCAACCGCGGTGTCCGAAATAAACCGTTTGAATGCATGAAGATATTTTTCAAGATGATGCAAAGGGTCAGGAGTAGTGTTGTTGATCAACAGCACCAAGCCGATGCCGCCTTCGGACAGGATGTCCCACATAAAGTTGAAACGTTCCTGCCCCGGCGTACCATAGAGCATCACTTTTTCGCCGCTCTGCAGGATAAGAATGCCATAGTCCATGGCTACGGTGGTAGTTTTCTTCAGTTGCGCGGCGGCATCGCTGGCCATAGCTTCGGTCGAAATCGGCAAAACATCACTCAATGCGGCGATGGCGGTGCTCTTTCCGGCACCGACGGTGCCAGAAAAGATGATCTTGTTGTGTGGAAGTCGATCAGACCGCATTGAGGAGTTTTTTCAAAATCCGGGCGAGCAATGAAGGCCGTTTCACCGGCGGGGCATGCACAGGAGGAGGAGGGGTCTGCAGGTCCGGCTGGCTGGTTTTCGCCGCCAAGGCCAAGGGTTCGTAAAGCAATAATCCAGCAAAGTGTGCCGCGGTGTAAAAGGAAAAAACGTATCGTTGTGGAATGGCCAGTTTGGAGGCGATGTCAATCGGACTGGCATAACCACGTACCCAAAGCGCAGCGATACGCAATGCGTGTGGTGGGACAAAGGTGCGGGTGAAGTTCGGCCAGGACTTTAGGCAGACCTGTCGATACGGATCACTACCGAGTGGCAGGCGGCCTCTGGCTGCCCAGGCGGCAACATTCCACAGTATGTCTTCGGTCGCAAAAGCGATTTCCGTGCCGGTAAGATCCTGAGAGCCCGGGTCGTAGACGATGCGGGTGGTTGCCGGTGGCAACTGGGTCATGGAAATCGGACGCAGGCGGGTTTCCCGAAAGGCGGTCACACACTGCGGCACCGGTTTCAAAACCACCCTGATCAGCCGATACAAGCCGGCGACAGCCAAAGGACGCTGTGAGGCCTGGCTTTTGACAACCGCGCGAAACAACTGGCCGACCAAATAATCATCCGGATCAAAAAAAAGTTTCTCCGGCAGATTTTCGGTCCGAGTGACCGGCAAATCATCGAATACACCACAGAGTTCAATCCCTTCCTCGGTATCTATGCTGTCGCCAAGGGTTTTTGGCGTTTCGAGAGCGGAAGGAGGGGGCGTGTCCGGCGCGGCTGAGCTTGACGGCGTGGGTGGTTCGTTGATCGCGCGCGTCAGCGCAGCCCATAAATTTTCGAGATTGAGCGGCTTGCCAATAATCGGAATACCGGCAAATTTATTGGTGAATTCTTTTGGGTTCAGCGCATAGCCGACTACTCCAAGTTGCATCCCGGGAGGAAGGCGTTGCAGCGCCTGCTCGGCGCCGCGACGGTCAAAATCGATCAGCGCTGCCTGAGCATGGGTCAGATCGTTGGTCAACTGCACGCGACCCTTCATATGCCTTTCGAGCGACAGGCCGATCAATCGCGCGTCCATGCCACTCACTTCGATCAGAAACAGGTGGATAGGCAGAGATGTCTCCGAACGCTTGTCTGTCATGTTTTTCGCAGGTGGGCGTTACGGAGAAATTGCCGTCTTCCGGCAACCGGTCGCGCTAGAACTACTCCGGGCCGAGCCACTTGCGGATCATGACGATCGGCGCCAGCGACCAGACTCCGTTCAAGGAATTCAGCCAGACCGACTCTCAACAAGGCCTGGCGGTAGCGGAGCAGCATGCGTTTGCGCAAGTCCAATCCAAGTGGTCCGAGTGTCAGACACAAATCGACGACGGCCGCACCGAGTTCGTGCTCGTCGCAAAGGCTTTTCCACAGTGAAATCCGTTGAACGTGCAAATGTAGGTTGGCCGGGTTGCGTCCGATTTCTGCCGCCAGCAAAGCCCCCGTCGCCGGATTCCGCCAGTGGGCGGCAATGTGCAGAGTTCGCACCGGCAGACCAAAAGAGGCTGGAGGAGAAGGCGTGCGAATTCTGTCCGGATTGTCCGGGTCGGTGATGAACAGGCTCACTGCAGACTCATTGCGTCAGGGTCGAGATAATGTCGATCATCAATTCCACATCTTCGTGGGCAATACGCCGCCAACGTTCGCTGCCCAGTCCGGCCAGCATCTGGCGCCCCTTTTCCGTTTCGTGCAACGTGGTCAGCAGGTTGGTGATTTCTTCGCTACGCTCGTGCAGCGCGGGGCCGACCAGAAAAGAATGGTGAATGACGTGCAACTGGCTGGTCACCAGGACGCGCAGATCACGTTGAATGACCTTGGAAAGTGCGGAAAAGGCATCGACGGGCATGAAACCGATATCGGCTTGGTCGCGCAGGACGGCACGTGTGACCTGGATGTAGGTTTCCGTGGGCAAGATGACGATATCGCTGGCATCGAGGTCGGCGGGTTCGAGCAAAATCCGCCCGACGGTGTTTACGCTTGGATCGTCGGTACAGGACAAGCGCAAGCCGCTTTGCAGGTCGGTGATTTGTTCGAACGGTTTGGCAGCGGCGGTGAAAATGACCATCTCATCGCCTCCCGGTGGCCCGGCAACGGCGAGAAAATTCCGTTCTCTGACCAGCAAAGATGCATCAAACGGATTGGCGTAGATCAAGTCCACCAGACCATCGGCGATGGCTTGACGCTGCGCGCCGAAATCGTTGTACAGCTCGAGATGAATCGGGATGGACAAGGCGCGTTGCAACCAGGTATTGAAGATGTACCAGTCGGAAATGCGCTCTGTTGGAAAACTGGGACTGATCGTAAAATTGATGTTCATGATCAGCGCATGCTCCGATACATGGCTTCGGCCGCGATCACTTTCTGACGCGACGGTTCGCGACGCACCGAGGTATAGCCGACGATCCGCCCCTGGCGGATATTGGGCACAACGGTGGCATAAACCCAGTAAAAGCCCCCATCCTTGCGCAGATTTTTGACGTAGCCGTGCCATTGCCTGCCGACGCTGATCGTTTCCCAAAGATCCTGAAATGCGGCGGCAGGCATTTCCGGATGCCGGAGTATGCAGTGCGGTTGCCCGATCAGTTCGGACTCCTGGTATCCTGACATATCGACGAAAGACTGGTTGCCCAGCGTGATTATCCCTTCGGTGTCCGTACGCGAGACGATCAGCTTGCCATGTGGATAGGCCGTTTCGTTGTCGGTGACAAAAACCCGCCGCTGACTACCGTCGAAAAGCGGCAAAGTATATTCACGGGCCTCTCCGACAACCCATGCCGGATCCATGTCTTTCATGATCGGAGACGGCTCGAAATGAAAGCCGCCACACGACTCGCCAATCCTTCCTCTCCCTTTGCGAGAAAGGGTGCGGAAGCGACGGAGCCGGACAAGGCGATCATTCTTCGGGGTGGTTGAGAGAAATGCATGGTCTTTAGCCAAGCACGAGTCCGACGGCTTTCGCGGCGCGACGGACATCCAGGAAAACGAGGCCGAGTTTGGCGTTAGCCTTGGCCAGAACGGTGAGCACAGCGTCAGGCCCGGCCTGGACCATCATCACATAACCTTTTTCGCCCTTGATCAGCACCTGTTCAAGTGTTCCGCGCGCCAGTTCGCGTGCCGTACGATCACCCAGCGAGAGCATTGCCGCACTCATCGCACCGACCCGGTCCTCGTCGAGCGTGTTTGGCAACAAGGCAGCCATCATCAGACCGTCTGAAGAAATGATCGCCGAAGCCTCAATGTCGGCGGAGGTTCCGTTCAGATCGTTGAGAACCGTTTCGAGCATGTTTGAGCGCATATTATTGACCCTGAGAGTAGTTGAAGACCAAATCCGGTGTCTGTGGAGCAGATCATTCCGGTAAGGAAGCAGGATGCATTAGCAGGACGGGATTTCTCCCGGTCAGCGGGGCAACACCCCCGAAGTGTGTCGCATACCCCATGGCAACAACCCATGGCAAGAAAGAATTATGAACCAATTGGACCCGCTGTGGGCGGAGGCTACCTGCTATGAGAAGGCAAAATGTACGGCCTTCGAATGAATATTTCTACGAATTCTACAATACAGCCCTGAAACAGGAAGGGCGCGGCGACTGGCAGTGGCAAGTCGCGAACTTCTGAAGAGAGACGGCCGGACCGGAATCAACCCGACGACTGGCTGAAAGGTGGCTCCGTTTGATTGGACAGTAAATACGGGAGGACAAGTGGAACCCTGCCGAATGTGGTCGGTTAACCGGTCATTCGATGGGGTTTGACTTTCTGCGATTCTATCCGAACCGGATAGAGCTCGGTGGAGCTTGTGGACGAAGGGACCCACGGTGGAAAAGTCGCCTGACTTTTTCACCGCCAGCGGCCCGGTGCGCGTCAGCGCATCGTCCACAAATGATCTGGTACCCGAAAAATGTCACATCCCGTCCGATCATCCGGTTTTCGATGAAAGAGCTCGGGTTTGAAATAAACCATTTCTGCATCGTTTGGGTAGGCGTCTGACTGCCCAAAGCCGATTGGGGCAGTTGATTGTTGTACAGGAAGACGTAGCGCGGCAAGGTCTCCGCCAAATCCTCCCCGGAGAACCGAGGGCCGGGGGCCGAGGTACCTCAAGCTTTCGAAGCGCATCACTTATACACTGGACGAGATCTTGGACTTCGAGCGCCGCACCTTGCACGAATCCACTTGGCAACGCAGTAGCGACGTGGTCGTGAGCCGGCACGCAAGGCTGTATTCAGCACGTGAGGTGGCTGCAGCCACCGACCTTCCAATGTACGTGCTGACGCATCCGAAAGTGCGAGAGGCGCTGGGACCATCCAAGAACACTACATGATCCGCCACGCGATCGACCGGGGCGTCAGCAAGGAAAGGCTCGCCCGGGCGTTCAACGTCAACCTCAGCTCCATCAACCGGCGCATCAACCTGCTCGAAGGCATCTGCCCCGAGGCCATCACCTTGCTGCAGGACAAGCAGTTCACCCCAGACGTCACGCGCATCCTGCGCAACATGAAAGCGCCCGCCAGGTGGAGGCGGTGGATCTGATGCTGGCCAGCAACACCATCACCGTGGCGCATGCAGAAGCCCTGCTCAAGGCCACACTGCCGGAGCAGCGCACCGATGTGAAGCCCGCCGAGCGGGAGAAGAAGGAGGAGGCCACTACCGGGCTCTAACACGGGGCGCCACCCCGGCGCAACTCCAGATCTGTTCTTGTTTCGAAAATT